>JAUQYW010000360.1 GCA_030587525.1 Candidatus Sigynarchaeota archaeon | reverse complement strand
TCTTCTTGACCCAGTCCACGAGCAAGTTCTTGGCTTGCCCTTGCTGGTAATGGCACCGGATGATGTAGTGGTCCTTGATGATGTACTGGTCCTTGGGCACGCCGCCGGCCGCTGCACCGCCACCGCCGAACAAGACGCTGACCTGGATTGCCGTGCCGCAGTACTCGCACGTGTGGATGGGTGCATTTGCTGGGACTTCAATATCCGCGGAGCAATTTGGACATGTAAGTTTTACCATTTCATATCGCCTCCTATTGTGGTGCCGGCGCCGGCGCTGGTGCCGGGGCTCTTGCCACGGGCTTTTGTCCTTTCTGCTTCGATGGTCGCTTGATCTTGTCCGACTTTTCGAGCTGCATCTTGAATGCAGTCGATGTCGGGCAGAAGCTCAGCGCGACGATCACGATGCCGATGATCACTGCTATCCAACCATTGTCGTTGGCGTTGAGCTGCACTTCGTTGAAGCCGTAGTTCGCGACTATCGACGCGACGACCATGATGGCTAGGCCGAGGATCAAGTTTTTCATACGCCGACCGAGCGTGAGAGGCACCTCGCCCTTCACGACCTTGCCGGAGTCTCCCGACGCGGAAACCTTGTAGACCTTGCCCTGGAACTTGTACCTTGCCGTCCAGAGTGCCGTGTGCACGTAGATCGGGTACTTGAGATTGACCTGGGAATCGCACCGCACGAGCTTGGACACCTTTCCCGCGGCGATGGACCTGTTCCCGTTCTCGACGCGCCCGTAGGCATCCATCTGGGCCTCGTGCGCGTCCACCTCTGCGTTGATGAATTCCGCGGCGTGTACCTTGACCTTGTTGAAGTCGAACGGCTGGACGTTTTCCAGGAAAATCGTGTCCTGGAATTTATCGAATCCATAGAACGCCGTGTGCTTCCTGGCGATCACGTTCTCCCGCCCGCTCCGAGCAAAATTGCCTTCCTCGGGCTTGTACACGGGCACTGAATACGTCACGGTTCTCGTGCGGGTCTTGCCCTCGGAATCCCGGTAGGTCTCGGTCTTCTGCCGCTGGACCGTGCCGTTCAACACCCCGAAGTAATGGGTTTGTGAGTCGAAGGGAACGAGCCAATACGGAATATAGCTCGCCTTGATCTCGTCGATCGAGGTACCCGCTTTGATCTTGTTTTTTACCAAAAATGCCTCGATGTTTGCCTTGATCGTGTTGATGTCCTGCGAGGGAATCATCTGGTGATCGGGGATCTTCTTTCCATCCACATCGATCGTTTCTCCGCAATAGTTGCATGTCCTCACTAAATCCTCTGGAGAAACGGCCAGACTGGCGCCGCACGTTGGACACTTGACGACCAACTGAGGTTCTGCTGCTTCAGTAGTAGCCATGGTTACCACTCTATGTTGCTTATTGCCAGTTCCTATAACAACATGACAAAAACATGACCGTACACCCTTATTAAACTAATACTTGAAGGAAATTTTATTTTGTCTAGCTGTTCCTTCGCGGGATTATCATAGCCCGATGCACGTAATAAAGGTAAATGTGGTCATCTTGGTAGTTCGATCAGAAAAACGACTATCGAACTCTAGCTACCACGTTCGCGGGGATGCCAGCACCCGTAGCGAAATGACCTCGATGATTTTCCACGGGTATTTAAACAACATGCTCGAAATCCATGTGGAATTCGCGCTAAAAGTTCAAATGTGCGAATCGCGCGGAGCATCACGGAAATTCGGTTAAATTTTCTACCCCGACTTACCAAAACTTAAATACCATGAAAAGAAGGGAGTAATTGTAGGCGATCTCATGGCGAGATCGCCAAGGAAATAATAAAGACGGTGAAGAGCATGAATAAGGCAATCGATATACTGGAAGGTCTGCTGAACATGCGACTTATCAGCACCGAAACGGCCCAGCGCCGCGACGAGGTCTTGAACGATGCCTCCGAGAAATTCGCGGTGCATGCCAAGGCGCTCCTTGCCAAGGGCGACCTGGTGGGCGTGGACGTGCTGCTCGAGTACTCGCTCAACGCTTGCCCGTGCCAGCGCCGGAAGGATGGTCCTTGCCCGCGGTGCACGGAATCTCGGGATTTGGCAGCGAAGGTCAAGGCGCAATTACCACGCCCGCAACCGCAACAAGAAACAAGGCCACACCGGCAGAGAAAAGCCCCTGAATGTCCAGAAGGCGTGTAAACGTTTCAAAAAATGCATTTTTTTCTTTTTTCCCCAAAAAATCAAGTCCCGGGATCTCCAGTCTGGGCTTGCTGCGCCCTGGTGCAATAGTCGTTGTAAATGAGCAGGTCGATCATGTAATAGATGATCTCCTCCACGTTGATCTTCAGCATCGCCGAGGTCGGCCCGTAGCAGTACATGCCGTAGTCGACCACGTACTGGTTCGCGATGGCGTGGATGTTCTCCAGCTCAGTTTCCGGGACGAGGTCCATCTTGGTCCCGACGAGCACGATGGGGATGCTTTGGTCGTTGTACTGCCGGAACATGCTGATCCAGTCGGGCACTTGACCGAGCGTACCGAGGTTCGACATGTCAAAGAACACGAATGCGGCCTGGGACTTCTCGCAATAAATGCCCTGGATGAAGCGGAAACGATCTTGACCGCCCAAATCCCACAAGGCCAGGCCGATGTTTCGCCCTTGGCGTTCGATGGCCAAGGTGTTGAAAGCCACGCCGACCGTGAGGGGGGTCGCCGGGTTGAACTCATTATACATGAAGCGGTTGAGGAGCGTTGTCTTGCCAACACCACCGGCGCCACCGAAGATGAGCTTAAAGCTGTTGTCATATAGTGATGCGGTCGTCACGATCTCCTCTGGTTTTTTCCCGTTGCCTTCCCGGGCACGAAGCCCCTTCCCGCGTTCATGATGCTTCATGAACGTTGGGATATATTCATTGATATGATGACAAGTTAAAAGAATTTCCTTGGGATGCTAGCCAAGTGATCGTCCTTCGCTCTTTCATACTTGAGCGGGACGCCGCGCCGGGTCGACCGTTTTCAGTTGGACACGCATTTATAAGACGAGTCAAGTTATGATTTCATAATGCACGCGCCGGGAGCATTCCCCCGGCACGACAACGTGATAAAAAGGGATCGATGGATGAACCAAGGTGATTTGATTGCTTTTTTCATCGTGATCCTTTCAATGCTCGTGCTATTGCTCGTTTTGGCGAAACTCGTCTTGAGGAACCACCAGGGATCCATCGATACAAGGCGGCAAGCGATTCGCATCTCACTGTTCGTTGGCTTGTACGTGCTCCTTTTAATGACCGGGTTCATGTCGATATCCACGAGGGTAGTCCGGATCACCGTGACCATCGACCGGCACTATCAAGACGTGGCCATCGATGGCGAAGCGTTGAACCGTACCGAGAATTTCAACTATACGGCGGTGATCGGTTCTTTATTTGGCATTCAAACGATGTTCCCTCCATTCCCGTACAATTCTAGCGAGCGGATAGTCTTCTCCCCATTCTCGAACATGTATGGGGTTAGCCTTTCTACCGGAATCATGTACCGTGCCATTATCACGCACCCGAACGCGACCGTGAATATGACCCAAGTGATGGTCGATTCCGATTGGACACCTTCCCTTGAATCCACAAGCATTGCATCCCGGGAAAACGGGTCGTGGCACGTTCCAAACACTGCTGACAACCTACTTATTCCTATTACATGGCTCGTCGAGGCAAATTATTCCGAGAGCGGTTCCATGTTCGTGGATGCACGGGTGCTCGTGGGGCTCAACGCTTCCCTGGACGTCATTTTCATTGCACGGACGGAAAATTATGGTTTTTTTGACATGATGCCTAT
>JAUQYW010000343.1 GCA_030587525.1 Candidatus Sigynarchaeota archaeon | reverse complement strand
AATAATATATTCAAGAGGACAAGCATCCCGCCCACGAAGTTTACCTTGCGGTTGTCGTTGACAAACCCCCGCGTCGCGAGCCTCGCCGCGACGTCTTGAAGCTTGTTCGCGAGGCCAGGCCCCGATTTCAGCAAGACGTCTTTCGGATCTTGCGAGGTCGCCGAGAAGCTGTTTGCCACCGCCACGGTGAACGGGTCCATGCTGGGCAGGATCGCCTTGTCAGTAGTGTGGATGCCGGTGTCTCTCACCACGATGTGCCCGTTCACGTGCAGCTCCACGAGCGCCGCCTTGACGAGCCTGGCAGTGATGTCCCATTTTGATCCGCTGTGATCCTTGATCAAGGTGAGCTCTACGGGGGAAAAACTCGCGATGTCCACGCCTTCCTTCTTATGGTCGAGCTTGTATTGCTCGTGGAGTTTCGCCGTTTTCTTGTTTCTCGCCTTGGTGGCGCGCACCATGCTCGCCGTGACGATGATGACCGGTACCGGCAAGATCAGCATGTACCACACCAGGTTGTACGTTGTCTTCGGTGTATAGCTGAACTCCAGGTCGACGCTCGCCCCCCAGCCTGGCGTGAACGTGTACACGCAATGCCCGTCCACCATGCTCGTGTCGCCGGTTCCTGCCACACTCGCCACAACCGAGGCGGGCACGAAAGAATCCGGAAATACGATGCTATATTCCTCGCTATCAACGCTCACGCTGAAAGTTCGGATGTTGTACAGTGGCACGGTATTCTTCATTGCATCCTCCGTGATCCACCCGCGCCCGATGAAGTTCATGGAAATCGTGCGCACGCCGGAAAACTCGGGGCACTGGAAGTATATCTCCTTGTATTGCCGGCCGTCGTATCCCGAGAATGAGGAATACTCATGGTACAGCACATCGCCCCCTTGATCCCGCACGACGATGCTGCCCTCGTCGATGTAACCCAGCGTGCCCGGCGGGTTCATAAACCGCTTGTACCCGTCGCTTTTAAGCCCGTCCGTCACGTTATACGTGATGTTGACTTGCATGATCAGATCGTTTCCCGAAAGCGCCGCGCGCACCGCATAGCGCGCCACGTGATAAGTGAGAGCGGGATCCACCGATGATTCATCGACGGCCCAGGATCCCGAACCGCCAACACCTGAATCACCAATCAATCGCGTGCTGCCGGAACCCACCGCGCTCGCGGCGAACATGATGAATAATAAGCAAAAAAAAGTCTCCCGTTTCAAGTGTGTATGACTCATAGTTTCATCTCGTATCCTCGAATAACTATTGATTGAACAAGAATATAAGTTTTGTGTCCACGAACTTGCCACCTTAGCGACATATATAGACTATATAGGGACATGATCATTGATCCGGTTATCTGGCACCTATGCTCAAAAACTTAGATACCATTTGGGTGCCGAATCTTCAGGTTATATGTACGACCCCTATTATTTTGATTGCATCCGCTTGGTGATTATATAATTCTTGTATCCTCTTCTCTTTCCTTTTTCAAAAAAGTGTAAAAAAAAGATTCCACCACGACATCTAGTTAGTATTATTATCAAGTTGCTCTACGAGAGTAGTATATATGCCCGTTAACCGTCCAAGGTAACGTGAAAATAATGACGAGGAAGGCCGTGATGGCCGTGAGGCCGAGAACGCCACCTATTTTGCGACGAATCAAGATTGCTCGCCTTCACCCTTTCCCGGCACTATATATTAAGGTTGTGCAAAGAGTCGGTCCTGGCGCGACACCAGGGCATGAAACTATTGGAGAGAACAAGGATAATAAATGGGGAGATTATCTCGTGAAGATCAAGCATTTCTCTATTTCGTAATCAAATTTATTGTGCGCATTGGTCCTACTTGGTCACTTCGTCCTCTTTCTATTTGAATCGGGACATAAATCCAGAAAGAATGGACACGACCTCGGTCGTTCTTTGACACAAAGGTTATAAGACTGTCAACCCATACGTTAGCTACCATGTCCAGCGACGACCAAAAACCAGGCAAGGAAGATCTCCACACGAAGATCTCGCCCGAGGCCAGCGCCATCATCGAAAAATGCTTGGCCTTGACCGACAAAAGTGGCAAGAAAATTTACAAGAACAAGGCGAACGTGATCGAAAAAGGCCTGGAATTGCTTGACCAGTTCCACGAGCCCGAGAAAGGCGAGTTGAAAGGCATCTGGGACCGGGCGCGCGACGAGCTTAACATGGTCCTCGTGGGCAAGCCGACGTTCCTCTCGTACATCACCAAGGATTACACGGAAGCCATCAGGAAAAACATCGCCGCCGACATCATCACGTGGTTCAAGCGTAAGGCCATTCAGGAAATGCCGGTCGATGATATCCTCGACGCGATCCAGCACATCTGGAAGGCAGCGAACTACTTCACGCGCATCGAGATCACGCGCTCCGACGAGGGCACCCAAGGCATGTACCTCTACCACGACTTCCACAGCAAGGCATATTCCGAGTACTGGGGCATGTACTTCAAGAAGCTGCTGCAGGAGCTTAAATCGTGCAGCGTCGAGGTCTACGCGGAGACCGAGTCGCTCATGCTCACGATCAAGCAGTGCAAGGATGCCAAGCCCAGGAAATAACACGAAAACGAAAAACAGCGAAAGAACCATGCTAGATAAAAACTTGTTAATGGGCAAACGGGCAGTCATCACCGGCGCCAGCAGGGGTATTGGAAAGGCACTATCCCTCGGATTCGCGAACCTCGGCGCCGCGGTCGGCCTCATCAGCCGATCCGAAAGCGATATCTCGAAAAACGCGGCCACCATCAACGACCGGGGAGGAAAAGCAGCATATGCTGTTGCAGATATGACCAAATCCGCGCAAGTGCAAGATGCGATGGAAAAGATAGCGGGAGAACTGGGCGGCATCGACATCCTCGTCAACAACGCGGGCGTGACTTCCTATTCGAATCTTCCGGAGAATTTCGAAGAAATCGACAAGATCATAGACACGAACTTGAAAGGCGTGATGTACGGAACGCTCGCCGCCTTGCCGTTCCTTGCCAAGCAAGGTGGAGCCATCGTCAGCACGAGTTCCGGGACCGCGCAAGAAGCCGTCGCGGCCGGTGCACCGTTCAACGGCGCCTACACGGCATCCAAGGCAGGCGTTAATTTGTTCACGATCTCCTCCGCGGCAGCTTTGACGCCCAAGAAAATCACGATAAACGCGCTCATGTGCCCGTTCGTGGCAACTGACATGATAAAAGATATACCGAAAACAATCATTGACATGTTCGGCGGGGCGATGCAACCCGAGGAGCTTGTCCCGTTCTATGCGTTTTTTGCGTCGAAGGAAGCGAAGCGCGTCACGGGTACCTTGGTAAACGTGAAGCTGCTCTACGACGCGTCGAAGTTCGCGGAAGGCTTGCCCAAGGAAAAACGAAAATCGTGGCCGGATCTAGAACCGGGCTTGCAAGACTTTTACAAGGCTGAGCCCAAATATTTCACCCACGTGAAAAAAAACGTGAAGCTCTTCATGTTTCTCGTCGGGTGAGGGTTAAAAAAAAGATAGAACCGGCTCAAAATCCGATGCCCAGGTCGTTCGGGGTGAACGCCCAGAACACACCGATGACGGCGATCAGCACGCAAATTCCGATGATGGATACGGTTCTTGCCATCGTGTTATACCTATTTTTCCCTTCCATTATTTCTGCGGTGCGGGAAAGTTGTAATGTGACGAAGCAAAAAGGGGTGAACAGCAAGGATACGAGGCCTATCAACGCCAGCTTGCACGCCAGCTTGGATTCTCGCATGTTCTTGGTCGCTATCTCGGATTTCTCCACCACGTCGAGCCACTCGGCATGGTAAAACGATCCGTCCACGTCGAGCTGCGCTGCTTGCCACCATCGCTTCGCCCCTTCCTTCCGCCCGCGCTTGGCTGGGATGAGCAAATTGCCGAGGGCACTGACGCACCACTCGATGCTGCCGGTGTACCGCACCCGTTCCCACAGCAACATCATGCCTTCATAAAAGCCGAGCGTCAGCACCCACGTGATAACGGTGCCACCCCAATCGATGAGCTTGTACGGGTTGGCATAGAATAAGAGCGTGACCAGGAACCACGCGATGTAATAAAGCCATTGAAACGCGTAATTCGTGAACGCGATGAAACCGAACCGCCGGATAAACGCCGTCTTCTTCGCGAACTGTGCCCCGTTTCCCCGGAACTCCACGAGCTTGATGACGAGCATCGTCGCCATGATAGCAAAACCGTTCAAGCTCACGAACTGGAACACCCAAGCAAGCGGCCAGAAGCCATGCTCCGGCGTCCAGTAGTGGTGGTCCCAGATGTTCCTGTACATATCCGCGAGTGTCCCGAATGAAACGCCCCCGGCAAGCTGCACGACGAAGAATAGGATGATATACACTGTCCCGACGAGGAACATGGTCAATCCGACCCACAACATCTTGCGCGGGAAATCACGGGGAATCGATTCCCGGGGCTGGCTGAGCACGATGCCGATGATGCTGCCGATGAATGATGCTGCGAGATAGGGGAAGATCGGTTCAGGAGCCCCGGCGATCGGGTTCAAGAAGAAATAGAGAACATGATCATACCATGGCGAAAGGCCGAGCACGGGTTCCCCGTTACCGAGCAATGGATCACTGCCGTGTGGATATCCGGGGTTACCAAGGGCGGTCGTGATGGCGCTGGCCATGTCCCACAAGAACTGGGTCGAGGCAAGGACTGCGACGGCGAGAACCGCGTATATCTTGATCAAGAGTGCCGGTTTTTTCCAGCGCTCGTGCCGGGACAGGACGCCTTGCACGAGGCCGTTTACGATGATGCACCACGCTATCGTGTGAATGGTCTCGAACTTGTAACCCCTGTAGAGGGCTGGCAACCACCAGTATAGATCGACCTTGTCCAAGCTCAGGAAGACCTCGCCCACGGCGCCCCAGTACCCGATGACCCCCTCCGTTAGCATCGCAAACGCGAGGAGGATACAACCGCCAACGACTTGCTTGACGATCAGGGAATTCACGGAATTACCTCGCTGCAAATGCCGGTACATACTGATCATGTTCCCGATCGCCGACACGATCAAGAAAAATCCGGCCAATCCGCCAAGATATGGCAAGATGGCGAAAACCATGGTGTTGATCAATGGTACATCATTCAAATTCACGAGGATATCGCCGACATCGAGCACGTGATTCACGACGTGCAAGAAAAGCATGAGGAAAATGGCCAAGCCCCTGAGAAAATCGATGGATGCGTACCGTCTCATGTTATTATACCCCCGACTTGAAGTGTTGAAAAATTAATATAAGGTGATCGACGGATCTCATTATGATTTGATCGACGGATAATGCGGGGCTTTCTTTCCTCCCCTATTTCCCAGGCGTGGCGGGAGCCTCACTTCCGGGAGCATTACCACCGTCCGGTGATGCGGGAGCTGGTTGCTTTGGTGGCGCGCCGCCCTTGGCTTGCTTCATAGCGTAAATGAACATCTTGTTGAGTTTCAGCAGTTTCAAGGGGCCCTTGAGTTTGATCTGCCCCTTGAGAGCGGCGGTTATCGGATTGATTTTGTTTGAAGCAACCTTCATTATTACGTCCATTGTACCTTGAAGCAGGGCGTTTTTCTTTACTTTCTTCACGTCTTCAAGAGCGACGTCCTCGATCTCGATCGTGCCCTTGTTGACCTTGATTACCGCGGCCGGTGGGAGATCCGTTGCCACGATCACGAAGGTCATGACCTCCTGGGCAAATCGTTCCTTGAACCGGTCGCTCTCGTTCAGCGGTTTCAAGAGATTGCCGATCATCCCGGCGAACCCCTTCAGCCGCTTCTTTTTTTCCTTTTTCTCGGCCGGCTTCGCTTCCGCCGCCGGCGTTTCACGTTCCGACATTCATTATCACGATCCTTACTTTGACCGCACGCTATTTATCGGTGAATCGCCCCTCGTCCGTTCATGGATCGAACAATCTATCAGAAGCGCTTGCTCGTGATCGCCGCGCTGTGGAACTGGGCGGTGACCGGCGTGTTTTTCACGCTATCCGTCGCCATGCCGTCCGCCTTCGTGACGCTGGGGTTCGTGATACCGAATTCCATGCTCTGGTTCCACTGCTCGATCGGCATCGTGGGCGTGTTCGGCGTTGCATACATGGTCGCGAGCCGCGATCCCAAAGCAAATCGGGGTCTCCTCATGGTCTGCGTCGTGGAGAAGTTTTTTTTCTTCTTGGTCTTCACGATCTATTTCTTTATCGGCGACGTGAGCATCGTCGGGCTCCTCGTCGTCGTGGTGGATCTCGCATTCGGCATCTTGTTCCTGGAGGTCGTGCTCCGCACGCGAAAGCAGTGACCCGCGTGGATCGCGGGATGTATCTTTTTTAACCTTAGAAGACGATACTTCACTAACATTCCAGAGATGAAATTCCCATGGAAACCTTGAAAAATTACATCAATGGCAAGCTCGTGGCATCGAAATCGACCACGCTGGTCGATGCCATGAATCCCGCGATCGACGAGGTCCTGGCCAAGGTCCCGATGTCCACGAAGGAAGAAGTGGCCGCCGCGGTCGCGGCTGCCAAGAACGCGTTTCCCGCGTGGCGAAACACGCCCGGGATCCAGCGTATCCAGCCGATCTTGAAGCTGCAAGCATTGCTCAAGGAAAACATCAATACATTAACCGAAATCACGGTGAAAAATCACGGCAAGGAGTGGGACGCTGCCGAGGGCGAGGTCGTGCGGGCCTACCAGATGTGCGAGACCGCGCTATCCGTCCCAGAGATGCAGAAGGGCGAGTTCATGGAAGACATCGCCCTGGGCATCGACGAGTACACGACGAGGGAACCTCTCGGCGTGTTCGTCATGATCCCGCCGTTCAACTTCCCCGTCATGATCCCCTTCTGGTTCATGCCCTTCGCCGTAGCTGCGGGCAACACTTACATCATCAAGTCCAACGAGCAAACACCCGTTCCCATCCAGCGGATATTCGAAACGTGCATCGACAAGGCGGGCTTCCCCGGCGGCGTCATCAACTTGATCCATGGCGGCCCTGACCAAGCAACCTGGCTCATCGAGCATCCCGACGTGAAAGGCGTGTCCAGCGTCGGTTCGACCCCGGTCGCCAAGGCCATCTACACGAAGGCCACGGGTCTCGGGAAGCGGGCGCAATGCCACGGCGGTGCCAACAACTTCCTCGTCGTCGACATGACCGCCAACATCGACAAGATCATGCCTAACATGATGAACTCGATTTACGGCAATTCTGGACAGCGATGCTTAGCTGGCAAGCATGTCGTGGTCGTCGGGACGACCGAATTTTATGACAAGTTCAAGAAAAAGTTCATCGAAACAACGAAGGCATTGAAGGTTGGTTACGGCGTGGACAAGAGCAGTTTCATGGGCCCCGTCGCGGCGAAGAAGAATCTCGACAAGCTGAAGCTGCAGATCCAGAAGGGCATCGACGGCGGCGCGACCCTCATCCTCGACGGGCGCGGCATCAAAGTCGCGGGCTATGAAAAAGGATACTTCCTCGGGCCATGCATCTTCGAGAACGCGAAGTCTGGCAATTCCTTGCTCATCGAGGAGACCTTTGGCCCCGTCGCATGCTTGCATCGCAAGGACACCCTCGATGAGGCTATCACCATGCTCAACGCGGACCCGCGGGGCAATGCCACGACCATCTACACGGAAAGCGGCGAAAATGCCCGCCATTTCCGCCACGAGGTTCAATGCGGTAACGTGGGCATCAACATTGGTGTTGTTGCGCCGCTCTCGTGGTTCCCATTTGCTGGCGCAAAGGAATCATTTTTCGGAACCCTCAGAGCGCAAGGACGAGAAGCTGTCGAGTTTTTCACGCAAGCCCACGTCATCATCGAGCGCTTCCACGGCTCGACCAAGATCGAGTGGGATTAAACTCTTATCCCTTTATTTTCGTCGCGAATCTGGCGAACATCAATGGATGAGCAAGACGAGTTAAAAAGGCTGGCAGAGGATAGCCAAGCCTATCATCTATTAGACCGGATCGCGTTTCACGTGGAGAAAGGGGAGAAAGTTCGTTATGTTGATTTCACTGTCGAATATATAAACAAAATAGCGATCCTTTTATTGATATTGACGGCTCCTTTGACCGTGCTTGTCATAGATCTTGTCAATATGAATGGGGAATGGCACGTGGCCATGTTTGGAGGAATCCAAGTGGACATTGGCGTTATTGCCGCGTGCTTCGTTGGGGCTTTCCTTATATGGCGGCATGCAAATGCATTCTGCATCGTGAACGCAATCGTGTTCACCGACAAGGCTATTTACAGTTCTACTGCCAATGATAGAAAAAAGATCACCCAGTCCGATACCGAACGTGTTCCATATGATAGCATCAAGGCATTTTCTTACCACGCCAAGAAATATCCGTTCCAGCGCCAAAAACTGACGGTTAAAATCTACGAGAGATATGATATCAGATACTCCGATGCATTCACGTTCAGGAACGAGTTTTATCAAGCAAAGCGGATCATCGAATCGCTATTGTATTTCTACAACTCTCCCGAGACGTGCAAGGCGCGTCATTTGGAAAAAATGGGAGTCGAGGCATCTCAACGTGCTGGCACTCACGCTGTTTCTGCATCGCGCTTGAACAAGATCAGGATGACCTTGATGCGATATCTCCTTATATCCCCGCCGATCGACCTCGGTGTCTTATATTTAGGCACCTGGATTATCCACGCAATTGCCTATAGTTCGTCGGCGTCCCAACCAGAATATTTTTTTTGGTTCATCGAAAGCTTTTTTCTCTTCGTGCTGCTTGCCGTCGTCGCGGGTCAAGTATATACGGTAAAGCAATTGTCGGAATTCCATGCGCCGGCCAACTCCGTTATCATGCCACTGGATGATGGCATCGAGCACGAGCGCCGGGGTTCTCGCGACGTTATCAAGTTTTCCATGCGCTCCCAGTTCGTCCCGGGCTTCGCCATCAAGGAACCTGATCATATCCTGGTATCCACATTGGGTGATCGAAAGCGACCGATCAAGCTGGGCCCGGTCGATGACATGTTTTACTTGTATTACGACCTCATGGCGAAATACGATGCCTGGCTTGAAAAAACGGAATATTTCGTTTCGCCCGAGGTAATTGCTGCCTCTTGCATTGCTGATCAGCCCTACATATCGAGGATCGCGAAGCGGTTGCAAGCAGAAAACGTGGAGGAAGTAACCGCGCCTGCCACGACGATCGGTGCTTTGACCAGGCTGAAGGAAATAATCACTGCGATGGATGATTTCGTTCCGAGAATGGCCACTCTCGATGAGATAAAGCAAAATTTGCACTATTCCCTTGAGAAATATCTCGATCACATTGATGCTGGTGAAAAGATTTGCTTCATCCACCAACCATCGCATCAACGCGGTAACGTGAATGAAATCATCCTCACGACGAAGGGAGTGATAATCTCCACCAAGGGCATGATGGGCCATCTCACGAAGGTCTTGTATACCGATATTCGTTCCGCGAGTCCCGGGGAATTGGCGGCGGACAGGATAAGTTTCAAAAACGTGGCTTTAAACCTTCAAAAGAATAATCACGTCGAGGATTCCATCAAGGTGCATATTCGCGATGTTAATGGGAACGTGATCCCGAATGTGGAGCAAGCATCCCGCGTCGATATGGGTTCCATTCCCATGGACTCCCCGATTTTCGTCATCTTGAAAAAGATTGGCAAAGTCTTCATCGATCTTTGATGGCTTCGTGCTAGCGATCCCTGTGCGTGATCATCACTATCATTTTCGCAATTTCGCTTAACGTTCGATAGTTTTTTATCACGAAATCCCACAAAGACCACGGCCTTCGAGCCGTGGGTACGACGGGAAGACATGTCGCGCCAAGGTAATCTCCAGAAATTCAGCACACCCCGTCATCTATAAATCCATGCACGATGGAAGCAAGCCATGGAGATCGACCGGGCGTTCAAGATCCGCCTCTACCCGACCGCGGATCAAAATGCATTGCTCGCCAAGACGTTTGGTTGCAAGCGGTTCATCTGGAACGCGATGCTGGCGGAACGAATGGCATGTTACCGGGATCACGGCAAGAGCATCGGGAACCAGCGAAAAACCGAGAAGGAATGGAAAGTCTCGTTCCCGTTCTTGAAGGCCGTGGATTCCATCGCGCTGCAACAAGCACGCATCGACCTCGATCGTGCTTACGACAACTTCTTCACCGGCCGCGCCCGGTTTCCATTGTTCAAGTCCCGGAAAGGCAAGCAATCATACCGGACGATCAACGTGAACGACAACGTTAAGATCGATTTTCACCGGTACTACCTAACTTTGCCAAAAGTCGGCCCTGTTGCCTACCGGGACAACCGGGCGTTCACGGAACGGGTGCGGAGCGTGACCGTGTCGAGAACCAAGACCGGTCGATTTTTTGCATCCATCCTCGTGAAGCAAGAATGTAAGGTCGAACCGCTGGCTGCATTGCAAGAAAACAAGATAGCCGCGTTCGACATGAGCTCGAG
>JAUQYW010000198.1 GCA_030587525.1 Candidatus Sigynarchaeota archaeon | reverse complement strand
CGTGAACGGCCTGGTACCCAAGTAACTGCCATCGAAAAATTGCGCGGGAGAACCTTCCACGAACGTGGATGCATTGGCAAAAATCTTCGCCTTGGGAATGAAATCGATGCCCTTGAGTGCGATCTCCATCTGGTAATCGCCATAAGATGTCCGCGCGTAGATCAAGACACCCGTGGCCATGCTATATTCCAGGTGCGTCGCTTGGCCTGAATACCAGTAATCGATGAGGGCCGTGGTGCCACTATCCACTTGATATGACAGCATGTCAAACAGCTGATTGTTGATCGTCACATAATTTTTGGTCCAATTCGTTTGAGCGATCAGGCCTCCTTGCCAATTCAACGCGCTCAAAATCAAGTTACTACCAATTTCCGTTGTCGAGCAGTTCGCCTTCGTCCAGTTCAGCACCTGGGTCGTCGACACGTTGTGGTAGATGGTGAAGTTCCCGAACCACACGCTGCCCGTGACGTCGGTCCAGAGCGCGTTGTTGGGATACTGGCCCGTGAGGTCGTATTGGATGGTGCCACCCTTCATCAGCGTTTTATTGCCTTCATCGCCGCCGTACGGCGGCGTCGTGTTGAACCACCAGACTTTGCCGTTCGTGGACAAGACGTCCCAGGTGTACGAAACACCGGGTGCAGGAGTAGTTATCCCGTTTGCAGAAACATTTTTGATCGGCAGTTGGAACAAGAATGCAAAAGATGCGATGCCGATCAAGAGCAATGTTATCGTCGATTTGATTTTAGGCATTATTTTAACACCATAGTGACAGATATCTTCGTTGATCCAAAAAAGAGTGCACTGAATAAAAACGTTAGACAATCTTTTCTCGATCTTGTGACAGTTCCGAAAGGTCTGAAAAAATCCCTTATGATTCGACAAAGTACACCCTATTCTATTTCATTGGTTGATTCACCGAGAAAACCCATATTATCCAAGTCCGCGATTTCTGACTGACCATATAGCATATTGTTTAAGTGTCGTGTTTATGAGCGAGGTTCGTGATTTTGAATATTCGGAGTATATTTAGCGCCGGTTCCAAATTTCTAACCACAGGTATAGGTGCTACTCCTGGAGGATTCCCAATCTTTCCCATTTTTATGAATTGTATCAATATTTTGATTTGGATAACGGTTCTCATAAAAAATAATCCCAAATTCTTCGAGCATCATTCACGTAACGAATGCAAGGAAGGTAAAAGTCTCGATATTCTTAGCATTGTATGTGTGTATAGGCAATTCATCGTATTAACGGGATTCTTCATCCAGCAAGATGCTTATCTCTATTTTCTCTTGTATATGGCAAGCATCGCTTCATTTTACACGCTCTTCGATTACACGAAAAAGATTTGCAAGATAAATCCTCCTTTCGCCTATATTCATGATATTTTGTTTCTAACAGCATTTCTGTGTATTGGTATAACCACGTGCTTGATGGATTTTCCAGGTGGGCAACTCGTTTTTAATATTTCTTCGATTGCTTTGATTTCGGTTATAAGTATTACGTTGGCTCGTTACATGCATAAAATTAAGTTCCGGAGCAAAGCCTGGTTTTTTTTTGCGATGAAGACCGCTGGAATATCTTTTCTCTTATCCAGCATGGTATTAAATTCCTGGTTCGAGATTTTTGATCAGCCCGTGCAATTATTGGCGCCGGTTGCGTCGATTGCCGGATCATTATTTGTCTACTATCCGTATTTTCACCCTTTTCGAGCGGGGTCGAAAAGAGATTCATCTATGCTCGTGTTTTCTCCGATAACACGGCAAGGTTTGACCTATTTCGGTGAAAAACGAGGGAGAAAGGAACAGATGTCTTTATTTTTGTTTATGGTCACATTCGGTCTTGTTATGCCAAACATTGCTTCCGGGTTACCAAGGGGAATCCCGATAACGTATGTGGGAGGCGTTCGTCCTGTAGAGATGATGGAAAGGAGTGTCATCGCTTTCAACGATGATATTGGGAACGTGTATGTGTCCTGGCGATTGCTCACTACCGATCCCGAAAATATATCGTTTAACATGTACCGGAAAACACCTTCCAATTTTCCCACTAGAATCGCCTCGTTTATCAACACGACAACGGACTATATCGATACCAGTCCATCGCCCGAGAATGGCACGGTCTACTGGGTTTGTGCTGTCGTCAACGGCACGGAACTTGCCGCATCGAGGCCCGCGCCCGTGCTCAATGCCCCCGGCAAAGTGTATTCCGTGCTGAGGCTCGGCAATTCCACCGAAACGGTATCGAAACTCGGTATTGGTGATTTGGATGGGGATGGTAGTTACGATTTCGTCGTCATTACTCCAGAGGGGGAGATAGATCCGCTTGGCCCCCCGCTGAGCACGTGGCACCCGAGCACGTACACGTACAAGATCGATGCATATTTATCGAACGGGACGATGCTCTGGCGGAATGATCTCGGCTGGGGCATCGAGACCGGAACGTTATATTCGCCATACGTCGTGTATGATTTCAACGAAGATGGGAAGGCAGAAATCGCCATCAAGACAAGCGACGGCGATTATCGCGATTCTTCAGGGCGTGTGCAATCTGGCCCCGAGTATCTCTCGATCTGGAATGGCACGACTGGCAATGAAATTGCGCGTGCTCCGTGGCCCCGTCGCCAGCCACAAATCTACAACTGGAATTCCCGCAACTCGATCGCCGTCGCTTACCTCGACGGGCAACATCCGTTCATCCTTGCGGAGCGTGGGACTTATTGGTACCTGCAACTCGATGCATACCGGTTGCTTCCCTCCAGCCTTCAACAGGTATGGTCATGGACATCCATGAAGGAACTGGGATTCTTTGGCATCAGCACATACACGGGTCAAGGTGCCCATTATATCCGCGTTGCAGATGTTGATAACGACAGATGTGACGAGGTCATCATCGGGGCTTGCGTCATTGATCAAGACGGGCACGGGTTATGGTCTTCGGGTATGCAACACGTCGACCATATGTATGTTGGCGACATCGATCCAGCAAGGCCAGGCTTGGAGATATATTACGGGGTCGAGGGCATCATTCCTTATCCAAAGAAAAATGGCGCTTGCCTAGTGGACGCCGCGACCGGAAACCTCGTGTGGGGACTGAACGAGACGACGGAGCACGTGCACGAGCAAGGGATCGTGTCAGATATCGACTTGTCGCAACCGGGAATGGAATGTTACAGCAAGGATAACGTTTCGGATCAATGCTGGCTTCATTCGGCGAAGGGGGACTTGATCGCGAACAAGTCCTCCTTGGATCTCGGGTTTTCGCCGAAAGCGGTCTATTGGGACTCGGACTTGCAACGTGAATTGCTCGTCAAAGGGTGGATCTACGATTTTGAAACGAACCACACGTGGGCAAGCAATATCGAGGGGAACCAGCTGGCTTGGGTCGATTTAAC
>JAUQYW010000297.1 GCA_030587525.1 Candidatus Sigynarchaeota archaeon | reverse complement strand
ACATCATCCTTTGGAACGTGACCTTGACGACCGTGAACCAATCCTTCAACTACACGACTCAGGGGCCCAAGAGTTTCTACCTATATCTGCAGAACCCGAGTCCTTCCTTCGATGTCGAAGTGCTTTGGGATGTTGATACCGATTTCGATGCTGGGGACGATATCCCGGGCTTCGACCTGTTCCTCGTCGCGGGAGCCACCGTGCTCGCAGTCGCTTGTTCGGCATTGCTTCTTGCGAGAAAAAATATTAAAAGGCAACATTCAGATTGAGCATGCTTCTCCGTCTTGGATTTTTAACTATTCTTTTATTTTTTCTGATGATCACCTGACTTTTTCCCCGCCAGTTCTGGGTGAAACTCCATTTTGCATTTTTAGCAAAATTTAAATATCATAATATCGATAGCTATGGTAGCATTTTGCATAAATTACAAAATGAAGCCAGAGATGAAGGAACGATGAAAAAACACGTTTGGATGAAACTACCAATACTCGGGTTACTGATATCCGCCATCGTGCTGATAGGATCAGCTGGACCGTTGCACCACCACCGAGATGGCCTTATCTTGCCACCAATCGTGACAAGTATGCTAGTGAATTCGAGCTTCACGATAACGGGCAATGGCGATTTTTCGACATCGCCTATTGTTTCAAGTGGAAACGGGTCGACGAGCTCCCCATGGGTGATCGAATCGCTGATCTACGACGCGAGCGGGTCGGGAAAGGAGTGGTTCCTCTCGATCGCCAACGTGACCGACCATTTCGTGATCAAGAACTGCATCTTGCACGGGAATAACCTGGACGATACAGGGATAAACATCGAAAATGCGACGGGTAGTTTCAACATCACGGCGAATCGTATTGAAGAGTTTGAAGCCGCAATCAACATCGAAGCATCTGCTAACATGACTATCAGCAACAATACTTGCTTATCGCAATATGGAAACATTCAAGTATACAATTCGACCCACGTAACCATCACCGATAACACTTGTACGGGAATGAGCAATTGGGTTAATGGAATCAGGATCTGGTGGTCATCACAAATCGAGATACGCGATAACACATGTTCGGATGGCCAGCACGGGATTGATGTGAAATATTCCTCTGTCGCGAACGTGGAGAATAATTATTGTTACAACAATCACATCGGTATAGACATTTTCAACTCGACCTCGATCACCGTGCGTGCAAATAATCTCATATACAATTATTTTGGACTGGATATTCAGAATTCGGACGTGATACAGCAAAACAACACGATCGTGAATAAAAAGGAATTATTCACGATAATAGCGACGATTTCCGTCATCGTCGCGATGCTTGTGGCCGTGATCGTGTTCTTGGCGTGGGACAAGAAGCGTAATAAGGTTCCTCTGGAGCGAGACGTGCAGATACTGGAGGGAACCAAGATAACGGGCACGGGAGATGGCAATACCACGAAGATACGGGAGGATATGTCCGGAAAGGGACAGACAAAGCTTGATTTCTACGTGAGCTGGATGATATTCAAAGCCAACATCAAGAATTTATCGATGACGGGACTTATTGGGCTTGTCTTGTACGGGATCATCCGGTTGTCCCTGTTGGGACTGGGAAATATCATCGTGAACACGGATGAATACAGGTTCTTGCAATATGCGAGGTTGTATGACGTGGCTCTGTTTTTCGTGGACATGTTCATGATCTCGTTCTTCCTCTCGCCACAGCACGTGATTGCTCATCAAGCCATGGGAACGGGCGAAGTCGTCGCAGACCTTAAGAAAGTTACACTGAAATTCTGGAAATCGGGGATTGGGTACGCATTCATCATCTTACTTGCCGGTACCAGCTTGTTCGCCCTTCAAATCAATCACCTGGCCGATCCAATGCCAAATCCGGCTTATTACATCGCTGGTTACTTGTTACATTTCATCCTTATGGTTATCTTCACGGGTGTATTTCCGATCTACGCGGACACGGGTAAATTCGTGAAAAGCATCAAGCTGCAGCTGAAACTGTTCAGGTCTTTCTGGAAGCGCTTTGCAAGGACATGGGGCAAGTATTTCGCAATCTTTGTCGTGCCTAATGCAGCTATCAACATCTTCGTGATGTCCAAAACAATAGCAGTTCCTACATATGGGATGCTGAATACTGCATCATTCTGCTTGTTTGTTTTCGACATCATCATTGGACTCCCGATGATGGCGCTCATCGCAGCAAGAATCTACCACAGCTTAAAGAATCAAGTCGTTAACGGGCAAGGAGCCGTGGTTGGGGGTGTGCCCGAAGGAAAAAATGACCAAGCGGCGAGTAATGGGGCTGCCCGGGAGAACCACGCAAGGGATGATGCCAATGACGGGTGAAATTGATGCAGAAAGATCGATGGCTGACGAAGCCATTATTAAGAATCCCGGCACGGTTCCCGTGCTTTTCCACGAGCAGCGTGAGGCGATCATGCGACTGTTGATCGAAAAGGCTTGCAATATCATCGAGCTGAGCAAGGCGACCAAGATGAATCCCGGCACGATCAAGCGGCATGTCGACATGCTCGTCGATCATGGCTTAGTATTCCTTGCAATTTTGGACACGAACGAATACGGGATCAAACTGAAGTATTACCGCGCCGTGGCGAGAAAATTCGTTTTCTCGTTCGGATGGCCTTTGAACTGAGAATACGAGACCAAGGGGCTAACGACACGCTTTATCTCACTTTTTTTTTTATTCGTTTGTCATCCCCTTGGATAAAACCCGCAACATTATCGCCTCTGGTGTTGATGTAATCACTATCAATTATCGGGTTGATGGCGGGTATACCGATGTGTAGCCCAAATCCTGATCGACACGTTTATACTTGTGTAATTGTATAATTGTATACATGTATTAACATCATTATTCTTGGATCGTTGATAATTCATGAGTACAGTTCGCCTTGACGAGAAACATTCGAAAATGCTTGATGAGCTCAAAGCAAAACTAACATTGCAAGGAAAAAAAATATCCAAGCAAGAAATTGTCGGAAGAATTATAGAGATCGCCAGTAATAACAATGAAATCCTCCTGGATGAGCAGCCCCAAGCAGCAAACGATGTTGATGAGCTCAAGATCTTTGATTGGGGGATTTCTGACACATCGACAACCGTCGACCAGCATCTTTATGGAATCAAGCGAAGCAAGAATGACACGTGAGCCATCATGGGCGCTTTTCTCGACACGGGATACATCCTCGCGTTGAAAAACTCGTCGGATGTCAACCATGCTGCTGCATTGAGTATCTACAAGGATATCAAGGAAAAAATTCACGGTGATGTCTATACCTCCGATTATATCTTAGATGAGGCCGTCACGGTTGCCTTGTCGCGTTCTTGCAGGCTCGAAATCATCCAAGACATCGAAGCCTTCATCCGCCGCTCGAAATGGATAAACTTCATCAAGGTCTCAGACGCCGACATCAATGCCGCTTGGAAATTGTTTGTACGGTATTTTGACAAGAAACTGTCGTTTACCGATTGCACGATATTGACCCAAGCGGAATCACGCCGCGTGACGAAATTATGCACATTTGATGCGCATTTCAAGGGCCTCATCGAGATATTATAGACCTTAATTCTCGGCGATGGAACAGCGTTTGGTGGCATAGGATTAAGTGGGAATTGGCGCCTGGCATTTTTTCGGATCTATCAAGCGTCTTGAGCAATAAAAATGCAGAACCAAGAGTAGAGAGTTCCTATGGAGTTTCCGAGCTAATCAGCCCATTTGGTCCCCATAGGAACCGCACACCAGTGTTCGGCGTTATTGTTTTATTGATATCCAAGTTCTAAGGGACAGCACCATCTAGGAGGTGCGTGTGTCGATTCTTAAGTCACTGGTGCACGAGTAGTATATCAAAACCTATGCTTATAAATTTGTGCATATGAAATTATAAGTGGCTCATCACGGGCACGCCATTGCTCGATGGATCGATCCGTCGCCATTCTTCCACGGGATATTCCCTGCCTT
>JAUQYW010000285.1 GCA_030587525.1 Candidatus Sigynarchaeota archaeon | reverse complement strand
CTCGAGCTTGGTCAAGCCTTGGTCGATATCATGATGAATGATGCAGACCAAAAAGGCTGGAATTTCAGCGTTGAATGGAACATATTCAAGGAGATTTTCAACCAGGTCAAGAATAAGGAGGCTTTCAGTGACTTTTTCAAACTCAAGATGGTTGAAAAGGAATCGTTACTCGGTTCTGTCCGATCCGACAAGCCGTGGTCGAAAATTGATAATGAAGGTAGAGAACTACGCCCTTGTTTTGCCATCTTGAGCAGCGCGGAGGACCACGCGATTCGGTTCTATGCGAATCTCAGGAGCAAAGCCAGTCTCGATAGCGAATGTCTCTTGAAACTCTTGAATTTCGATGAGCCGGGGTACCTCTCGACCTGGCCAGACCACGATAGCAGAATGGATGTGGAATTTCAGCGCGTCCATTTCCTGGGATGCTTGATACCAACCGAGCCACAAGTTACGAGCGAAATAAATCACCCGCAAGTCAAATTCATAGCACTTTCCGACAAGATCGCGGGAATCCAGCTGGAAATGACAGCAGGATCTGCTATGATATACATCATCCCTCAATCTTACAAGAAGTCGATGTCGTTGCGAAGATTCTTGAATAATCAATCGGAAGGCAGCCGAAACGACCAGGTCGATCAACAACATGACACGGGCTGTTTCTTCTTCACGGATGATAGTTCTTACCCCGTTAATTCCCGGGAATTGATCGAGCATCTCGACAAGTACATCGACATTGAAGAATGGGAACTCCGGAAGGTGATGCAAAGCCGGTGGGATTTCACCTTTCGGTACTATCTCGTTTCCAGGAAGGCAGCCGTGAGCAGGTTTCCGAACATCCACACATGTATCTCGCTGGATGACGGAACCTTTTCCTTGTACGATATGAATAACAACAGAAGACTAAGCATCGTGCATTGCCGGCACCTCGTCTTGCAAGGCGATCGTGTCTTGCCCTTTCAAGCTCTCCCGCTCGTGCAATCGATCATTGCGACGGCAAATACATGGTCCCAAGGCAATTATGACGCGTTTTCCCCGCGCATCATGGTCGATTCAATTCCCGTGCAGCCCTCGTCAGGAAAACTGCTCGAGGAAATACTCCAGGAGTTGATGCTCTATGTGCGAGATTCGTATGACGTGTACAAGCGGGCCTATTATCTCGGCTACGTGATATATGCCTTCCGGAAAATCGTTGACGTGGACCGGGTGACACGGGAAATCAAGGATCGCCGATTGAAGTACCGGGATTCACAAGGATACGCCTTCATGTCGAGCGACGAGAACTTTCGAAATTCACGCGAGAGCTTGCGGATTAGCAAGACTCACGGGGCTCCCGACGATGTTGATGGAATTAGCGGCGGGTCAACCATCGATGATCATACCGGTACGACATCCGGGTTCGAGTATCTACCGGCACAGTTTTTTGAAGAGCGCCAGTTTGCGGGTACCATCGCCCGGGAATGCTGCGCCTTGATGAATAGATTTGTTCTTCATGATGCTGAGCTCTTCATCGATTCTTTCGCCAACTTCCTCGTCATGAAAGCGGACATGACACAAGCTTTTGATTTTGGCACCGAGTGGGTCTTTGTCGTCGGTGAATTCGAAAAACCCTTGATTGACACGATTTTAGTCGACGCGGAGCTTGCATCGTGTTTCTACGAGAAAAAAACGATCGATGCAGATCGAGCGTGTGCTGAACTTGCACGGGGGGATGTCTCCATGGCGATGCCATTTCTCTTGTGCGTTTACAGCGAGATGGATCACGTGTTGTCGAGCATCGTTCGTTTCAGGAAATTATACCATGACCGTCGCATCGGTAACATCTATGACGAGCTCGTAGCGACAAGGGGAACTGCGCACAGATGGGAAAAAGTGCGATGCGCGATGCAAGACCGGGCGTGCAAAACAATCCGAGATCGCCTCGCCATACTAACCAGCTACCTCGATGTCGTCGACGTGGCTACGCGTTCTCAAATGCTGGATGAAATCAAGCATGCGTGGCCCATCTTGTTGCTCCCGTTCATGATCCTGCTCGATGACTTGATCCGGCTTCAAAAGGAAGAGATGACATTGCAGGTCGGGAGGATCGTGACCGCGTTGAAATCGATGTGCAGTCGCATTCTTGGTGAAAAGATATCGAAGATTCTTGAAAGCCCGAGATCAAGGGATCTCGATTAATGCTTTCATTTTTGATTCGGTGATGCCCGGGCATATAATCGTTCAATGGACCAAGACTGGCACGTTTGATGGGAACTTATTAATTCCCCTCGATAGAAGCTATCTTCATGGCCAATCAAAAAGTCATCGATAGGATCAAGTATTTCTTCCACGGATTGCTTCTTGCTATCATATTCTTCGCGATACTTGCAGCTGGCCTTTTTGCATGGTGGTTCGTACGTCCAAGCACGTACCAAGTGAATTCACATCTCGAGTATCAGCTAGAAACTTATGTGACAAATGGACGCCACAACGCGAACACGGATCTGATCTATTGGAAAAGTAACTATTATTTCATCTACGCCAACCAGCCGGGAAACCAGGGTTCAACGACGACCTTTCTCTCGCTGAATCGGGGCGACGATCTATACCATAACATGACGAATATCATGAATATCTCGGTTCCTGGCGAGGATATTCGCGATCCAAAGTTTGCCATTATCAAGGACCAGTTATTCATCTATTACTTGAAAAATAGAGGCCTCATCGCTGATCCGTACATGACAGCCTTCATGAACTCCTCGGACGGCTTGTACTTCAGCACGCCACAAGACGTGCCTGGACAAGATGGTTGGCTTTTCTGGCGCCCCAAGACCGCCGATAACGTGACATGGTACACCACGGGCTACTGGTACGAGAAAGGCCGGTGCATCTTGCTTAAGACGGAAGATGGTGCCAATTGGACGAAAGTCTCGTCGGTCGTCAACGCCAGTGGCAATGACGAGGACGAGTTGACTATTCTTTCCGACGGCCGCATTCTCATCACGTTGCGGGTCGAGGTCGAAAAAGACTCCGTGTTCGGTGACGTCAATGCGGGCACGGGTCTTGCCATTGCTGCTCCGCCATATACGAGCTGGAATTACACCCTTGATAAGGTCACGCGCCTCGATGGTCCGAACTTGTTCAACATTAACGACACGTTAAACGTGACGCATTATTTTGCGCTAGGACGATTCCAGCCTGATGTCGATTCCATGCTCACTGCAACCGGCAGCGTCTTCAGCCGGAAACGCACATCGCTTTTCGAATTCACGAACCTCTCCGGAACACCTACGATGCGGTACATATCCGACCTGCCAAGTACCGGAGACACGTCGTATGGAGGTGTCATTTTCCGGGACGACCGGATGTACGCGTGTTATTACTCCAATAATCTTGCGATAGATTACGCCTGGGTCCTTGGAATGCTGCTACCTTCGGACATTTATATGGTGAACATGTCGATCGCGAGCCTTTTCGATGCCGCGGCCAATCCCTTGGAACCTAACTTTACCGTGCCCTGGGACAATTACATCATCATATACGCCAATGGTGGTTTCATCTTCGTTGTCATCGTCTGGCTTGTCAAGAAGCACTCGCGAAAATAGTGAAGCTTCAATCGACTCTAATTTGTATTAATACCCCTTTTTTTCGACGAAATCAACCCGCTTTCGCTGCCCCTGCAATCCCATAACAGCAGCGAACCGTGTTTCAGAAATTCGATAGACCCCTTTTCTACTTATTCTAGAAGCCCGATATCACGCTTGCGCAGCGTGGACCTCCAGCTACGCAGGTAATGACAATGCTCGAAAACAATAATCGCAAGACATACGACGCCGTGAAGTCCCACGATGGAAAGGCCTACACGGGTATGACCGTGGGCGGCAAGCACTCGTGGAAATACGACGGCGGCCGGTGGGACGAGACGAAAATCTCGCCCGACAAGTGGGAGTTCACCTTCACGTGCGACAAGCAGCGGCTGCACCACGCGCCTGAAGGATCGGGTGCCCTTCCAGACACGGAATATCACTGGTATATTATCGCTGACCAAAAGGTGATCAAGGTCGACGAGGACACATACCACACGGCCATGGCCGGTGTCAAGTTCAAGGTGGGACACAAGCGGCCGCAGTGGAAAACCTGGAGTTACAACTACCACGGCGAGTGTTACGAGGACATCGCGATCAAGATTTTGGAAGGCATTATCGAGGATCTCAAGGCACGGAAAGCCAAGCGCGGCCTAGACTTTTTCTTGAAGAAGTGAGCCGCGGGTTCAATCGATCCAATGCATGTTCGGTACCCGTATTCTCGTGTAGTCGTCATCCTCGCTGATTTGCGTGGCTTTTAACTTAAAAAAGATCCGGGATGCGATTTCGATAATAAGAGCTTCGATAGCGAGGATTGCAGCGTGGATAAAGAATTGGCTTGCAAAAGAAATGCTCATCGAGAATATTGCCTCCAGATACGAGACCATCAAGCCAACCACGTTACACGCCAGCAGGAATGAAAAGCAACACCCGCCACGATGCATCCGGCTGAAAAATAGCACTTGGACAAGGAGAAAGAGTGTCCCGATGATCGCGCCTGCCGGTATCAAGGATATTTCCAGCGCAAGGTAGTGGAACGGTTCGATCACGATGTCCTTCACGATCACGTAATCGAGGGTGATGACAATCGCCGTGAAGGAAATGATGATGAGCTGCTTTGCTCGAAACAAGGACGCCGGGTCGACGGGTTGATCGCGGAGAGCCCCACCGAGCAGTTCTTGTGCCCGCGACAGCGCGTTCAAGTACAAGAGGGGGAGAAATCCCACTATGAAAAATGACCAGTAAAAGGCGAGCGTGTAATCGGTATTGGCAGAGCCTAGCAAGAGCAAAGCGGAAGCAGGCATTACCACGAATGGCAAGAAGAGGCCAAACAAGCACCGTGCATCCCGCAATGTGGCGTTAATGAACAGTTTCGTGACTGCAAGGGTGGGACGAGATATTTTTACGGAAATTTTATGCGATTTCGATGGTTTCAAGCCGGCCTCGAAGATGTGTTCTTGCGCGGCGCGTGATAACCGAAGCATTGCCCGTGGTGCTTGTATCAGGAGAAGAATAATGCCTGCCATCTCGATACCGACGTGGATGACCGAGATCAGCCCGGCATCAGCTTGGATCGTGGTAAACATCGCGTGCGCGAGAGCACTTGGGAGCCCCGGAAATATGGTGCCTACAATTCCCAGACCGCATAACCCGGCGAAATACACGACATACGCCAAGGAAAGTGCCTTCGATCCCGTCCCGGCTCGCGACGCTCCAGGCATCCTCGCGACGCGTGAAACGATGCTGGGAGGAAGGAATATCACCATAGTGACGTGCATCAGTATAACGAACAAGTTCTCGATAAAAACGGCCGGCGAGCTCGTGAATGCAAGAAGAACGAGTGGCAGCTCGAGGATGGCGATGATGCACGGCACCAGACATTCCCGGACAAGGGAGAATTGCATAATCCTCGCGAGCTCATCATCATCGACGGGCAACGTTAGTAAAAAGGTCAAAGAATTTCCCTTGGCCAGATTACCAAGACTACTGAAGGCCAGGGCAGATATCACCATCACGGTGACTACTTGGTATGTGCCTATGATGATGGAAGCTCGGGAAATCAATGTTTGGCTCGCAGGCCGCGGGATCCCGCCAGGAAGCATTTGATACAAGATAATCGCCAGGAGAATGCCAAAGCCGAGTAAAAAACAAGAAAAGATCGCTTGCATACTTCGGGATTTGCCTGGCGACGCATTCGTCGCACGGTCTACGTAACTTGCGGCTTGCCACGCGAGTAAGAGCCGCGAGCCACGGCGCGGCGAGCTTCCTATAATCGTCGCCATATGCATCACGCGCTGCCTGAGAACAAGTCATCCATCAAGCGTTCGATGCCTTCGGCAGGCTTGCTCTCGCCCGTGTACTTCAAATAAAGGTCTTCGAGGCTATCCCCACTTGCACCGATGCGCGTGCGTAAATCATCGATGGAACCCTCCACGACGAGGCGACCCTCGTTGATAATCCCGGTTCTCTTGCACAAGGCCGCCGCTTGTTCCATAACGTGCGTCGTGAGTACCACCGCACCGCCATGGTTGGCATAGGCGGCGAGGATATCCTTTATAATGCGAACCGTCTTTGCATCGAGCCCGGACAAGGGTTCATCCAAGATGAGTAATTTCGGGGCATGGACTAGTGCCGCGGTGATCTGAATCTTTTGCTGGTTGCCCTTGCTCAGCTTTGAAATGGGCGTCCTGAAATACTGAACCGCATCTAGCATCGTTAATAACTCCCGCGCCCGGTTGGCCAGCATTTGCGCGTCCAACCGCCGGATGGATGCTATGAACCCGAGCAGCTCGGCAGGCGTGATCGACTTGTAGATAGTGGATTCTTCGCTTGTGTAACCGATGGCGGACTTGACCTGAACCGGCTTTGTCGCCGGGTCCATGCCTATGACGGAAATCGTGCCCGCAGTCGGAACGAGCAGACCAAGAATGCACTTGATCGTCGTCGTTTTCCCAGCGCCGTTCGGGCCGAGCAACCCGTAAATTTCGCCCGTGTGCACCGTGAAGCCAAGTCCATCGACAGCCCGCACTTCGCCGAAATGTTTCTTGAGGTTGCGGACCTCGAGCACTGGGCGTGCGGAAGTTGAAATCGTCATGCTAGACCCAAGCCAGCAGCGATATAAAATACATTAAGGATGCAAAAGCCGAAAATTTAGATTGAAAAAATATGAAAAATTAGATCCAATACGCTTCAATTTCCATACTCGAAGTCACGATAACGTAAAACAGATGGTATGTAGTCACGGTCTTGACAGCACTCGCATTAGCACCGTACCATGCTCCCACGTCTCCCGCGGTGACATTCAACATCACGACGGTTCCGGCGGGGAATGAAATGGTTGCGTTTTTCCACGTTGTCCCTTCTATCGTTCCGGTATTCGCAGGAAGCCATTCTAGATGTTCTGGCGTGCCATTGTAATATCGAATTATCTTCAGCGTGTAATTGGTCGTCCCGCCCGACATCAAGCCGAGACCAGGGAGCACGAATGCACCAACTACCACACCGATGACCAACCCGGCTATCAAGCCCCCAAAAACCGCTCCAGCTTTGCCCATATGATTTAAGCCATCCAAATCTGTGTTTAAGGATTGTAATAACTATTCATTTGATGCGTACTTAAAGATACTGCCCATATCAAGCGAGGCGAGCACATCATCTAGCTCCATGTACGGCTCGATATTTCGCTTGATCTCGGTATCTGCCATACCACGTGCCGCAAGCTCAACCTCGAACAGCGCAATATTTTTCTGTATCAAGTTATGCAAGTACGGGGAATGATCATTGATGCTCGCGCCGGCCGGATGCTGCCGGGCATATGCAATGAAGAATCGAACACGGTGCAGGAAGTCTTTGCACCCTTGACCCATTTCGCATGGTTTCTCCCGGTTCCTTTGAGTCTGTTTCCTATTCTTGTGATCCTTATCGTCGATCCAGCAAGCCTCGCAATACTCGATCTCCGAGCCAAACCGCGGCGATCCAGCACACAAGTATTTCTTGCACGTGCCGGGATTAATGTCGTGAATATCGCAGGAAAGTTTCGCTTCTTCAAGACCGAAGCGGAGGAACGGGCAGAGCTTGAAGGTACAATCAAGGTGCTGGAAGAGATTGGCGTTCATTTCTTCGCTTTGCTCGATATCGTGCAGAATGTACCGAAACAGCGCACGGTCAAAAAACCAGACGTGAAGGCAGGCGCCTCGTTCTTGATTGATGCGGCTGACAATGCGGATCCATTCATCCGGCGTCACGTGCGTGAAAAATGAAAAATGATTGCAACAGCTTCCACATCGCACGCAAGAACGTGCCGGTGTATCGTGTTCTTGGGAAGTTCGCGCCTGTTCATTGTCGGCCGTGCATTCCACCAGGATTCATTCGAAAATTAGTCAATTGCGAACGGGAAACATTCGCGGATAAACTCGATCGATGTCGAGTACTTGCTCTTTTCGTTATCTTTTCCGATCTCGTTTGAAAAACGCGAAAGAAATTTCGTGGCAAACGAATCGAGTGCATTTCTCAAGGCCTTGGTCGATTTCGAAGCGATCAAGACAAACACGACATTGAACGGCGCACCACTTTGTTTCATAATAAGCTTGGCCTTGTCCAGCTGTATTTCACGGATATTGCCCTGTTGAACGCTTTCGTTCAAGATGATGCTGATGCCACTGAACATGCTAGAAAAAAGGTCTTCGCTTAAGGGAACATCTCTCCTGACCCAGTTATATGTATACAACGAAATGCCATTTGAAATATCGATGACCGAAAGTCGCAAGGCGTTGGATGGAAGGATGTTCACGAGAATAGGCATCCGGGCGAATTCAACGGTAATCAACATGAACGCGCTACCGAGGATTAATTCCCACCGGATATAATCCTTGAGTATTTCGAGCAGTACCAGGCCCGGGTTCATCATCGTGACGGCATTGGCCATCGAACCCCACAAGGACCCGGCGGCGAATATGATGACTCCGATTAGGTAAAATTGAGAGCGGCGTTTTATATGGGCGGGTGCATTTACGTGGATCTTCCAGGCATAATATGTCCACATGATGATGCTATAGATCTGGAGTAACATCAAGAAGATATAATTTTGATAATAGACCTCCCCCTTGAGCAGTGCACCAGTAGCGAGGACGGCCAAAATCACGAGCTTGCGGGGATCCACGGTGTCTCTTGAAATGGCGTCCGTGTGAAAGACCAGCGCGATCGAGGAAAAAACGCCAAAAATTGGTGCGTAAGTGGCCGCTATCGACATGTCATCGAATAACTGGGCAATTGCCCACGTGAGAAAGCTCAAGAAAAAGAAAAGGCAGGTAATCGCAAAAAACAGAAAACTCCGCTCCCGCTCCTTTCCCTTTGCATATTTATAAAATCCAAAACAAGCCGAGATGATCATGGGCGTGGTCGACAAGAAGGTGAGGATAATGTCGATTGACAAGTCCAGGGCCATTTTCCCACGTCCGGACTAATTGGTTTTTACAATTACAAAAACCATTAGCTTGATCGTGTTACGGAGTCCAATAATATATAATCATATCACTCCCGCCTCGCATGCGGGGCTTCTAATGGCATCGAATTTCAAGCCATTTTCGAAGCGAATTTGGATCTCGTTATGATTAGTTGTGAAAGTATGTGTTATTACAATTTCTTTTAGAACTTCACCGTGATTGGAAAGTTTTTTCTGCGCCGTGCAAGAATTGGAAAAAATACGACGCCGGCCGATCATCATTCCTTGCCGGGATCGACCCAGCATGTGGATTTCGAATGCGCATAACAGAAATAATAGGAGCTATGCCAATCCTCGCATGTAGAAGTTACCATTGTCCAAAAAAATCCATGTGATTCAAGCGAGCGGAATGTAAAAGGAGTACATTCCAAGAGATAGGCATCAGAAAAATTAAGGGCATCGACGAGGGAATAAGAATTAGAGAATCGAAGTTACCACGATAATATATTCCCAAAATCGACAGCTATTTCTTAGTACTCTATATCGGATTTGTCGGAGGTTTTACTATCACATTAATATTTTTCCTTGACTAGAAAACATTCAAAAGCACTACATTTTACATAGAACTCAATCCGTAAAATAATGATAACAATAAAATAGATCGGCTGTGGTTGGAAAAACTCAAGGTCGCGTTCTTATAATCGGTGCTGGCAGCGTGGGTAGCGTTGTCACTCATATATGTGCCAAAAACCCGAATATATTTTCAGATATCATGCTTGCAAGTAGAAACCTTGAGAAATGTATGGCAATACAGAAACAAATTGGCAGTAATAACGTACAGATTGCTCAAGTTGATGCTGACAAGGCCGCCGAGGTCGTCGCGTTAATTCGTAAGTTCAACCCGGATTTGGTCATCAACGTTGCATTGCCCTACGAGGACTTGAGCATCATGGACGCTTGCCTCGAAACTGGTACCAATTACCTGGACACGGCAAACTACGAGCCACCAAGCGTTGCGCATTTTGAATACAAGTGGCAGTGGGCATACCAGGACAAGTTCAAGGCCAAGGGCATCATGGCCGTGCTCGGTTGCGGGTTCGATCCCGGCGCATCGAATGCATATTGCAAGTACGTGGAAAAACACCACCTGGACGAGATCCACACGGTTGATATCCTCGACTGCAACGCGGGGGAACATCACAAGGCATTTGCCACGAATTTTAACCCCGAGATCAACATCCGGGAAGTCACGCAAGTCGTGAAGCACTGGGACAATGGTAAATGGATCGAGACGCCCCCCATCATCGAACCGAATAGCGTTCACTTTACCTACGAATATCCAGAAGTCGGCCCGAAGGAAAGTTATCTGCTCTTCCACGAGGAGCTGGAATCGCTCGTGTTGAACATTAAGGGACTCAAGCGAATCCGGTTCTGGATGACCTTCTCCGAGAATTACCTCACGCACTTGCGGGTCTTGCGCGACGTGGGAATGACCAGGATCGACCCGGTCAAGTTTGAAGGAAGGGACATTATCCCGGTAAAATTCCTCAAGGCGTTGCTGCCAGATCCTTCATCATTGGCACAAAATTACCAGGGAAAGACAGTAATCGGGTGCTTGTGCACCGGTTTGAAGAACGGAAAAGAAAAGACCGTCTTCATCTACAACGTCTGCGATCACGCGCAGACATTCAAGGAAGTGCAAGCAAACGCGGTCGCATATACTGCAGGGGTGCCTGCAGCGTGCGGCGCTATGCTGATGGTGACCAACGCCTGGAAGGGCAAGGGAGTGTTCAACGTCGAGCAGCTCGACCCCGATCCCTTCTTGGACACAATGAGCAAGCAGGGATTACCATGGACGGTGAAAGATTCAAAGAAATTGCCTTGATGCAATTTCCTTCCCCATGTTACATCGTGGATCAGAAGGCGCTCCTCCACAACGTGTCGGTCCTCGATAGCGTGCAGCAACGCACGGGCTGCAAGATCTTGCTGGCGCTGAAAGGATTCGCCATGTTCAGCACCTTCCCATTCTTGCGAGACCACCTGGCAGGAACGTGTGCCAGCGGTCTCTTCGAAGCACGCCTCGGTAGGGAAAAGTTCGGCAAGGAGAACCACGTTTTTTCCCCCGCATACACTGATGAAGAGTTCAAGCATCTCTTGAAATATGTCGA
>JAUQYW010000275.1 GCA_030587525.1 Candidatus Sigynarchaeota archaeon | reverse complement strand
CCACAACGACGCTGGTCTTCATGACGGCGACCGGGGGTCGACCCAACCACTTGAACGAGTACATCTTCCGTAATGACACCGACGGCACCCTTTACTACAATTTCACGATACTTGATAGGGCAATCGACTGGGCTTCCAGCGGCAATTTCCACATCGAGTTTGTCATCGGCAACATGCCGCACGTCCTCGCCATCAACACGACGGATTACGGGGCCTTCGAGGCGCTGGTCTCCCCCCCAGCGAATTACACGCTCTACGAGGAATACATCGGCAGCGTCGTGCAGCACTTGATCGACCGCTACGGGGTCAATTATATCTCGTCATGGGAATGGCGCTTATACACCGAACCAGATGGCACCGACCCTGATGGTACTGGCGGCTGGTGGTATAACGGGGATCCGGCGGAATACACGAATCTCTGGATCGCATCTATGCGACCGGTGAAGCAAAAACTCCCGGGAGCGCGCCTCGTGCTCGGAAACATGATGGATCATAACAAGTTCGATTTCGTCGAGTACGTGCTGGAGCACGTGAATGATTTGAACGTCTCGCTCTTGCCTGATACCATCTCGTTCTCATATTACAATAATTTGGTAGATTTTCCCAATTACGATGATTTGCAGAGTAAATTTGCTTTTTTCTCGGACTACTTGGAAGCTATGGGCATATCAAAGTCATTTAACCTATCCGTGGAGGAGGGCAACGTCATCTACGATGAGCACGGCGACTATCTCGGCGGCGATGCCACGGAACTTGGGGCCGCCTGGGAAGCGTGGTGCATCCGCTCGTGCCTCGAACGCGACGTGACGCGCTTCACGGATTGGACGATAACCGTGGACGAGTACTTGCTACCCAAAGGCTATGTTCAAATGATGGCAGACCGCATGGCAGGTTCTCGACTGGCGCGCGTTACTCCTAGAATCCCGGCATTCGCAAATGACGACATGCAACACATCGACGGGTTCGCCGTGTCGAACGGCACCACCGCCTACAAGGCTATCGTGTACCAATTTTTTCCCGATAGATTCGTTACTACCAACCAATCCGTGCAACTGGCTCTACGCGGCATCGAGGCCGGCACCTACAACTTCACGCTGTACCGGGTTGACAAGGATTCGCACAACTGGTTCACGCACTGGTTGGGAGACAGCGTGAACCTGACCCTTGCCGATGGTTTTTCTCGATATAACACGGGCATCGGTGACACGTACACGGATCCCGACCGGTACATCTTTTGGTGGAACTGGCGGGCGGACCACCAAATGTTCAATCCCAGGCAGCTCTTGCCCGAATCCTCGTCGATTATATCCTTCTCGGGAGGTGCTACAACACTTGATCTCGCATTGATGGGGAATTGCGTCGTGCTCGTGGAACTCACGATAATAAGGTGAAAGATAGCCTGATTAATCACGATTTAAGAATAAAATGAGCAAATCACGCTTCAACAAGCTTCTTGAACCGCGGGTCGTCCTTGATGGCCAAGAAGTCCTCATCATCCCGTGCCAGTGCTTTATATTTTACACTATCGGCTTGGATAGCTTGAGCCAAGAACTTGAGGGCGACATCGATCTCGGCAGCATCGCCTTCTTGCGCCTTGAGCGCATGGAGACAAGCAAGATTATACGCCGCGTCCAACGAGCCGGGCTGGAGATGCAAGAGACGGTTGAATGCTTCTTCTGCCTGAGTGAACTCTTTGTTTTTCATAAATACGATGCCGAGGTTATTCCACGCGATCGCGTAATCGGGTTTGATGTTGGTTGCTTTTTGATAGGCGTCGATGGAACCCTTCAGGTTGCCCGAATGATGGAGTGCGTAGCCGAGATTTTTCCACGCACTCGCAAAATCGGGCTTGATCGCGACGGCCTTCCGGTGTGCGTCGATACCTCCCTTCACGTCGCCCGATGTAACGAGCTCGCTGCCGAGATTATTCCACGCGAACGCATAATCGGGTTTGATGTTGGTTGCTTTGTGATAGGCGTCGATGGCACCTTTCACGTCGCCCGAATCATGGAGTGCATTGCCGAGATTGTTCCACGCGATCGCATTATCGGGCTTGATAGCGATGGCCTTGCGGCAGGCGTCGATGGCCCCCTTCACGTCGCCCGAATTATAGAGCGCGTTGCCAAGGTTAGTCCATGCGAGCGCATAATCGGGCTTGATCGCGACGGCCTTGCGATAGGCGTCGATGGCACCCTTCTCGTCACCCGATTTCTTGAGCTCAACACCGAGGTTGTTCCACGCATTGGCATCATCGGGGTTGTTAACGATGGCCTCGCGACATGTATCGATGGCGCTCTCGGGCTCGCTCGAAGCACCGTGTGTATTGTCGAGATTGCTCCCGGCATGATCCGTATTTTCTTTACTCTCGCTCCGGCGACAATTCCTAACACGTTTCTCTTTTGACATGTGATGCAAGACGTCTTCTGGACCGGCGATTGACACGTCATCCACGAAAAGGGTTTCAAGCTTTTTGCACGACACCAGCGGTTTCAGATCCAACTTGCCGTAAAGGTTTCCTTCCAGGCGTAAATCCTTCAAATTCGTGCAATACGCCAACGGGGCGAGATCGATTTGCCGCAAGTCGTTCTCACTGAGATACAACATTTCGAGATGCTTGCAGGATTTAAGGGGCATGAGATCGATCTTCGTCAACTGATTTCTATCAAGAGCTAGGTATGTTAGATTGGGACAATGCTGGAGCGGTGAAAGATCGATTTCCTCCAAACCATTATCATCCAGGTCAATTTGTTCAAAATTCGGGCAAGAAGAAAGGCCAGACATGTTAATTTTAAGAAGTCCATTGCCACGGAACGTAATTGTCGTGAAATTCTTGCAATTCGCTAGCGGGGCGAGGTCGATTTCCACGAGCGCGCACTTGTCGAGAAATAATTTTTCTAGCTTCGGGCAATCCTTCAACGGTGCCAAATCGATTAGCATCAAGCCATTATTGTACCCGAGACGGATTTCTTTTAACATGGGGAATTTTTTAACAAATGACAAGTCGATATCGAATATTCCCTCTTGACCGATGTCTACCTCATCCGAGTTTTCGTCAACATCCACTGATTCGACGGTACGGTACTGTTTGAGGAATTCGTATGTCTCCTTGAATTCCATGCGATCCACATCATCCCAATTCACTTTATCGCTGTCAATGGTATGGTATTGAATCGTGACTTTGCCCATAATGACCATCCTTGATAATGCTTCTCTGCCGCGTGATCCTTTCCATCTTGTTGTTACATACATTAGTTACATGGGTATATTATCGCATCAATATGCTCATCGACTTGACCGAATTTGCTCGATCCACCGTCTTATCTTTACTATAGCTAGATGTAGATCATGAACGGCCAGGAACGCTTCATCGCGGCTCTCAAGTGCGAGCCCGTGGACAAATTGCCGTGCCATTGGCATGGCCCAGAACCCGCGGGGCTATACATCAAGCAATTAAAAGATTTTCTCGATCGTGATGACAATCCCGAGTTGGAACAATGTTTCGAAATAAGCCCGATCGGCGACCTCACGATGACGAACTGGTACTCCCGCGGCACCTCGACCGACATAGGTATCGGGGCAGGAGGCATCGGCTTCCCGGCGGTGTATTATAACCGCAAGAAAAACTGGTTTTACACCACGGAGGAAGCAAAAACCTTGCCCGTGGAGGAACGGAACTTCACGATCTCCATGACGGGCAATATCCGGCAATATGGGTACCAGCTGGGCAAGCCGGGCGAGCGGCCGGCAAAGTACTGGTGGGAGATTGGCAAGTTTTTTGACGGCGACGATTCGCTGGAGAGATTCAATGCGTTTTATAACGAGTTTGGGCATCCTTGGGAAGGAAAAATCGACCCTGGCAGCGATTCCATCAAGTACGCGCGCGCGCGAATCAAGGACTTCAAGGAGTATGGCTTCCCCCATGCGGTCGAAGGCCACGCGCCGAACCACTTCGAAGCAATATGGGGTGGCTTCGGTGCCGCGACGCTCGCCAAGCTGAGCCGCACGAAACCGGGTGTGCTCAAGGACATCTGCAAAAAATTCGAGAAGGTATGCCTGACCATCGAACAAGCCCACCTGGAAGCGGGGCACCAGATCATCAGCACCGGGGACGATCTCGGACAGAAGGATCGCTCGCTCGTGTCACCCAAGGTCTATCACGAGTTTTTCTTCCCCGCGCTCAAGTCGCGATGCGATCTCGCGCATAAATACGGCGCCGTGATATGGATGCACTCTTGCGGATTCATCGAGGAACTGCTCGGTGACTTCCTCGAGGCCGGTCTAGATGGCCTCCAGAGCCTGGAAGTGCCCGCGGGAAATGACCTTGCCCGTATCCGTGCCAAGGTGCGCGACAAGATGTGCTTGATCGGTGGCATCGACAGTTCCAGGGTCATGACGTTCGACACACCAGCTGAATGCGATGCGCACGTCAAGAAGCAGATCAAGAACGCCACGTGGCTCGATGGTGCCTCGCTCGACAGCGGGTACATTCCCGGGCCGGCCCACGACCTGCTCGACACGCCGTTTGCCAACGTGCAGGCCGTGATCAAGGCGATCGGCAAGTATTGCACCTGCCCGATACACTGATTTCGAGCCTATCCAGAACCGGGATGGTGCCAAGAATCATGGGGAAAAAATACAACATCGTGCTCGTGAATCCGGACCAGTTTCGTGGCGATTACACGACACCAGCGGGGCACCCGTTCATCAACACGAAAAATATCTCGCGCTTGGCAGCAAGAGGCACGTATTATGACTATGCCTTCACCGCGTGCCCTATGTGCGGCCCCAGCAGGGTCAGCTTCGTCACGGGTACGTATCCGTGCGAGCACCGCGTACGGAATTATGGAGGTACGGTCGATCCGGACTCTCCCCTAGAAACGGCCATGACGATATTTAGGAACGCGGGCTATCGCAGCGCGATATACGGCAAGGATCACATAGTTCGCGGACCGCCCGGCGTGTCGATCGGCGTGTTGTATGACGAGGGGGAAGAATTTTGCATTGGCAATAACGATGGCCATCCCGAGTACAAGTATAGCTGGAGTAGTGGCACGCTCACGCCAGAAAATTCGATGTACCACGATCTGACGAGTTACTTGACGAATGAAGGTATCGATTTCGTGAAAAGACAAGCCGGCAAGGATTCACCATTTTTCTTGACGGTCAATTACAATGATCCCCATCCGTATTTTGCCTGTCCCGAGCCGTACGCGAGCATATTCTCGCCGCTGCAGTTTGAACTGCCCGAGAATTTTCGCCGCGCGCCTGGCCCTGGCGAGATTGCCAAGCTCACGGCGTGGCGGGCAAATTCACGCTCGCTGGAAGCGACCGACCTTGATTTCAAAAAAGCCATGGCAATGTATTGCGGCCAGATACGGCTCGTCGATGACTCGCTCGGGCGCATCATCGATGCGATCGACGAATCCGGATTGATTGATGACACGATCATCGTGTTCTGGAGCGACCATGGCGAGTTCGTTGGAGATTTTGGTGTCACGCACAAGTTCAACGCTTTTTACGATTGCATGGTGCGCGTTCCCGTAGCGATCTGGGACCCGTCCGGCAGGCTCCCGCGCGGCATCGTGCCGGATCTCGTTGAAACCATAGACATCATGGCATCCGTGCTGGATATCTGCGGCTTGCCACAGCCACGTTGCAGCCGTGCCCGGAGCCTCGTCGCGCCTGGATACCGTCCACGCGCTGACGTATATGCCGAAGGGGGGCTGTACATTAAGCCGATGAATGGACATATCCCGGGCGTGAATCTCAAGGCGCCTTTTGATCCATCGCAATGGGGACCTGGCGCCATGATCCGCACGGGATCGTGGAAGCTGTGCGTGTATTCAAATGACGTCGGGGAATTGTTCGACATGGCTCACGACCCTCACGAGCTGCACAACCTTTACGACGATCCCGAGTATACAAGAACGAAGCTGGAATTGATGGAGCGATTGTTGAAACGGCAACTGTGCCAAGGCCAGGCGCCGGAACTCCTGCCCGAGGGCGTGCTCGCGGGTGTCGATGGGCACGGCATGCCCATCTGGAAAAATAGCGACAAGCTGGCACCGCGGCAGTCGTGCACCGATTACCCGTTTTGGCGCGATGTGAAGGAAAAATAGTTTTATTTTGTCTTTATTGCTTTGCCCGGCTCTTTTTTCTCGCCTTTTCCTTCCTGGTGTATTGTAACTTGGCTTTCTTCTTGCTTTTCTTGTTTCTTGACCGGCTTGGTTTCATCGATGGGCGTGTTGCAGACCCAGCACGTGTTTTCCTCGTTGCTCAAATATTGGGCACAATTGACGCAATAGAGCGCGCTGCAAGATGGACAGATGTAGTTGAGGCGAGCTACCTTTGCCTTGCAGACGAGGCAGATCTTTTGTTCTTTATGGAAGGAAATCTCTTCCTCCGTGATTTGTGCCGGGCGCTGGTACACCCTGAAAAGCCCTGCTTCCACGGACACTTGCTTCTTTGGCTTCTCGGGAGGTGCCACGGATTCTTCCCGGAGGCTGAAGTAAAAGAGCAGAATCCCGCAAACGATCAAGCTCCGGATGAATATTTGCGCCGGACCTCTTGGCGAGAAAGCCTCGAGTATGCCATTTACCAGGCAGAAAATCGAGGCTGCTGAAAAGAAAGCGAGTTTTTTTCTCAAGATGCCCTTGGATCGAATTGCCTTGTAGAGGACACCGAACACATCAAGGACCGTGAAAATCACGAGGATGGCCATGCTGAGGATATAAACCGGGGCGTCGGAATTGTAAAATGCCAGGACCAAATCCGTACCCGCTTCTGGTGGAATGATGTAAATCAGCGAGTTTGTATCTGTTAACAAGAAGACCTCGTAAACTGCGAGAATTGCTATATCCAAAGCAGCAATGATCTTTTTTTTCGATGGAATAAGGAGCTCGGCACCGATGTAGATGGGAATCCCGAATGCGGTGGGGATCCAAATCCATGCCATGAAGCAATGCACGTAATAGGTGTAGGGAAGGTTGTTGCCCGTCGCGAGAATCCATAAAAAATCGAATAATTGGCCCATGTAAATCATGCCGCTGATTAGAAACATCAATCCCGCGATTTTCAAGAGATGCGCATTCATCTTGATGGATTTAACAAGGATGTACAGCCCGAAAATCAAGGAAAAAAACACCAGGAACGTTGCACTTAGACTATTGATCCAGCCATTTGGTGAGAGCATTGTGATATTCCTCTTTCGACTTCTTTCTCCTTAGATTCAGCTCCTTCCGAGCCCGAGACCGATACGGGAATTGTTGGATCTAGGTAATAAAGGTATCTCGGCCCGTTTTGGAAAATAAAACAACCGTTACTCTTGGAGGATTTTTATAAAAGTTTCGTCTGCAAGATTTGGGCTTCTTCGAGGATCCTGTCCTTGGCCAGCTTGCAATACTCGGGATTGATGTCGACGCCGATGCCCTTGCGGTTGTTGAGGGCGCAAGCCACGAGCGTCGTGCCGCTGCCGAGGAACGGGTCGAGGATCGTGTCGCCGACGTAGGAGAACATCTTGATGCAGCGGCGGGGGAGCTCGACCGGGAACGGGGCGGGATGGCCGATCTTCTTCTTCGACTCGCCTTGGAAATTCCACATGCCGTTCGTCCATTCCAGGAACTCGTCGCGGGTCACGTCGGACTCGCCCTTGCTTTCCTTTTTCCACGCTTTCTTGTACAGGATGGCGATGACCTCGACCGGGGCGATCACGTAGGGAGCACTGGCGCTCATCCACGATCCCCAGGCCGTGCGGCGGGAGATGTTCCCCTCGTTCCAGATGATGGTCGCGTGGTACTGGAACCCGATTTTCTTGGCGATCGTGATGAAGTCCGCGTAGACGCTTTGCTGGCCACCCTTGTTCTTGTCGAGCGGGATGTTGAGGCACGCACGGCCATCATCCTTGAGCACGCGGTAGGCTTTCTCCATCCACTTGTTCGTAAACTCCAGGTATTGCTCGTAGGAGATGTCATCCTTGTACGTGCCGTACGCGATCTCGACGTTGTACGGGGGCGATGTGACGAGCAGGTCGATGGATTCATTTCCAACCAAACTCGTCGTGATGAAATCATCGTTCACGATCGTGATCTGGTGCTTGGCGTTGTGGAAAAACAACTTGCCCGGTTCTGTCGAAGTCACGGTAATCGCTCCCGGCGAAGTTTGGTGGAACCCATACAACTAGGTTCGCTCGGGTAGTAAAAATAATTTAGATTCGGTTGATTCTAGCACTTGTCCCCACCATGGACATGAACCGGCACATGCGTGGCTGGGCGGTTATTGCACGGGTAGCGAAGTGGTTACCGCGCCCGCCTTGAGATGAGCGTTGGTCGACGTTCGCTTGAAAGCGGGTACCCTACCGGGTTCGGGGGTTCAAAAACTTCAACGAATCACGTTGAATTTGAATGTCCCTCCCCGTGCGCCACCATCGGAGCATAGGTAACGAAGCGGTTAACGTGCTCGCCTCGAGTGACGATTTCGTTCAAGATTTCGTGCTTGACAGCGAGTGGCCCAACGGCCTCGGGGGTTCAAATCCCTCCCTATGCGCCACTTCTTTTTTCTTGAAGATTTTCCACGACAATCAAGATAGTGATTCGACCATACCCCGGTTCCCCTTTATAATGTCTAAAAATAGTCTATAATTCGGAGAATAAATCATTCGAAATATCGATCAACGAATGGAATAACAGCACATTTCAAAAGGCTGGCCACTTCTTGAATAAATGCTCCATAATCATTTGAAAATCTAATATCGTAATCAATGGGGGGTACATCGTGAACCTCGGGCAGTGCGCCAGCATTTGCCCGATGTTCCCCGCGAACTGCGTCAACGTGTTCCACGTGGCGCTCGGCCTCGTCGGCGCCGCCTCGGTTCCTTCCCAGAACACCCAAGCGGAAGTGCAGTTCCTTCGCGCTGATTTTTCGTATACGCTCGGTTTTTTGCGGGGTATTATGAAAGTGATGATATCGAAAAGGATGATGAATCGAAGCTGAAATCAAGAAGAAAGATGTGTGAAATCATGATGTACGTTGTCGTTTGAAAGCGAGCTCGTACATGCCCGTGAAGCCCGCTGCGCCGTGGCTGAGCCTGGATCCTGATCCATTTCTCCAGGTATAAGCAAAAAACTGAGAATTAAATTAGCGGCGATTGAAGGTGTAGTAGTGCAAGGAATGGAATATAAAACAAGTAGGAAAAAAAATCAACGCGTTTATTACTCTTTACAGAACTGTTTTGATCGCGTTGTAGATATATTGCCGCTCCGCGATGAACCAGTGGACATCTTGCACTTTTACTTTTTTACTTGCCAATTCCGAGGCTAACTTCTTGATATCTTCAGCACTAGGTGCATCGACGATCTTGCTCGTGTCGATGTCAATATTTTTGGCATTCGGAGCCAACGAAGTTCCATACGCATTCCGTAGCCTCAACTCGGCTTCAGCCCACATCCAGATGTAATCGTCGTAACTACGGCGCGCCATGGCCAGATCGAATGCTTTCTTTCTGATTTCGTCTGTTTTCATTTCCACGACCATCTTGGATTCGCGTTTAGGCTGAGGAGTAGGTCGAGAGTACATTTTCACAGTTTGTTGTCGTGAGGTCATTGTCGATCACTTTAGAGTTACCTTGGTTTTTTCCATGGTAACAACAGTTGATCCGAGACCTCAATATTTAAGGATTGTAGCATGACCATATCTAGATATTCTCATACACAAGCTTTAAGTATCGGCGTATCAAAATATGACAATAATTAGATAGCTTTTTCCAACGGTTACTTGCGCAACAAATCAGTTTATCGAATCCCTGCGAAAACGAGACCAAAGATAGGGCATTGATCATGAATAATCAAGAAACCATGAACGTCTTGCTGGGAAATGATGACGTCTTGATATTACGGGCCATTAAATTTGGTTTATCAGACATTTCTGCTATCCATACCATATCTGGCGTTCCCATCCCGTGCATCGAACGAAGGATACCTGCATACCTCGACTTGGGATTGGTTGAACAGACAGAAACAGGGTTTATGCTCAGTCTTGCAGGAGAGATGGAAATTGAACTCGATCCGAACTAAATGGAGTTCCCGGTCTTCATACCAGTTATTTACTTTCCCTTTTTTCTACCATAATTAACCGCAATCGGATCGACCGTCGATCCGTGATATATTTCATATATTACATGAAACATCTTCATATGTGAATCCTATATTTAGAGAAGGTTTCCTATCTCCCGATCCACGATACCGGGTTCAATATTTGTGGTTTTTAAACCATCGGTTGGATCGAGCCGAGATGCGGCATCAAATGGATCAAATGAAGCAAGTCGGAGCAGGCGGGGCAATCATGCACGCCCGGGTAGGCCTTCTCACCCCTTACATGGGCGAGGACTGGTTAAATGTAATCTCCGATGCCGCGAAATACGGATCAGAACGTAAATTTCTGGTATGGCTATATGATGAAGAGGGTTTCCCCAGCGGGTATGCCGGGGGTCAAACCATCGAACCTAATCCGAAAGACTTCTCCGCAAATTTCCTCGTTCTCCATGATGCGTATGAATGCGAATCGGGAAAGTCCATCACCATCCAAATTCCCCCGCTCGTCGAAACCGCCGAAATTTATGGAATCGTGGCAGTTCCCGTGATTGAGGCCCTAACCGGGTACGAGATGGTGAATTTTCCAGAATCGGTTCAAACTCTTGATGTGAAGCAAGTTTTATCCCAGTCTCAGCCGCAATCCAAAAAAGAGATAAGATGGACTTCGCCGGATGATGGAAATTTATGGTTCGTTATGTTATTTGTCCGGGAATGGAATCTCCAGGCAGCCAATGTGCTAAAACCCGATGCAATGCAGCGATTTATTGCATTAACTCATCAGAAATACTACGATCACTTTGATCGCCAAGGGCTCGCTTCTTTATTTGGATCGACAATCATGGGTATTTTCACGGATGAACCCGGCGTCATGTATTGCAACGGGGACAAATCGTATCGCCGTATTGTGCCCTACACGTCTGAAATCGAGGCGTATTTTGCATCAATTGGAAAATATTCCTTGTTACAAATTATTCCGGCCGCATTTTTTGATACAGCGAACCATAGCATCCAGTATCGGGTGATGTACTGGAATGCTGTGGGATCGAGTTATCAACAAGCATTTTTCCAGCAAATTTTCAACTGGTGTGAAGCTCACCATATTGCATCTATCGGCCACGTGGCGAATGAAGGGAATTTATTCAATCAAATCAGGGATCAGGTGGATTTCTTCAAAGGCGCGCGGTATATGAGTTATGGATCGAGCGATCAGCTCGGGGGAATCTACCGGGCAGTATTTGAAGCTAATTATTCCCTTGCTTTGTGCGATAACATGGTCACGCCCCGACTCGCCGCCTCTGCAGCCCGTATATACCAGTTGCCACGAACCAGCAGCGAATGCTTCGGGAGCTCTGGTTGGGCATTGTCCCTTGAACGCCAAAAAATTCTTGTTGATTGGCAAGTAGCAAACGGGGTCAATCTGTTCTTTCCCCACGATTTCAGCTATTCCATTGAAGGCATCCGGAAAGGGGACCATCCCCCAGCATTTAATGGCTGCGGATATTTTCCAGAATTACGGGTTCTTAATGATTATATCGCCCGGTTATGTTACCTCTTTTCCCAACCAGCAGAAGGAGGGTTACCCCGGGTGGGGATTCTATACGGGAATGATACAGTCTTAGCGTCGATGAACCCTGGGATGATGCAAGATGCCTTTGATGCGCATTATGCACTGCCTTATGCAGTAGATCTGTTACAACGACTGCATGTAGATTTCGATATTCTCCCGGGTGATTATTTGGGGCAGCTGCAAACAACGGAAGGGGTTTTGCGAGATAAAAACAATTCCTATGATGTGATAATATTACCTGCCATAACTCTGATGGCGCAGCGAACCTCGGATGCATTAATCAAGCTTATACATGCAGGAGGAAACGTGATTTGCATTCAGAAAGTGCCCAAAATGATCACGGATGGACTTGAGATGCCCTTGGTGAATTCCTCAAATATCGATCAGTTCCCCATCTATCCCCATACAGAAAAAGTTCACCAGCTCATCCATCAATCCGATGATGCATCCCGTCTCTTTTTTATCGATACCCCCCAGAATCCGGTCTACCGAAATCACATCGGGTCCGATTTAGCAGTGCTGTTTGATAAATTCCATGTGTTCGATCATCGTGTAATTTCGACAAGGAATGAAGAAGTGGGAGATATCGTCATACGCCGGTCAGATCTTGTCAAGCCTTTTGAAGGAATTCTCGTGTTTGCGGCAAATGTTTCCGACAAGGAATATACAAATGTATCGATCATTATCGGGAAAAATATTCAATACCAGTGGGAACACCAAGTCATCCATTACCTTAATGCGGAAAATGGAAGCATTTCCCGATTGGACCCGACTTCTTGGCAGCTTGACGCCAATCAGAGAATCCATATTAATTGGTCTTTCTCGCCTGCTGAGAGCGTGATGTTTTTGGTAACATCGACTGGATGGACGGATGAGGTGGAAAATCCGATTTACCTGACCTCGAAATCACTTCCCGATGATTCCAAATCTGTGGTGGTTCAGAGCATCACCCCGGCAGATTGGGCGGTTTCTATCCCCCATTGGAACATCTTGAATTTGGAGCAATGGACGATATCTTACTCGGTAATTCAATCCGGTGAACGAGCCTCGTATTTAAAACGGGCAATGAACCAGACCTACACCTTTGAAATTACCGCATTACCCATTGAATTGGAATTGATACTGGACTCGTTAGGAGAAGTTGGAACGGGGAATATTGAAATAAATCTGAACGGAATCAAAATTGGACCCTTGCACAAGGGATCGCGTTTAGACCATGCCATGTTTGAATCAATAGGCTTGTCAGCCAGTCTAAAGGCAGGGATGAACACTTTGACCATCATAACATCCGCAGTTCTTGCATCTGATTTGCACCCCCTCACGGAACCGGTGCGATTAATCGGTTCATTTTTGGCAACGCCCGGAACAGGTCATTGGGTTATACAGCCGCACATTGGACTGGTGCAACCGCGCTCGTATGATTTGCGGGACAGTGGATTGCCGCAATATATATGGCCATTGGTCTATCGCTTTGATCTCCACATTCCTTCATTAGATGGAACCTATTGGCTGGAATTGCCCAAGGAAAATGCTCCGCTCTGTAAAATACGGTTTAATGACGGCCCGATTTCATTGATTTGGTATGGTAATTATCGAGCGCGTCTCCCAAACTTTACATCTCACGAAGTGAGATGTGAAATCGAATATATTCCCTATCCTACGAACCTTTACGAAAGCGCCGGCGTTAATCTGGGATTTTCAAGGCCAATTTTATTGCGAAAAATGATCTGATCTTACTTTTAAGATTTTGATTTCTTATTCATATATTTGCCGATTCAGAACACACCATTCAAATTGCCTTCGGATCTTTCAAAAGGGTGATGATCGCTTTTAAGGATATGTTTTTGATCGAGTTTAATTTAGCTTTTAAAGCCGGATTGAAGGGCTTTTTTTTGTTAGAGCTTTTATCCCGGTACAACTAACTGATGTGATGATCAACATGTATTTTCTCCCACGTGTTGATCTTGATAAAATAAGTTGGTTGGTGAATCATTATGGGCAAAAAAGTAGCAGGAAAACCAAAGAAAGAAGGAAAGAAACCCGCAGATAAGCCAAAGGAAGAAGCCAAACCAAAGGAAGACGAAAAGAAAGAAGAATGATTGGATTTCATCCTTTGCACCGGGAATTTTCAGTCGATTTTTCACGGGGACTTCCTTGAGAAAATATCGCGGACAAGTAATTTCTTGATGAAAAGCAAGATATGTGCCAGAATGAAAGATTTACTTCTCGTGAAAATCTGACGGGAAGCCCCTGTTTTTGACTTTAATTTATTAAAATCAAAGGAAGGGAAAAAGAGCAAAGAGCAAAGCACATTAGGAAGTTTGCTTGATCCGGTAAAATTCCCCTTTTTTTTCGATGTAGTCGTGCTGCTGGAGGCTCTTGAGCACGGCTTCCAAAAAATCCGGTCGTATAGGGATCGCCGATGCAAATTCGGCAAACGGAATGCCTTCGAGTGCCTTCGCGGGATGCGCGAGCATATATTGCAAGATTTCCTTTTCTTCCTCGTCCTCGAAGCTCTCGTCGATGCGTTGCCGGAGGCGATTGAGTAACTCGACCTTTTTCTGGTACAGCTCGCGATGTTTCACCACGAGGTCATTTATGTCCGTGTCCAAGCGTGACAAGTCCTCGAAGCACTGCCTCATATCGATCGGATACGTTTTTCTTGCTTCAGCATCGTGCTCCTCGTCAATATCACCCGGGAGCAAGAAAAGCCGCGTCACGAGAGGTTCCGTGAAGTTGGGGTTCACCTCGTATTCCACCTTAAAGAACTTGACCAGGTTATACACCCGGGCAGGTGGACCTTTCTTCTTTTCCTCGTTTTCTATTTCCATGTCGTGCGAATCCACGAGGCCCTTGCTCCGTAATTGTTCCAATTGCTTGAGGATTGCTTGCCGGGAGACGTTCACGGAATCGGTAAACTGTTTCATGGACATCGGGCCGCGGGCAAGCAGCTGGATGATCTTGCGCCGGATATCGTTTCCCAACACGTCGAAAAACCATTCGTCTCCTTCATTTTCAAAGGTCATCGTTCATGCACCTCGTCTTGTGGATCCTTGCCGAGCCGTACCGCGTGTTACCAAGCCAATCTTGGTAACTGGAGTATGAAAAAGTGTCGTTGTTGCCAAGTTGACACGGTCGCAGGATCGCGGGTTTCACGGCTCTAGTTCTCACGGTCACCGCCATCGCCATCCTTGTCTCGTTGTATCCTTGTAAACGTGAGCGCTCCCTTCGAGCCATCCAGCCCGACCCCGATCTTGTCACCCTCGGTAAAATCGCCGTTCAAGAGGCGCGTGGATAGCGGGTTCTCCAGATCGGATTGGATCGCGCGCTTCAACGGCCGGGCACCGTATTTCGGGTCGAATCCTCGCCGGGCAAGGAACGCCTTGGCCGCGGCATCAATGATGAGCTCGATCTTGCGGTCCGCCAAGCGAGCGTTGAGCTTTCCGATCTGGATCTCCACGATCGCCTGGATGCGCGACTCATCGAGGAACTTGAACACGATGACCTCGTCGATCCGGTTCAAGAACTCGGGTCGGAAATGCTGCGACAGAATAGCGTTCACGGTTGCCAGGTCGATGCCCTCGCCACCTCGTTCTCTCGACTCGAGGATAACCTCGCTCCCGATGTTGCTGGTCATGATGATGATCGTGTTCTTGAAATCCACGGTCTTGCCGTGGCCATCCGTGAGGCGGCCATCATCCATGATCTGGAGCAAAACGTTGAACACGTCGCTGTGCGCCTTTTCGATCTCGTCGAACAGCACCACGGAATAGGGTCGGCGCCGCACGGCTTCCGTCAAGTACCCGCCCTCGTCGTAACCCACGTAACCGGGTGGCGCGCCGATGAGACGGGCAACGGAATGCTTTTCCATGTACTCGCTCATATCGATGCGGACCATGGCGTTCTCGTCGTCGAACAGGAATTCCGCGAGTGCCTTTGCTGTCTCGGTCTTGCCAACCCCCGTCGGGCCCATGAAGATGAACGTGCCGATGGGACGGTTCGGGTCCTGGATGCCCGCGCGGGCACGCCGGATGGCATTCGAGATGGCCTTGAGGGCAGCGTCTTGCCCAACCACGCGTCGTGCGAGTCGATCTTCCATCTGCAGCAGTTTGGTGCGTTCTCCTTCCAGCATACGGGAGACGGGGATACCCGTCCATTGGGCAATGATGTTGGCAATGTCTTCCTCGTCGACCTCTTGTTTCAACATCTTCTTGGTTGCCTGGATCGTGTTTAGCTCGGCATCAAGACGTCCCAGTTCCTTTTGAAGGCCGCTGATGACCCCGTATTGCAATTCTGCCATCCGCCCGAGATTGCCCTCGGTTTCCGCGTGTTCTGCCTCGACCTTTGCAGCGTCGATTTTTTTCTTGACTTCGCTGATCTTTGCTATCTTCTCCTTCTCGTTGCGCCATTGCAGCTTCAAAACGTCCCCCTTCTCGCGCAAGCCGTGCAGCTCTACCTCGATTTTTTCCAGTCGTTCCTTAGAAGCGGGATCTGTCTCCTTCACCAACGCTTGCTTCTCGACCTCCAGCTGTATCACCCGCCGCTCCAGCTCGTCGATCTCGGTAGGCATGCTGTCGATCTCTATGCGCAATCGCGATGCAGCTTCGTCCATCAAGTCGACTGCCTTATCGGGCAAGAACCGGTCGGTGATGTAGCGGTGCGAGAGAGTCGCTGCCGCGATGACAGCTGCATCCGAGATGCGCACCCCGTGGTGAACCTCGTATTTCTCCTTGAGGCCACGGAGAATTGCGATGGTATCTTCGACGCTTGGTTCGTCAACGAGTATAGTTTGAAACCGCCTGGTAAGCGCGGCGTCCTTCTCGATGTATTTCCGGTACTCGTTCAGTGTCGTCGCGCCGACGCAACGCAACTCGCCCCTGGCCAGGGCCGGCTTGAGCATATTCGACGCGTCGATGGCACCTTCTGCTGCCCCGGCACCGACCAGCGTGTGGAGCTCGTCGATGAACAAGATATAGCGTCCATCCGATTTCTCAACTTCCTTGAGCAACGCCTTGAGCCGGTCCTCGAACTCGCCCCGGTACTTGGACCCAGCGATCATAGCCCCGAGATCGAGGGCAACGAGGTCCTTGTTTTTCAACGATTCTGGCACGTCCCCGTTCGCGATCCGCTGCGCAAGCCCCTCGACGATGGCCGTTTTTCCAACGCCGGCCTCGCCGATCAGTACAGGATTATTTTTCGTCCGCCGGGACAGAATGTGCATCACGCGGCGTATCTCGTCATCCCGTCCTATCACGGGGTCGAGTTTGCCCCGCCGGGCCAGGTCGGTAAGATTTTTCGAGTATTTCTCGATGGCCTGGTATTTACTCTCGGGGTCTTGATCCACGACAGAATGGCTGCCTCGCACGCTCACCAGGGCTTGCATAACGCGTTCTTTCGTGATCCCGTGCGCGCCGAGCACGCGCTGGGCTGGACTGCCATTGCTGGCAGCCATGGCCATCAATAAGTGCTCGCTGCTCAAGTACCGGTCCTTCAAGAACTTGGCTTCCTTCCACGCGTCCTCGAAGAGCGCCGATGTCTCGCGCGAAACGAGGACATCGCTCGTCGCCGAGCCGTGAACGGTCGGGATCTTGTCCAGTTGGGTATCGACATCCTTGTCGACAGCCACGATCCGTGCTCCCAATTTTTCCAGCAAGGGACGGGCGATGCCGTCCTGCTGGTCGAGCAAGGCTTTCAACAGGTGAAATGGTTCGATGTATTGGTGGTTGCGTTCTTGCGCGATCGCGCGTGCCGCGACCAGTGCTTCTTGAACTTTTACCGTGAAATCATCCATTTTCATCATAATAGTCTACCTCCTGATATTCCCGGGTCACAGCCCCGATTCTCGCAATTCTTCCAGCAATTGCTGTTGCTTGACGCTCACGTGGCTCGGCACCTGGACCTTGATCTCGACCAGCAAATTTCCCCGCTCGCTAGTCTGGAGCCGCGGGTAGCCTTGACCTTTCAACCGCAGCGACGTGCCATCCCTCGTCCCTGGTGGTACCGTGACCGAGAGGGGGCGGTCGATGCCTTCCACGCTCACTTTTCCTCCCAGTGCAGCCGTGGTGAACGGGATTTCCGTGACAACGGCAACATCATCGTTCTCCTTCCGGTCAAAGCCAGGCCGAGGCCGGACGTGTATGGCAATGTACAAGTCCCCGGGCGGCCCGCCATTCTCCCCAGGCATACCGAGCTTCGCCAACCGCAATTTTTGCTCGTCTTTTACGCCGGCAGGAATCTTCACCGTGATGGTCCGCTGCTTGCCGGTCGACGGGTCCTTGAAACTGACTTGCTGCTGCCCGCCGGAAAATGCTTCCATGAAATCTATCTCCATGTCATAGCGCAGGTCCTCGCCTTCCCGCGGCTCGGCTGAGCTGAATCCACGGGCCCTCGAGCTCCCACTGCCACGGTTGAACACGTCGAAGATGTCACCGAGATCGTTAAAAAAATCGAAGCCTACGGATTCCGGGCCCGCGCGCTTCCGCTTTCCAGTCTTCGCGCCCCCGGCACTACCGAAGATCTCGCCGAAGTCGAAATCGCCCCCGGTTCCTGGACCATTGGTATAATAATAGGTCGTGCCATCCGGTCCCTGATAAACACGAGCACCATCCGGGCCAGCCGCACCACCCTGCCAATCACCAGCACCGGGATACGTTGCCTGGTCACCGTCCACGACGCCGAACTTGTCGTAGAGCTCGCGCTTTTTATCATCATCGAGCACCATGTAGGCCTCGTTAATCTCCTTGAACTTGTCCGAGGCCGTCGGATCGTTCGGGTTGACATCCGGGTGGTACTTTCTCGCGAGCTTCCGGAAGGCTCGTTTTATCTCTTCCTTCGTCGCGGACTTGGGAATCCCGAGGATCCCGTAATAATCCTTCTTTGGAGCCATTGACGTCACTATGTCGTTTTTTTGATTTGTATTACGATCATTTCATTCCCATCTGTTTCCTAAATGGAAAAAAATGGGGAAAATTGTTTTACGGTCCCGAATCGTGCTCACGAGTAATCTGCATCGACGACGTTATCGCCATTTCCCGCGCCGGTCGCGCCGTACGACCCATCGACCCCGCCCGACCCGGCCGCGTTGCTACCATTGCCGTTTGCAGCGCCGGCAGGACCCTTCGTGGCATACAACTGTCTGGCGAATTCATGCAATGCCGTTTCGAGCTCGTTCTTGGCCTCGTCGATGGAATGCTCATTGTCGCCCTTATTCTTGACGATGTCACGCGCCTGATCCAACGCTTTCACGAGCCGATTGCGCAGCCCCGCATCGAGCTTGGCTGCGTTCTCTTTCATAAGGCGCTCGGCCTGGTAGGTCATGCTGTCGAGCTCGCTGCGCTTCTGCATAATCCCGCGCAAGCGCTCATCGGCTTCCTTGTTTCGATCGGCCTCGTCGTGCATCCGTTTGATATCTTCCTCGGAGAGTTTCTTCGTACCCTCGATGCGTATCGACTTATCCTTTCCCGTGCCGAGGTCCTTGGCGGTGACTTGTAAGATGCCATTCTCATTGATCTCGAAGGTCACCTCGATCTGCGGCAGGCCACGAGGCGCGGGTGGAATGCCTTCCAGGTAGAACTTCCCTAGTGAGAAATTATCTTTTGCCAACGGGCGTTCGCCTTGCAAGACATTGATCTCGACCGATGTTTGATTGTCGCTCGCGGTCGAAAACACCTGGGATTTCTTCACGGGGACGGTGGTATTGCGTTTCACCAGCGTGGTGAATGCTTCGCCCAGCGTTTCAACGCCCAACGACAACGGCGTGACGTCCAGCAGCAAGATATCCTTCACCTCGCCGCTCAGCACCGCGCCCTGGATACCCGCACCGATCGCGACGGCTTCCATGGGGTCGACGCCGTGTTCCATCTTCTTGCCAAATACCCGTTCGAACCGTTCCAGCACGCTAGGCATACGCGTGGGGCCACCGATGAGGATGACCTTGTCAACCTGGCCGGGCTCGAGCTTTGCATCCTTCAATGCGTTTTTCATGGGTGCATCGAGGCGATTTAGCACCGGGTTGATGACTTCCTCAAGCCTCGATCGCGTGTATTCCATATCGAGATGCTTGGGCCCGCTGGCATCTTGCGTGATGAACGGTAAGTTGACCTGCGTGCTAAACACGGTCGATAACTCGATCTTCGCCTTTTCCGCGCTTTCGAGAAGCCGGCGTTTCGCGGTCGGGTCGGTGAGCAAGTCGATGTTCTCCTTTCGCTTGAACTCGCGGGCAATGTCTTCCATAATCAACAGGTCCATATCGGTGCCACCAAGTTGCGTGTCCCCTGACGTGGAGATGACCTCGAACACGCCATCACCCATTTCCATGATGGTCACGTCAAAGGTACCGCCGCCCAAGTCCAGCACCGCGATTTTCAAGTTCGTTCCCTTTTTATCCAAGCCATATGCAAGAGCTGCTGCCGTAGGCTCGTTGATAATGCGGACAACGTCCAAACCCGCGATGCGACCCGCATCCTTCGTGGCAGTGCGCTGTGCATCGTTGAAATACGCGGGTACCGTTATGACCGCTTTGGAAATCGGTTCGCTCAAGAAGGCTTCCGCATCAGCCTTAATCTTCTGGAGGAGGATGGCCGAGATTTCCTGGGGGCTGTATTTCTTGCCGTCGATCTCCACCTTGTAGTTCGTGCCCATCTTTCGCTTGATGGCTGTGATCGTGCGTTCGGGGTTGGAGACTGCTTGCCGCCGCGCAGGTTCACAAACGAGGATGTTCTTGTCCTTCGTGAAGGCGACGTAACTCGGGAATGCTTTGCCACCGCCGATGGTCGTTCCCTCCGCCGCGGGAATCAAGACCGGCTTGCCACCTACCAGCACGGATGCGGCACTATTTGACGTGCCGAGATCGATGCCAATGATCTTTTCTTTACGTTGCGAATTAGTCATTTGTTTCACCTTATTCGATTTCTTTTTGATTTGCACTGTGTGTATATTTTTGTGTGCAACCATTGGTTGCTAACCAGAGGATCGCAACAATTGCTTATATATTTGTCGCACATTACCACATAAGCCGGGAGCCCCAGGACCCGATTTTTGAATCACCAGAATTCCACCCCATAAACGTGACCCAAAACTATACGTAGGTTTATTTAAATTGTTTTTAAATCCAAGAATCAAGCACTTTTTGAACGATCAACGGAATTGTTAACCAAAAATAAATGTTTTTATGGGGTCCTTCTCGTTTTCAACTCGTCCACGGTTAAAATAATACAACAGTTTAAATCATCGATTGCACGCAAAACTGGTTCAATAATCCTTCTTCAACGAAGAAAGAGAAGATTCCATGGTCAACGAAGAAAGAGAAGATCCCAATAAACAACCGCTTTCGAAGGCGAAGGATTCACGGGATGAACTAGAGCAGAACATCAAGGCTATGGAATCAACCATTGGAAAGGCCATCGAAACGGCAGGAAACGGTAACGGGGGAACTAAGGCAACACCAAGCGATCAAGCTTCACCTGGCGCCGTGCAAGAGGTGGAATCTAGAAAAAAAGCTCTTTTAGAACTCGATGCGAAGATCGCCGAGAGAAAGACCCAGTTGACTGAACTCGATGGCAAGCTCGCCCAGGTCAAGGATATTTTTGACCATAAAACGAAGGATCGCGACTCCATCGACGCCGAACTCAAGATCTTGCGTTCGAACAAACAAAACTTGGATGAAAATTTCAGCAATCTTAGCAAGAATATGGAGGACCTGTCAAAGGAGTTGCAGGCAAAGCAAATAGAGCTGATGAGTAGTACAGAGAATATAAAGCAGAAACAGCGCGAGATCGTAGATGTTTCGGCAACCGTGGAAAAAAACAAGGCAATGATCGATGAACAATCCAAGGCTTTGAAGGATTCTGCAGAGAAAGCAGAACAACTGAATGCAATAAAACAGAAATTGGATCTTGACCTGCAGCAATTGCGAGCTTCGCAAGAGAACCTCAAGGGGGAGACCGAAAAACTTGGGTCCACCAAAAAGAATCTGGAAGTCGAATTGAAGACATTACGTGAAGACCAGGAAAAAGTGAAGCTTGAAAATGCTGCGGCGCTTGAACTTCTCTCGAAAAATAAAGCAGAGGTCTTGGAAAGGGAGGAGAAAAAAAGCGTTCTCCTCGCGTCGATCAAAACCTACGATACCCAGCTCGCAGAAAACCTGCAAAAAATTTCGGAATTTGAATCCCGCATTAGTGACTTGAAAAAAAATGTTGAAAATCTCAACGAGCAGCTCAAGAACCAAGAAAGCTTGATCAAGATCAAGGAGCAGCGGGCAGACGAGTTGAAAAACCAGGTCGAAAAAAATAACGCTGATTATGAACTCCAGACGAAAAAGATTAATGAAGCCGAGCAAAAAATGAAAGATAACCGGGAAAAGAACGAGACCCTGGAAAAGAGCAACCAATCCATAGAATTGGCCATGATTGATTCTAAGATCCATATAGAGCAATTCAAAAAAATTTTGGCTGACCAGGAACTGGTCATCCACGAGAAAGAAAAGGACTTGCACAAGCTTGAAGTGCTCTCCTTCCTGTTCCGGGTTGTGAAATTTGTCGGTGGCATTCTGCTGGGAGTCGGGATCATCTTCATCCTCATTGGCTTGAGCTACGTGTTCGGAATCCTCGACCTGGGTGCCCTGAACAAGGACTTGATCATCTACATCACGTTCTTTGGAGGCATATTCCTGCTAATTTCAGGGATAATCCAGCTGGAACGTACTTAATTGCTATTATTTATTGATCGACAACAGCGATGCTAGAATGGAACCGAAAGCAGTGCAATCGAGCGAGAAGGCCGCGGGTTTCACCTATACCAGGAAAAGCGGCTTGATCGCCACTACATTTCTCGCCATAACGTCCCTCACCGGCGCGGGGATTTACTCGCTTCTTCGCCCGGTTGCGGAGATTGCTGGCGCTGCGATCATCTTTTCGTTTCTTCTAGATCTGGGCATCGCTCTCCTTATCGCGGGATGTTATGGTGAATGCGCGAGCTTATTTCCCACAAATGGCGGAAGCTTGGTGTACATCCGCGAAGCGTTTGGCAACAAGGGATTGTACGTCGGGTGGTTAGTTTGGCTGAGTAATATGGCATACGGATCTTTATGCGCGTACACCGCTGCTATGTTCGTTGGTAACCTTTTAGGAATAAACTCCGCGGTGCTCATCGTTGCATTGAGCATTGGGTTCGTGCTATTATTCACGATATTCAACTTGAAGGGATCGAACGTGCTGGCCGCGATCTCGAACCCGATTACGGTCGCTCTTTTGTGCACGCTAGTAATCGGGGCCATTTACTTGTTCCTAAATCCAACAGGTAGTGCACTTACTCCTATTGTACCAAACGGATTTACATCGATTTTCATTGGAAGTGCCTTGTTGATCGATGTTTTCATCGGATTCGAAGATATCGTGTCTGTTGCCGAAGAAATAAAGGAACCCCGGAAAACCATCCCGAAAGCATTGCGCTATAGCTTGCTGATTTCGGCGATATTCTATTTCTTAGTTATATTTGCAGTTTTCTCATCAATGGACATCAACACGATTACTAATAGCGATCTCACCTTCATCGAAGGGGTGAGTTCAAACCCGGTCATTTACTTCATCGTCTTCATCGGGGCGATTTTAACCCTTCTTACCTCAGTAGGAGTGGCAGTAATGGCCGCGTCGCGAAATCTCTATGCGCTCGCTCGCTGGGACTTCATCGACCGGCGCTGGAGCGAGATCCACCCGAAACTCCAGTCCCCGCTGAAGGCGATCTTGCTCACGGCGTTCTTGACAGCTATCATCTCGATCAGCGGGCAGGTCGAAACCATCGCTTCAATATCCAACATCTCCTACCTGATTTCAGTGGCCTTCATCAGTCTTTCAGTTATCAAGTTCCGGAAGATAAGAAAATACGACAAAGACGCGTATAAGATGAAATACCACCCGCTCGGCGCGATATTGACGCTTGCGATTTGTATCTTCCTGGTGTTTTTCATTGACGTGAATAGCATCTTCATCACGCTCGGGTTTTTCCTAATCGGGCTCGCGACTTACCTTATCTTTAGCAGTAAAAAACGAATTTACGGCACGATCTTCATGGTAGTTACCTTTTCCTTGTCGCTGATTTCGATATTTGTAGGTATACTCGTCTTGATCGCCGGGATCATAACATATCTCTTCTCGATAGCCAACCCGCGGGGGCTTTATCTTTCGCTTTCCGGTATTAGCACGATTATGGCGTTGGTCTTCTTCATATTTCTTTACATTTTCGTTTTCTTCGGCCATTTTATTTTCACTAATGCAACAATCGAGTCGGGCAATGCCTTCCTGATCGTGGTATCGATCGTGATCGTTGTCTTATGTCTTATCTCTGCGGTCATTGATACCTCGTCGTTGTACAGGGCGTTCCCATTTGTCAAGGGCGATTTCAGGCAAAAAATCAAAATAGTGTCAGGGGCTCAATACAAAAAGAAAATTACAGGGCTGAGCAGGTTAAAGGTCGTTTTAAACAGCTTTCTGCTCGAAAACTTCGTACTCATAGGCATCTCCATTTTTTTATTTGTCTACATGTCAATATTCCTCGCTGACTTCATCCAGATCAAGGATATAACGATCAAGGGAACGGTGGTCGAAGGCAACGTGTTTGAATTCTTTTATTTGACCATCATCGGTATTCTCGCATCGATATTGCTCTCCAAGGGCTTTTTGGGACTTTCTCTCTACTGGAAGAATTGCCGAGGCCGCGTGGTGATTCCAGAGAAAGATGAAGCCATACCAACAAAGTGAAAAAAACAACTCCCTTTTATGCATTCAAGACCAAGTTCGCCTGGTTCGTCGAATTTTTTCATAACCCTTGGTCATTTGCAAGGTCATGCAATTTCTTTGTCCGATCTCGCGATTTAACGATGTCGGGCAAAAAAATGATGTGAGATATCGACTTGTCAGAAATGTGTTAACGACTTGACTATGCTACAACGCCATTTGAATAGATTTTTAATGCCGCGCACATTTTATCTCGTGTTCGATTGATGCGTGGATGCTTTGATCACTTGGTATCGTCATTCTGGTTGAAGCAAACCGCATTGCCATCAAAACCCTAACGACGAAATTCCATGGACAAGTAGCTCAGCCAGGTAGAGCGATAGGCTCTTAACCTATTGGCCGGGGGTTCGAATTCCCGAGCGTGTTTAGCGCGGGGCGAAAAGCCCTCCTTGTCCGCTTTTAATTCCGCAGGGGTAGCCAAGTCGGTCAATTCCTGGCATTCCAGGAGGATCATCGGCGCGGGACTCAAGATCTCAACCAATAGGGTCGAGATGGCACATCCCGTCTCGCAGGAGTCCGGGGGTTCGAATAAAAAGTGACTGCGGTTTACGCACGCTCGAAAATCCCTCCCCCTGCACTTTTTTTTAACAAAAGAGAGATATTTTGCTCTAAACAGCAAAGATATTGCATGGTTACACGTGTCCTAGACGATCACAATCTTTATACGTGTTCATTTCGATCATATGATCGGAACCTGACATAAAAGTGACCTATCATGGACAACCCGAACGATCCCGGTTTCGATGAATTTCCACCTTGCCCTGGTCCACCCCACGGCGGCCCAGGTCTATGGTTCGGCCCGCCACACCATCACGGCCCCCATGGTCCACCACCACCCGGCAGTCCGCAAGGCCCACCACCTCCTGGATGGCCATTCGGCCCACCTGGCCCTCCACCATTGCTCACCAAAGAGGCATTCCAAGAGATCAAGCACCTCTTCGTGCTCATGATCATCCAGGACGCCCCCGACGGCATCACTGGCTACCAGCTCCAGGAAAAGTACGACATCCCGCGCGGTAATCTCATCCGCACGCTCGATGAGCTGGAGGAGAATAAATACGTCTCGACCCGCGAGGCCGTGGAAAATGGCCGCAACTTGAAGTATTACACGATCACGGCGGAGGGAAAGGCATATGTCGAGAAATTGAAGGAAGAATGGGCGAACCGATTTGCCATGCTTTCCGAGATTGCCCCGCCCGACATTCACGGCAACCCGTTCATGCGCGAGGGTCCGAAACGCCGGATGTTCAAGAACATCGAAAAATTCACGTCGAAGGAAGATGCGCTCGATTACTTCCACGGCGTCAGGTCGATGCTGAAATCAGTCATCGCCCGCATCCAGGAACGCTTGAAACGCACGGAAGATACCAAGGCAAATATAGATTCAATCATCCAGGAAATAGAAAAGATGGATTCCTTCGATCTCGCAAAGATCAAGGACCTGATCCAGAAGGTTCCACGCGAATTCGGGGAACCGGAGACGCCTTGAGAGCATTTCACCGGATATCAACGTATATCGGATCCTTGTTTTCCTTTATTTTTTTCAACCGCTCGTCATCCGGCTTCATGACCGGCAAGAAATACAAGACCATGCGGCGCTTGTACCCGATAAAACGGTTCGCACGAAGTGGTGCCAGATCATAGTAACCGGCGCCGAACTCAGTCACGGCAACGATGCCTTCTTGTTTCAATTGATAGAGCAAGGAACGCACGAGCAAATTTTGATCGGGTTTGGAGAGATCCCGGTAATGGCAGTTCTCGAGCATTGCCAGGATGAATTTTTCACCTTTCAAGAAAAACGGGGTCACGATGGCGATGGCAACCCCCGTGATCCTCCCTTGTTCTTTCAGCACCATGCCCCGGCACAGCGGGTTTTTCAAGTAGCCGAGCAGTTCCTTCTTCTCCCAGCATCGCGCGAGTCGATACACCTTTGCATACGAGTTCAACAAGTCGAGCAGCTGATCGATATCCGCGTCGATCGACACGGGCATTATGCGTGGGTCCTTCACCGCCTTGACGCCTTCGATCAAGATCGCCCCGATCTTTTCGAGCACGCCGAGATTGCCGAGCTTGATATGTTTCCTGACGTTCAGCGGGCGGAGGAACATCTTGGGATGATCCCACAGCTCGATGCGATTGTTGTACTCCATTTTCCTGACCGTCGCGAGGCCACGGCTGCCGGGCTCGATCATAGCGAACCAGCCGGCGATGTCAGAATTATCGGTAACGTGTGCCATGGTGTTCCCGAGGTCTTTCCCGATGCCAAGCCCTTGATAGCGCTGGTCGACCGTCATCATGCCGCCATAGATCATCGTGTATGGCCCTTTGCCGTCGATGAACATCTGCCGGGCAACGACCATGGTAAACCCGATGATTTCCCGGGTTTGCTTGTCAAAGCAGATAAAGTAGTATTCCGGCTTCTGCAGTGGGGAACTGGCATACCAGTTGAACAGGTCCTTGTTTAAATCGAAGAATCCCTCTTCATAGTTGTATTCATGCCAGATTCGATTTAGAAATTCATTGAGCTTGTCGATCTCACTTTCCTCTGGAAACCGGTTTTCGATGACGTATTCGACCATAGAAATGCTCCTATTGTCCATTTTACACCTGGATTGAAGCATTCATTGGCTTTGAGGCTGCCGGAAAGGCTTCAGCCCTTTAACAAGTGATGCCCGGGCACCGAATTGGGGCCGCAGCAGCACGTGAACTCGTCGGGATTGCTGTTGGCTCCCAACGCCGGCGCCATGATCTCCCACATGTCAAAGGTCTCGTTGCAGATAGAAACAATTTGCCCGGGAACTCGTTTCCGGATCTCCCCGATCACGTGTTCGTATAACTCCTTCCTGTACTCATCCGGAAACACGTGCTTCCCCCAGCTCGGCCGCTCGAGGCGTTCCTGTTGGTCAAGCAAGGCTCTCGCATACTTGTCAAACAAGCTGGTATCCAACGCCACCTTCATCTGAGAGGGGCTCATAAAACCGACGACATCTAGCGTGATCACGTCGGGTTTGATGCTCGCAAGCAAGAGATCGATCATTTCGGTGTATTCATCTTGCCAATTCTCGACAGGGATGATAGGTGAAACCCTGACCCGCACGGTGTAGCCAGCATCTTGGCATTTCTGCATCGCTGCGATACGGCGCTGGAACGGCGGCGTACCCTTCTCGATTTTCGTGCTCTGCGTGCGGGGCGACAGGCTCCAGTTGATGATGGTCTTACCCCGGTGATCAAGGTCGAGCAAGTGATCGACGTTGTCGCTCTTCGTGTATAACAGGATGTACTTGTCGTCTTGCGTACCGAAAAATGGCACGAGCAATTCCGACGCCCCGTACTCCGGCTCGAAGCAAATCTGATCGGTATAGTTGTCGTACTTGTACAGGTGCTGGTCTGGTGTCGCCTTGATAACCTTGGCCACAAAGTCGACGAGGCGTTCCAGGTCGAGCATGATGTTCACGAAGTCCTCGACGTGGCAGTAATCGCAAGCATGGAGGCAGCCGTAGATGCTGTGAATCTCCTTGGCGAGCTGGCAAACGCACCAATCTGGCCCATGCTGATTGAAGCGGCTTCGCGTGGTCACGGGGTTTTGCCCGAGCAGCAAGCAAGAATCCAAGGCCGGATATTGTTTTTTCACGCGCGCGAGTTCCTTGTTGTCCCACCGGAACGTGCTGAAGACCAGCACGGGAGAACCCTCGCGATGGTAGGCACCAGTCCTCTGTTCATGCCCGCCCGTCCATCCGTGCTCGATCACCATGCGATTCAACTGCTGGTCATCGATATCAATGATTTCTTTCGGATGAATGGCCGCGAGCATCCGTGCAAGGCGCTTTTCGGCACGTGGATCCCGACGCACCCTGTCAAGCACGTAGACCCGCTCTGCATCGACTTTATACATGGATTAATTTCACCTAAATGAAATATTGGGCATAAGATTTTAAAATGGATTCGTACATCATCGGGAAAAAAATCGCCGTAACCCCCGCTTGTACGCGGGATTTAGCGTCGGGGCCTTTGCACCGACGTCCACGCGCCACGCGTCGAGCCGCTCCTTGAGCTGTGCTGCGATGTCTGGCTGGTCCTTGGATAAATCCTTATGTTCCCCGATGTCATTTTTCAAATTGTATAATTCGAGGCGAGCATCCTCGTGAAACTCGATCAACTTGTAATCGCCAGCTCGGATAGACGTGCCTGGCGTTCCACCCTGGTTGCCATAGTGCGGGTAATGCCAGAAGATCGCGTCGCGCTCGGCAGGCGATTCTCCCTTCAACAGCGGCATCATGCTCGTGCCATCCCGGTGCTGCTCTGGCATCAATTTCATGCCCGCCATTTCCAAGAGCGTTGGATAAAAATCGGTCGACGTGATTGGAATGGTGCACGTGCTCCTCGCTTTCACGTGTCCTGGCCACTTCACGAGCAGGGGATCGCGCGTCCCGCCCTCGTACATCCAGCCCTTGCCCTCGGCGAGCGGCGCGTTGCACGTGGGCGAGCTCTCCGTGGTCGATAGCCCCCCGTTGTCTGACGTGAAGATTACGACCGTGTCCTTGGCCCGCCCGATGTCCTCGATGGCTTGCAAGACACGGCCGACATTCTCGTCGAGGTTTTCGACCATGCCGGCATACCCGGGGTCGGACTGGATCACGCGGCGCTTGAGGCGCAGGAACTGCCGCCCTACGGTGGGAAAGTATTCGCCACGCTGGGTTGCTTTTTGCTTGACCAAGCCCAATTTTTCAGCCTTGGCCTTGTACTTGTCCACGTACCGCTTCGGCACCTGGATCGGGATGTGCACCGCGTAGTAAGCAAGGTACATAAAGAAAGGCTCGTGCCCGCGCTCCTTAAGCAGCGTGATGGCCTCGCTGGTGAGCCGGTCGGTGAGATATTCCCCGAATGGCCCGTCCTTGAGCCGCGGGTTGCCGTACGGGCTGAAATACCCGTGCTTCGGCGAGCCCCAGTCGCAGCCACCCACGTTCACGTCGAAGCCGTGCCGTTCGGGCCAGTACTGCTCGCTACCGAGATGCCATTTGCCCACGTGAAAGGTCTGGTAGCCGCCGTCCTTCAAGGCGCGGGCGATGGTTGTTTCCTCGATGGCGAGGTATCGAATGTAAGGGGGTGGGAGGAGCTTTCCCTTGGTGCTGCCCCCGATGTAGTCAGTGAGGCCAAGCCGGGCCGGGTACTTGCCGGTCATAATGCTCGCGCGCGTCGGCGAGCAGACGGGACAAGCCGCGTAGGCATCCGTGAAGAGCATACCATCGCGGGCCAAGGTATCGATATTTGGTGTCTCGTAAAACGTGCTGCCATAGCTAGTGAGGTCCCGCCATCCCATATCATCGATGAGGATGAACACGAAGTTCGGCTTTGTCATGTCGTGATCCCGTTGCATTCGGCGCGGCGGGAAAAAAATATTCGCTGGAACTCGGGGAACGCATTTGATTTAAACTGGAAACACTTATTAAATATTATATGGCTGACGTCGCGACGATTTCCAACGGCATTAAAGAAAATCGGAAAATAAACAATGACATAAAAAATAATCCCAAAATAATTAACGCCATCGAAACAACGGCATCGATTTTTAACGGCATAAAAGACATCTACGATGATGTGAACGACCTCTGGTACTCGTGGCTGTTCTCTCGGCTGCATTACTTCATCGCGGATACGCTTGGCACTGAAGGTAATCCGGCAAGGGTTCTCGATGCCGGTTGCGGCACGGGATTCCAGTCGTACTTGCACGCCGCGGCAGGGAGCGAGGTCATCGGCGTTGACGTGGCCAAGGATCTCCTCGCGATTGCCGAAGCGAAAAAAAAGACGTTTGATCCGGTGAAATGCGAGCTGTTTCCCGTGTATTTCTCATTTGTCAAGAAATATAACCTCATAATCCAGAAACTCGTCACGAAATTGCGGGATAATAGAATCTATAAGCAGCCAACATTCCAACAAGGGAACATCGCGAAAATGGATTTCGAAGATAGGAGCTTCGATCACGTCAATTGTTGCGGGAGCACGCTCAGTTTCGTGCCACGGTTCCGGTTCGCGATCGCTGAATTTTCCAGGGTGCTCAAGGATCGTGGCACGTTTTTCATCGAAACAGATACCCGGTGGAATTTTGATGCCGCGTGGACGATCATCGACCCGTTCTTGCATGGAAAGCTGGGTATCAACGATGATTTCAAGGGGATCCGGCCCGTCGTGCTCAAGAACCCCCTGCAGAATGTCTGGATAAATTTCAAGTTCCGCGAAAAAGAGCAACCCGTGAACATGCCCCTTGACCTGTTCACCGAATCGGCACTCGCGGCTGAATTGCGCCGCGCGGGGCTCCGCGTCGAAAAACGCTGGTCCATCAACTCGATCACGAACATCATCCCCAGCACATTCCTGGACACCACGAAACCGTCGAAGCGGCTGGTCGCGTGGTACACATTTCTCACGGGCTTGGAAGAACGCTTGCCAATGTATGCCCCTGGTTGCAGCATCGTCCTTTTCGGCCGAAAAATAAGCAAATGACGCAAGCAACACCACCTGGCCACATCTACAAAAGGGGCTGGGCCTTATTCTTCTATGTTACCGCAAGGTGATGCACATGATGCTCGTTGACACGTACGTTGCGGCCTCACCCATCGAGGGGCTTGGCGTCTTTGCTGCCGTGGACATCCCAAAGGGAGCACGCATCTGGCAATTTGATCAAGGCTTCGATATCGTGCTGTACAAGCAACAACTTGGAAGGATGGCGCCGTGGCAGGCGAGTTTTTTTAAAAGGTATTGTTTCATGTTCAAGGGCCGGTATTACTATTGCGTCGACAACGCGCGCTTCATGAACCATTCGTCATCATCAAACACGTACGAGACGGATGACGCGACGTGCGCGGCGATGGATATCAAGGCAGGCGAGGAGATCACCTGCGATTACGGCGACATGGGAGTGACCCCCGAGGACAAGGCGGAGAACCTCTGGCCTTTCGTGGACACGGGCGATGAAAAGCAGAAAGTAACATGATCGAAGTAACTTCTCACGTTTTCGACGAGCTCGGGGTACTACGCTCCTTTTTTTTCCACACGCTTCTCCAGCATTTGAAACAGCGCCGTGACGACGAGCGGGAAGCTGACGGTCGCATCGCCCCATACTTCCTGGTGCATGGATTTCGCGTGATACTTGCCCCACGACACGTTCTCCGAGATCGTGCAGCCAGAACATCCACCATCGTCGGGCACTGCCGTATAAAATCGCACGGAGTAGTCGTAACCCTTGTGTTTCAGCCCGGCACCACGGGCCACTTCAAGATCGTGGATGTAGGGAAAGACTTGCTGTGTCCAGTTGCGGGGAACGCCGCCCCCGATGATGATCGTGCCATGGCACGGGTAGGCTGTTATGTATTTCGAGAAATTGCCGATATCACCGACCTCATCGAGCACGATCTTGAGATCGTGAAAATCCCGGAACTTCATAAGATTGATGCCGAGCTCGCTGTCCGACGTCGCGCCGCAAAACACGGGCACGCCGTTATCATGGGCCACCTTGAGCATGCATCGCTTGGTAATCTTTTTGCCGAGGAGCGCGAAGAGTTCCGACGGGCACGTGACCACCTGCGCCGCGCCGGGAAATTCCGATCGGATGATCTGATACAATGTCTCGTTCGCGACGTCGAATTCATTCTCCGGAATGACGGTATCATAGATCCGGAACACGTGATTTCGACTGAGGTCCACGTCATCATCATTCGGGCTGCCAAGATAATGCGCTTGTGTCCCATCCTCGCCGAGCACGTTCACCAGTGAATGCGTGATGTTGGCACCTGTCGTGACGATGACGTTGACGACGTGCCTCTCGACGAGCTGGCAGATGATCTCCTCCATACCCGCGGGAATCATCGCGCCGGACATGGCGAGCACGCGCAAGCACGACGGCTCCGAGACCATCATCGCCAGGACTTCAAGAGCTTTGCCGAGATTTCCATCAGCTGGGCCGCAATTTTGGAGGGCCAGGACCGCGCTCTCCACGTCCGTGATGGCAGACGGGTCGAATGACGGTGTTTCCCTCCCGCTTGATGCATCCCTCGGGAGATGTTCGATAATTTTCTTTTTTTCATCGATGATAGTCAACAGACGTCACTCCTCGCCTCATTTGCAACCGGGGCTATTTCATTGAGGACATGAAATGACGTACGATATATAACGTTTTATATGCCCGTCAATTTTCCCCACAAACAGCCCACATGCTGCTTTCTATAGAGGAAACGCGCTGCCAAACCTCGAGCCCGGCGTGCTCCGGGCGCGTGGAAAAACGATATTATTCTTGGAGGACGAGGTACTACGGTTTGCATGGTGAAACTTGAACATCGTGCCCGGCCGAACATCGTCATCATCGTGGCGGACACGTTCCGGAAGGATTGCCTGGGCTGTTACGGGAACACGACCATCAAAACGCCGAATCTCGATGCCATTGCAAAAGAATCGGTGCGATTCGACAACGCATTTCCGGAATCATTGCCCACGATACCGGTGCGCCGGGCGTTGCACACCGGCCGGCGAGCATTCCCGTTCCGCGAGTACAAGCCAGTGAAATGGGACATCGTGTACTTGCCAGGCTGGCAACCCATGGACAACGGCGAGGACACGGTCGCCGAGAACCTGGTAGCGGCAGGGTACCACACTGGCTTTTGCACGGACACGCTGCCGTACTTCGCGCCTGGCTTCAACTTCACCCGGGGCTTCAACCAGTGGGAATTCATACGGGGGCAGCAGCAAGACCGCTGGCAATCGCCATATGCCGTCACGCGTGAGCAGCTCGTTAAATATAGCGGTAAAGACAACGCCGCGGGAAAAAAAGAGGGCGCGCGGCCGAGCTCGCTCGTTGTCCAGCACGTCGCGAATACGGCACGCATTCATTCCGAGAACGACACGTTCACGGCGCAAGTGTTCCGCTGGGGCATGCAGTTCGTAGAGGATAACCGCGAGGAGCAACCGTTTTACTTGTTCCTCGATTGCTTCCACCCGCACGAGCCATGGGAAGCACCCGAACGGTATTACAAGATGTACGCGGATCCCGCATATCATGGCAAGACGATCGTGCACACGCACTATGCACCTGCCGATGGCCTCTACACGGCCGATGAAGTCAAGAACATCAAGGCGCATTACTTGGGGCTCTGCACGGAAGTCGATGCCTGGGCTGGCCATTTCATGGAAAAACTCAAGCAACTGGGCTTGTGGGACACGTCGCTCGTGGTCTTCACGTCAGATCACGGCACCAACTTTTGCGAGAACCCGGAGCACATCATCGGCAAGCCGCAGCAAGCCATGTATCCCGCGGTGATGGAGCTCCCGCTACTCGTGCATGCCCCGGAAGGAGCGTTTGCAGGGACCGCGCGCGGCGATCTCGTCATGAACGTCGACATCCCGGCGACCGTGTACCACGCTGCAGGCATCGACGTGACGAAAAATGGGATCGCGATCGACGGGCAGAGCCTTCTTGGCTTGTTGCGCGGCGAGTGCTGGACGCGGCGTGACCACGTGACGTCCAGGTACGGGAACACGCTGTGGTACAAGGATGCACGCGTTTGGATGTGTTTCAACACGAATGGAATCCCGATCAGCGTGTTTTTTCTTGACCAGGACCCGCGATGCATGCACAATGCGGTCGTGGATGTGGAGGAAGAATTGGTCGAGAAGGTTTGGGCCGGTATCTTGAATGATGCTGGCGGAGATATTCCCGACTATAGTACTTTCAAGCGAACCGATGCAATCGGCCAAAAAGAAATCCGGCATTGACCAAGTCATGCCATTTTCGGCGCGAATCGTTCCCGCTTGTTGGTTTTCACGAGCCCGCGCGCCGGAACGCGACCATCCCGGCGCGCGTGTTCCATTCCAGTATCAAGTCTAGCACGTATATTCATCGATTTCGTGTCCTTGATGGGATCCATGCCTTCCTCGAGAATCAATGCACCTTCCGAACAGCTTTCGACTGACAAAAATATCATCGAGGGATCGATCACGCGCCACCCATGAACAAGTGTCGCATCTTGATTTTTTGCATCTTTCTCCAAAACGTTTATATCTGAGTTCGTAGATGATATTACTTAGAAGTACTGGTTGGATGCGCGGTTGCTAGGTTTTTTTGGCGCCAGGCTTCGACAAAAATAGGCATTTAACACAAACACACACGGATGATAAAAATGGCACGGAAGAAAGCATTGGCTTGGAGCCCCGTAAGAGATCTTATGAAGAGCGTGGGCGCGCAAATCGTCGCTCGTGATGCAGTCGATCTGTTGATCTCCTACCTTGAAGACAAGGCGAAATCGGTTACCTCGGATGCACTGAAGCTCACCCGCCACTCGAAGCGGACAAAACTCACCCGGGATGATATTGACCTCGTCTTGAAGATGAAATAAGCATCATAGGTCAAAATCTTTCACCAAATTAACCCCTTTACTCTTATCACTTTTTTTTTATTACCTTGATCTTTCACATAGGTTTGTTGAACGATCAAAAGCACGATCGAGCTGGACGCACAATCAGCACTATTAATGGTACGGGCTTTGCGGGCGGGGCTTGCTCAGTCGGCAATCCTTCTCGGTCTCCCGTTCGGGATCTAATGAAACTAGCAAATCAAAGAGCAAGAGTGTAAGATTCTGAACTTCAGCAAGATGCTGTAAATGTCTGGACGGTCTTCCCTTTCTTCCATGCAAGAGGATTCGCCACGAGCAAGTTCCATTGAGCCTCGTAACGTGCACGATCGTTGAATTCCGCAATTTTCTCCGGAGAGTACGTGCAGCCTTCACCCGATCCATCATCGATTATTGCGCATGGCGAGTGATACTGTCCTCTATTATCGACCGGGGAATCAGCTCGGAACTCTTGAATGACGCCTCCAGAAGAATAGTTACTAATGACATAATATGGCCTTATAGTAGACCACGGGTCGTGGGTGTCGTAAGGGTTGTAATTCGCCTCGAACGTGGCTGCCAAGAAATAGCGAATTTTCTTCTCCTTGGAAGAAAGCCCATTCTCGGCAACAATAGGCGGGGTTTCGTTGAGGATGATCGCGTCGTTGCGCAAGTAAAAAAAATCGATGAGTCGCTTGCACGCTAGCCGCGGCACGACCCGTCGCAAGAATGCCACGTAACCATCTGCATCTCCCGATGAATTGCTCGTGATAACGAACGTCGGCGGCCCCGCCCAGCTATATTTATGCGAACCATCCTGGTAATTCACCTTGACCGTGAATCCGAAAATCGACGCGGCTTGCTTCACGACCTCGTTGATCTGGCTGCTATATTCGCAATAATCCTGCTTGAGCGGGATATCTTTCTGGTCATTGAAAATCCAGCCAAACCCTTCGGTGTTCTCGTCATACAAGAACCGCTCGATCATGTTGCCCGGTTGAACCAATTCCTTCGATAATACTGGGATCATGACGTCCACGGCTCGCTGCACGCGGCAATAAACCACGGGATGATTGTTCGCAGCGTCGAGCTCCTCGGCGATGGCGGGGTTGCCGATCAAGTTGCAGCGGTTCAATTGGTGCAAGCGATTGAGGCCCTCGATCCGGGTGATTTTATTGCTACCGACATCGAGACTCGCAAGGTTCAATAAATCGTCTAATCCTTCGATACGGTCGATGCGGTTACCGTTCAAACCCAACTCTGTCAAAGCATTACACCCACCAAGTCCCTCGATGCGGTTGATATGGTTGTCGCTCAGCATAAGTCTTTGCAATGACAGATTCCCCTCCAAGCCTTCAATGCGCTCGATGTGATTATTTTTCAAGTTGACCCATTCGAGGTGCTTGAGTGACGCAAGCGGTGCCATCGAGGTGATCTGGTTGTCGCTGGCGCGTAATCCTCTGAGATTCGGGCAATAACGCACCCATTCGAGTGAAGCCAACCGGTTCTTCGATACATTTAAGATCTCAATATCACCGAGAAATTTCTCGGCACTAATCTCTTCAATCTGATTCCCCGATAATATAACCATTTTAAGTCCTGGTAGCGACATGAAGCTAGTTGATCGAATGCGGATACAAGGATGGCTGGATTGTCTGATGACTGTTGCGCCCTTTTGGGAAATGCAACCAGGCCTACTCCGAAACCGACTCCGAGATGGACGGATGCGGCTACTCATGGATGCGCGGTTGGCAACGACCGGGTGTCAAGCGTTGAGGACAATGTACCGCAAGCGAGGACCGCGCCCTCGCCACGGGCTAGCCGAGCCGCTCATGGCAAACGAAAGTGAACCCACGATAAACTTCGTAATATAATGGTGGCGAAATGCGGTGATACGCCATGCCAAAAGGCAAGCGGGCAGGGGATGGTACTCCAAGTTTACCATCCTTCCATTCGTCGCTCCGCCGGAGGACAGTGGGTGCCTAAAAGCGGCGCTGAAAGTCGATCAACTGGAACATGGTAAACCTGTTCACCCCCACGATAAAGGCGTGTGGTATGTCGACCGCAAGGAAAACTGATGGATGAGCAGGCAAAGGAACCAAGAGGAAGCGAATGCCATCCTATAATAGGATGGATAGGGTCTTATGACCCAACCGGAAACGGTGCTGACTTCGATGGTGGTCGGAACTGGGAAATATCACGAAATCGTGAGGAAACCTCGAATGACATGAGATGTTGGCTAATGCGACGAGCATTAAACAAATCGGCCAACCACGACAACGGCATGATGAGGCCGGCACACGTGGCAGGGGCGTACCTCATGGATGGCTCCCGGTGTATCCAAGAGAGATGAATTGAGCAAGCAGAGATACGAGATACAGTGCGCCTAGGCAAGATGGATGAGCGCATGATATACACATGCACGGACGTGCCGTGGAGGCACGAGATAAATGGTTGGGGTGACGATCCTCCTTGCAGACCTGTAATAAACAATATACTCCGTTGAATTGGTGGGCATCGACAAACTGGATGGAGGTCGGCCGCGCGGTCAGACGCCTCCAGGTAAGGATATTCAATGCCGCACGCAATGGAGATGTTCATCGGGCAAAAGAACTCATGAAACTACTGGCGAGATCTGAGTCCGCAAAATTGCTGGCGATTTATAAAATCACGCAACAGAACGAAGGGCGATTGACACCCGGGATAGACGGGAAGATATACGCCACGACGGATGCCCGAATGAGCCTGAGTAAGGAATCCTTTTCCTATCGTTCGTGGAGATTCATGCCAGCCTTGCGGAGGTACATTCCGAAAGGCAAGATGCCCCGGCCGGGGACTGTGCAGGCTCAAGAAATGCGACCTTTAAGCATAATGACCGTCAAAGACCGCATCCTGGCCACGATCATCTCGTTCGCGTTGGAGGCTTACTGGGAAGCCTTTATGGAACCAAACGTGATGGGTTATCGCATGGGACGATGCACGCAAGACGCGATTCAAGTAATTGTCAAGTTACTGTCGCGGGGTAACCCGATAATTCTCGACGCGGATATCAAGTCATTCTTTGACAATGTGACCCACGATGCCATCTTGAGTCGTGTATTGTGCTTCCGAGAGGTGGTTAAGCGAGCACTAACCGCAGGGATCGTAGAGAATGGAATTCTCACTAAAACAATGCGGGGAATCATGCAAGGAAGCCCATTAAGCCCGATACTAGCCAACATCGCGTTACATGGCATGGAAACCGAACTGGAAATGATTCCCGGGGTCACTGTGGTCAGGTATGCGGATGACCTCGTGGCAGTCGCCCCGACAAAGCGGGTAATGGAGATGGAAGTGGTCCCGCGGCTGGAAAGATTTCTCGCGGTCCGCGGCTTGTCATTGAAGGCGGAGAAGACACGGATCGTGACTAAACGAGTAGGATTTGATTTCCTTGGTTTTACTATTAAGAAACCACGAATCAAGCTGCTCGTTAAGCCCCGGAGAAAGAATGTCCAAGGGATTCTAGAACGCGTTCGGGAGATCATTCGCTCCAATAAACAAATCGAACAGAAGAAACTTATCACGATGCTCAACCCGGTCATTAATGGCTGGGCAAAGTATTATCAGTATACGAGAGCGAGCGAGGTCTTCTCACACATGGACGCGGACATCTGGCGCGCTCTGTGGCGGTGGGCGAAGCGAAGGCACCCGAACAAGGGGCGTCGCTGGATTCTACCCCGATACTTTGGCCACGCCGGGCCAGACTCGTGGAGTTTTCGTGACGAGACGACGGGATACATGTTGCCAAAAGCGGCGGATATGAAGTTCCGGGACTATACGTTCGTGGTTGGCGGCGCGTCTGTGTTGGATGCGACGTGCCCCTCGAGGAAGGCTTGGACTTGTGGACCAAATGAGGATGGCGTGCATGTGGAGTATTCGTGAGCAAATGGGACGCCCGGAAGCCGATTGGCTGCCGTTCTTGGGAACGGCCAGGGGCCCTGCGAACATCTTGGCGGGAGTGGTGGTGCAATCACCACGTGCTCAGTTTCGGCTTGGCGTAAGAACCGCTGAAATGGCGACATTGGGGCGGGGAAGCGCACGCGGCGACGCGTCTTGGATCTTCCGGCTCGAGCCGTGTGCATGGAAACATGCATGCACGGTTCCTAGGGGAGGATGGGCTTGCAAAAGCCCGGACTTACCCGGCGATATTGTTGATATTCTCGATTTCGCGTAGATCCTTGATCTGGAGAGGGCCTAAATCCAACCTGAATTCATTGGTCATAAAATGCTTCTTGCCGTGGACGACAACAAAATTGCGGCGCGACGTGCTAGTGCCTTCCATCAATCATCATCCAAATCATACGAACATATCTATTTAAATGGCACGGTATTAGCAAGCGACATAGAGATAAAAAAGAAAGGGCCGAAGCCACAAGAGCCCTATCGTTTTTATGATTGCTAGTACCCGGCCGGTTTCATTTCAGACTGCCTGTCAATCAAATCTTCAAACCATTCAGAACCCGAAAATTGGTATTGATCATTATCCGCCGGATCAAAGAATAAATGAACTAATCAACCCCAACCCCAAATGATCTATCAAGGAAAGACAATAGCAGAGCCGAATATCATCAATTGGACAATTCTCAATCAACCTCAACAGCCCATTTTCTTTTATTAAAGAAAATCTCGAACGGCTCGATTGCCAGTACCGTCGATTGATCTCGATGCCCGGCCGATCCAAACAACGATGAGAGGATACGGATGACTAAAGATGAAGAAATAATTAAATCTATTGAAAAATCCATTGGAATTTCAATTCCGAATCATAATTCTTCCCCCTTCTCGAATGATATTTATTTCGAGGAAAAGAACGGAGCGATCACCAAGATTAAGCTATCAAAATGTGGGATCAAGGACACGACGCTTTTATTAGACCTGAACATGCTAACCAAGTTATCACATCTTGACCTGGAGCAGAATGAAATCAAGGAGCTAGCAGGATTGGAGAATCTTTTAAACTTGGACGTGCTAAAATTAAGCCAAAATCAATTGGCTGGGTGTAATGGACTCGAACGGCTTCAGAACTTGGAATTTCTTTACCTTGGGGATAACAAGATCACAGAAATAACGGGACTGGATTCGCTGTGCAAATTAAGTGAACTCCACTTGGAAGGTAATTGCATATCCGAGATTAAAGGCCTCAATTCGCTCGCTAACTTACATACCCTCGACTTGGAACGCAATCCCATATCCGAAATTAAGGGCTTGGAGAACCTGAATTTAAGATCTTTATCTATTGACAACTGTGGCATTACAGAGATCAAGGGCCTGGAAACCTTGATCAAGTTATATTTATTGGACCTCAGGAAGAATAAAATAACCGAGATAAAGGGGCTGGACAAGTTAGAAAAGCTTAAATTCCTTTATCTCCAGCAAAACGGGATTACCGAAATAAAGGGGCTGGATATTTTAAAAAACCTTGAAGAGCTGCATCTCCATGAAAACAAGATCACTGGGATCAAGGGGCTGGACGGGTTATCGAGATTACGATTACTCTCGCTCCATAGCAACAAGATCGCCGAGCTGCAAGGCCTGGAAAACTTGACTTCGTTGTCCACATTAAAGTTGCTGGACAATCCATTCCCGCGTCCACAAGACGTGGACATGAATAACATTAATGCGGTCAAAGAATATTGCAAGGGGCGAGCTTTTCACCGATACGAGTCGCGGCGGGTGGCGGGCTTGCAGCAGCTGCCCGAGTTGTTCAAGAAGAGATCCCGGATTCCCTTGGCCGAGCTCGCGACAATGTTCGATGTCCCCGCCAGCAAGGTGACAGAATGGATCGAGGACCTCAACTTGATGGACAAGATTTCCACAGAGATCAAGGAAGGCATTGTCTTCGTTAAAACATTATGAGAGATTGACGGCCTGGACCTTTGTTCTTTCATGCGGGTTTGCTACTTCTTTGTCTTCATGAGACCTCGTATGGAAGCCTAATACAAGCATGCTTGCTCCATCACAACTTCTTATCCTTCCACGCCAATGTCCATCTGTGAACGAGTTCACGCATTTCATCACGGGGTACCTCGTCGCCAGGGCAATGAAGTACAAGGTAAACAGGTTCGAATCATTTTTCGTGGCCTTCAGCGCGCTCATCATCGATATCGATTACACGATCAACTTGTTCGTTCCGTTTGAACACGGCGTGGTGACCCACACGCTGCTTGGCGGGTTCCTGCTCATCCTGGCCTTTACTGCCATTACCTACCCCGTGGCATCGTCGCTGCTGCAAAAAACCGGCACGTCATTCAAGCGCTTGCTGCTCCTCGGCGTTCTGGGGATGCTCTCCCACCTCGCGCTCGACAGCTTCACGTGGCATGAAGGACCTTGCAGCATCTGGCTCAACCCGGCAACGATGCCAGGGAGTTGTACATGCCCGGGGACGACTTGCGTTTCCGTTGATGACCACCACCACCTTTATTTCTGGCCGTTCTGGAACTTTCCCCCGCACATCAACACAATGTTCCCGTTCACTTGGATGACCTATGAAATCCGGGTATACGTGGAAGTGATCTACACGGTCGCCATCGCGACCATCTTGATCGTGCAACTATTATTCAAGAAGCAAAACTTTTTCACGGTATTCTGGCCCCCGAAATGGATGAGCCACGTGCCCGGGGCGGGTCAACCAAGTGGCGCTGGGAACGCAAAAATAAAACTTCCGGCGGGATTGATCATCTGGGAAATCTCGATTTTCGCGGTGTATGCCCTCCAATATTTCCGTGCGTGAACGCCCAGCACAGCGCTTGAAGTGTTTCCGTCACGCATATGGCCGTGGGAATCTTGTGGGACGCGCATAAAGGTGGTTTTTTAACGATGTTTATTGACAAGATTTATTA
>JAUQYW010000196.1 GCA_030587525.1 Candidatus Sigynarchaeota archaeon | reverse complement strand
CAATATTCAAAGCATTAAGTGTGGAAGGTGAGGAATCGTTCGAGGCGACATTCGCGACGCCCGCCAAGGCATCCTTCAATTCATCCAGGTTCTGCACGATTCGCTGATTCGTGATGCTATAGTTCTTGATATCGACCGATACAATAGCAAGGAGGCCTCGATTCTCGAGGGGATATCCAGATAAGTCGATCCAGCACAGCGCTTCGATAGATTCGATCGAATCTTTTTGTGTTACCGGCCCTTTTAGCATAACGGGAATCGCTTTTTTGCCGATTCTTATCGTGTACTTAACTAGATTCTCGAAAATACCATCGTAGGGGGTGAAGAAATAACTATTAGCGAGTTTTTCAAAATCTGAATCATCGACCGTCAAGTTGCATTCGGTTGTTCTTGTATTAATATCGCGCCTTGCGTTCTGCCTTATAGACTTGAAGGAAATTCTTGCACCTTGCAAATCAAACAGTGGAGAGACATCCTTAGATTTCACGAGCAGCGAAGTGTAGGTTCCCGTGTAGGTGTGGTCGATCGATGTCCTGGACACTATGGATCTTGCCAGCTCCGAATCGAGGCAAGAACATAACCATTGGAACCCTTGCTTTGCGGTGAGCACGGGTTTTTCCTCCTTCGAAGCTGAGATGTCCGGAAGCACCCGCTGCACGAGTAATCGCTGGAAGAAATCTTGTCGTTCCTTGGCCCGCTGCATTTCGTCCTTGATGTCGCCGAGCATATTCTCGATCTGGCTCTCGTCAAGCATATCATCCCCTTCAGAAATCGCAAAGTGCTCTGCTTTTTGATACACGTTAAGGATCGGTTGGAGCGGGCCAATAGCATTGTGGAAGATGCGGATGCGGTCCCAGAGGCGCTTGTAAATCCTTCCCTCGATCGTGTCCGTGTACATCAAGTTGAAAATTTTCAAGATATCCGCTTCTTGCTTTACCCTGTCGATCCTGCCGATGCGCTGCTCCACCCGCATGGGATTCCACGGGAGATCGTAATTCACGAGCCAAGAGCATATATGGAAATTCAACCCCTCGCTCGCTGCATCGGTGCAGAGCATTATTTTGAATATGCCTGGCTGGAAAAACCAGGTCTTTATCTCTTCCTTCGTGCACGGTTTCCATGTGAAGGCATCGTGTTCGGCATCATGAACCAGCAATTCCCCCCCATCTCCTGAATAAGCACCAAGTTCTTGATAATCGGGATTTTTTCGTATTTTTTCTTTCAAGTAGTCAAGAGTGTCGGTATATTGCGTGAACACGAGCACTCTCTTAGCGTCTTGTTTGTTGGCATCGTCGAGCACCTTCTTGAGATTGATGAACTTGGAATCCTCCCTCGTTTCGAGCAAGGTCTCGATGTCTTGGATGAATTGATCGATGAACTTGATTTCCTCGTCGTAAGATTCTTTCGCGAGCACGATGCGTGATCTCGGTGTCGTTGTTTCGGTTGATGATGCCAAGCTATCGCTCTCCTCGCTATTTACCGGCTCTAGTGGCGTAATAGCGTCGTTTATGCCCGCGAGCACCTCATCATCCG
>JAUQYW010000238.1 GCA_030587525.1 Candidatus Sigynarchaeota archaeon | reverse complement strand
CCGTCTTGTGCATGCGCCGCGAACAGCCTGGCGAGTATGCCACGGACGTGCAAGGTGTGAAACCTGCCGTGCCTCCAAGGTCGCTGTCACCAGAAGAATTGCATACCATGGCAGGGTTGCCCATGCTCATGGTATTTTTATCACTGCTCACGCATTCCTTCACGACGGGCGGGCTCACGATATTCTTGCCCGCCAAGATCAAGGCCTTCTCGCTCCCATCGTTCGTGACCTATATCTTTTTCTTCGAGCAATCCTTGGCACAAACAGCGTCCATAACCGCGGGGGGGAAGATCAAGGAGCGATTCATCACGCCATCCATCCTCGCGGGGCCGGCCATCATCGCCCTGGGCTGGTTGCTCGTTGGCATCGGCACCGATGGATTGGCAATATCGGCAGGAATTCTCGTGCAATCGATCATGCAAGGCATCCTGTACGCGGCTGGCATGAGATATCTCACGAACATCGCCCAAGCGACGGGAGATGCGGGCTTGTTTTCGCGGTTCCAGTTCGTCATGGGTTTTGGTCGCACGGCTGGTCCGTTCATCTTTGGTTTGCTCATCGAGCTCGGCATGGAGGTGGCATACACCGCGACCGTGATATTCGACGTTGCCGTGTTCGCGAGCGCGGCCATCGTCCTGGTGGTGCGCCGCAAGAATATCGTAACAACGAGCCGTTCTTAATTCACGGCTCCTTCCCGCTCGTGATAACCTTCAGCCGATCGAAGAATCGTTTCTTGTCGAGCGTATTGATGCTCCAGTTCACGGGAACTGTCTGGAACCCGCTCAGCGCTTCGTATGTCTTTTCCCGACCATGGAGCGTCCAGTCTTGCAAGTCTTTGTACTCCGATCCAAAGCCTTGGCAATAAAATCCCCATGAAGCTCCGGCCTCGATGGCAGCTTCGAGATTCTCCACGAATGTGCTGTCCTCGTTGACTATAATGGGCCGCGGTCGCTTGATGTATTCCTCTTCTTCCCGTATGGCCTCGATCTTCATCCTCAAGGTGCCAGGCGAGCAGCCGTTGCCATGGGGCATCGAGACGTCCTCGGCATCCAGCCACTTGCCGTACGGGATCTCCCAGCCCCCGCTGGAGCTCGTCGACGCACGCAGCCGCCGGCCGTGTAAAGCCTTCCCCTTCACGATGCCGAGGAGCTCGTGCACGCGGGAAGGATCCACCAGCGGGTGCCCCCAGCTGACCCTCGTCTCGTTCGCGATGTCGACGATGATATTGGTGTAACCGGTCTGCAAAAGCCAATCGGTGACCGTACCAGTCACCCGCGGGAGGACCGATGCATCATTGAAAAATCTGGCTTGTTGATGGTAAAAATAGTTCACGATGACGATCATCCCCGCGTGATCGGATGCATCGAGCACTTGCAGCAACCGGTCGAAGTATGCTGGTTTAAATGACCCGTCCGGCGTGAATGCCGAATTCATATACGTGTCGTAAATCGCCTTCGTGAACACGGGACCACCACCCTGGAGACCAACCGTGACAGCGAGCAGGCCGTGCCGCCGGTACTCGGGGAGCGATGCGCAGAACTCGCGCGTGTTTCGTTGCGCGTCCCATTTGCCCGTGTCGGGGTATTTCCACAAAGCTCTGGTTCCCGGGTTCTCATCGTCGAAGATCGCCTGGATCATCCGGGAATTGAAGAGCAAGCCTTCGAGGGAATGGCCATGCCACGTGATACCCGCGTACGTGGGCGTGCCGTTGATCGCAAACTGCGTCTCCTTGATTTCGAGGCTCGTGTTCGACATTTCTGGTCGATCCTTTCGTTTATATATGCCTGGATCTAATTTGATTCTCAAATAAATGGGTTTTCACTGGATCTCCCTAAACAAGGTGGAAGTATGCCAAAAGAAGACGTCGCATGGTATGAAAAACCGGAAGTTAAGAATTTGTTCATAAAGGCAAGCAGCAATGCGATGCGCGGGTATCATTGCGTCATCGCGGCGCCGAAACTCACGTTTGCCGGGACAAATAGCTTGACCGATTTCATCAATTTCACGGGCATGTATTTAAATGAGGACGAGCGGCGCGTGCTCATCGTCGTCGACAAGGACTTGCGAAAGTACGGGGAAATGATCGGCGAGCGCCTTGCCACGTTGAAGCAAATCGATAGCAAGATCTTCGACAATGTGCTCCCGGATCCACCAAAATTCACGATTATGGAAGGCGTCAAGTTATGCGAGGAGTACAAGCCAAAGCTCATCATCGGCATAGGCGGTGGTTCCGCTATTGACACGGCAAAAATGATCTTTGTCCACTACGAACAGCCCAATATCGACTTAAATTCGGTCATGGCGGCCAGCTACCTCGGCCTCAGGAAGAAGGTCAAGGCCCTCGCCGCGATGCCCACGACGAGCGGCACGGGCTCGGAAACGACTTTCATCGCCGTCATGACCGACACGGATCGCGACCCGCCGAGAAAGACGGCAGTCGTCTTGTATGAAATCTGCCCGGACTTCGCCATCTTGTACCCCGATTTTGTGAAGACTATGCCTGAGAGTCTTGCACTAGGAACGGGTATGGACGCGTTGGCGCACGCGAGGGGCTCGTACGTGCTCACGATGAGCCACGACTTCTCCGACATGTGCAATCTCAAGGCAGTCGAGATGATCCTCAAGTGGTTGCCACGGTCAGTGAAGAACAAAAACGACGCGGAAGCCCGGGAAAAGATGCAGATGGCGGCGTTCATCGCAGGTGTTGGTTTTGGTAACGTTTCCGGCGGCATCGAGCACGGGCTCGGGCATTCCCTCGGGGCGCTGTTCCACGTGCACCACGGCATGGCCGTTGGCCTCTACTTGTGCGCGTCGATCGCCTACCAGTCGAAGGTGACGAACCGGTTCATCCAGCTGGCAAAGATCCTTGGCGTCGACACCGAGGGAAAACAACGGGATGCCATCTTGCGCGAATTGCTCGGCAATTTGCAAGCATTTTTGAAGAACATTGGCTTCCCCCTCGGTATCAAGGACCTCAAGGTGCCGGTCATCACGAAGGCCGAATACATGGAAAAACTAGACATACTCGCGGAATTCTCGGCCAATGACTTCACGTCGCTGTCATCATCACGCCGGGTCACGAAGGACCCGTACAAGCGCATGGCATTGATCGCATACGAGAACAACATGGAGGAACTCATGGACCTGTTTTACAACTAGGCGGAGGCGCATAAACACATGGCAAGCATAAATGGATACGCGGGAAAGATTGCATTCATCGATCTTACGACTGGAAAGTATACAGCAAAGGATCTAGACCCCGGTGTTGCGGAAAAATACATTGGTGGCGCGGGGTTGTCAGCAAAGATCACGTTTGATCTCCTTTCCGGCCCGGATTATGAAGTCTTAAAAAAGGATCCCCTCGCACCGTTAAATCCGCTGATTTTCGCGGTTGGCCCGCTCACGGGCAGCCCGGTGCCATCGAGCAGCAGGTATTCCGTGTGCGGGATATCGCCCCTGACTGGCATCTGGGGCGAGTCAACGTCGGGCGGGTTTTTCCCGGCGGTCATGAAACGCTGCGGGTTCGACGCCGTGGTGATCACGGGCAAAGCTAAATTCCCCGTCTATGCGGCGGTGCTCGATGGCAAGGTAGAACTGAAAGATGCGAAGGCGATCTGGGGAAAAAACACTGCGGACACCATCGATGCCGTAAAAAAAGACTTGAAGGACGATGCTGTGAGGACCGCTTGCATCGGCAAAGCGGGAGAAAATCTCGTGAAATACGCGTGTGTCATCAACGATGATGGACGGGCTGCAGGGCGATGCGGTTTTGGCGCGCTTATGGGCAGCAAGAACTTGAAAGCGCTGGCAGTGAAGGGCGGCCAAAAGGTGGAATACGCGGACAGCGAGCAACTAGCGCAGATCAGCAAAGACTCGCTGAAGAACATCCACGGCGGGTTTGCCATCAATTTTTTCCACCATTATGGCACCATGTGCTACACGGACATGGGCATGGTCCTCGGCGATGTTCCCGCGCGGTATTTCACGTCAACCGAATTCATTGCAGAGGACTTGACAGGACGGGCGTTGAAGGAACACTATCCCGTAGAGAATTACGGCTGCGCCGGCTGCACGATCCAGTGCGGTCGCACGACCCGGGCCACCATCGATGCAAAGGAAACGCGGGTGGATGGCCCCGAGTACGAAACGGTCGCCGCGTTCGGGCCTCTCTGCGGCATCGTCGATCTCCAGCCCATCGTCGAGGCGAGTCACATAGCGAACCTGGAAGGCGTCGACACCATCTCTGCCGGCGTGTGCATCGCGTTCCTGTTCTACCTGGTGGAGCAAAAACTCGCGTTGGACAAAATCGGAAATATGCTGCAAGGCGTTGCCTTAAACGACCTTACGTGGGGGAATCGAAGTAGCATGGTGAAGCTGCTCCGGCAGATCATCTCCCGCCAAGGTATCGGAAAATTACTCGGCGAGGGAACCCGGGCCATGGCGAAGGGTCTTGGCGTTGATCCCGGCCTCGCGGCACATGTCAAGGGCCTTGAAATCCCCATGCACGATCCGCGAGCTTACCTGGGACAAGCATTGTCGTACATGATCGCGTGCTGCGGCGCGAGCCATGAAAAGGGCGACTTCTTCAACATTGACGCGGATGCTTCGTCGCTTATGAAGGTCAAGCGTGGCGACCGGTTCGACATCAGCGGACGGGAGGAGTCAGTCATGTATTGCCAGGACATCGCCAACGTCTGGGATTCTGCCGTGATCTGCAACTTCCCGCATCTCAACGTGACACCCATGGCTCGAATGCTCAAGGCGGCGACGGGTATTGCATCGCTTGGCACCAACAACGGCTTACTCAAAGCTGGTGAGCGAGCGACGAATGCTAAACGCGTGATCTCGTGTAAGCTGGGCATTACCAGGAAAGACGATGCCCTCCCGTCGATCGTCACGCGGGCACTCAAGACCGGGGGCACGGCGGGCATCAGCATCGACCTTGCAAAGAGCTTAGCCGTGTATTACGAGAAGCGTGGCTGGGATAGTGAAGGCATTCCAATGCCAGAAAAGCTCAAGGAATTGGACATCTGAACTTTAAACTCTTTCATATCCTCCGATTTTCTTGTTTTTTCCATAATCAAGGCAATGCTATAATAAGTGGCGTTAATTGTAACCATCCATGGCCGAAGAATTACCGCACAAGTTCAAAACCGTTCCCTATGCTGCCTTCTTCAAACTCTGGTATTATATCCAGAAGGAGCTGCCAGACGACCTGAAGAAACAATTGCTAACAAAGGTTGGCAAGGCAATCGGTGAGGAATTCAATGCCGAAAGCATCGAAAACATCGACCAGTTCCTCGCGGCAGCGAAAAGATTCGTCGTGGATGAATGGGGCATCACGGATGAGGCGAACTTCGAATCCGTCGTTGAAAATGGCGAGGTCGTGAAGATCACCGATCGTCTTTCCTCTTGTAAGATGTGTTTCGGCAATACTTATTTTAAGCTGCACGATGCCGGCCACCCCGTCTGCATGTTCCCGCACGTGATGCTCGCGATGCTCGGGAAGGTGCGAAACAAGCTCGGGTTCAAGAACCTGGCCTTCGAAGAGGTCAAGAAACCGGGTCCAATTGGCGAGTGCATCATGACCTGGCGGGTCAAATAATCCCTTTGAATAAGTTTCATCACGGGATTGAACGTTTTATCTTGTTTTTTTCAGCATTCTCGATGCAATCGAAAAAAAAATCAACGATCATATTCCATGCCGGTCATTGACGATTGGATCCATGTTGGGCCTAAAAGGTGTCGAAATCCCATATTCCAGAATCATTAGAAATTTTTTTAACGTTTATTCACAACAAAACTATAGTTTTCGGAATTCGAGAAAAAGATGATTGATCATGGTAGTGAAAGTACTGAAGGATGAAATCGCCCAGAAAATGGCATTGAAAAACGTGTACAAGCTCTTGAACGAGCAAGTCGATTTGCTCTTATCCCCAGATGAAAGAAAGTTCGTCCAGGAGTTGCAAGCATTCTGCATTGATCACGAAAAGAAAATCGATTATACGAAAGACGTTTACGTGGATTTCCCTGAATTAGGAAAGCACGGTTACATACAACGCCTGAACTCCTGGAAACAATTCACCCAGGCGGGAAGTAAATACGAGATATTACTCGGTCTCAACCTTGCCATGATGGACCCGGAACTCGACCTTGCACGGCTCGCCAGCGGCATCTTGTGCGGCAATCCGACGTTCCAGCACGGCCACACGCCCGAGCTGAAGAAGGTGCAAGACGAATTGATGGCCGGCACAAAGATTGGCTGCATTGGCATGACCGAGATGAACCGCGGCTCGGACACCGGCCACATGGAAGCCCGCTGCACGACGCTTCCCGACGGCTTCAAGTTCGAAGGCACGAAAGCGTTCACGACGAATGGACCGAAAGCCGATTATTTCATCGGGTATGGGTGCGTCGACAGCGCGAAGCCCCGGGAAACCATGGTGCAGGCCATGCTCAGCCGCGAGATGGGCATCACCACGGAGCGGTTGACGATCCCCGTCGTGCCCCGCGTGCATATCGGCAAGACCTACTTCAACGGGTTGAAATGTCCCAATACGATGGTGACAGGCCCGCCCGGCAAAGGCCACGAGTATCTCTTTGACGGGCTCGTTCCCGAGCGGTTGGCGATCGTCGGCTCGAGCCTGGGCATCGGGTGGAGTTCTTTGCTCAACGGCGTCATTTATTGCAGCCTCCGCGAGCAATTTGGCAATCCGATCATGTCCTACCAGGCGGTTTCGTTCCCCTTCGCGGACCTGTTCATCCGGCTCTCGTCGGCGACGATCACGGCGTTCCGCATCGCGGAGATCTACGATGCCAAGATATTGAAAGCCAAGCGGGAGGAAATCAGCAAGGACTTGTTTAAGGCAAGCGCACAGTGGTCATCTCAAATCAAGCAACTCGCGGCCAGGCTTGCTCATGAGATAACTTACGAGACCCAGCAGCTCATGGGCGGCGTCTCGGTGACCGACAACACCCGCGTGGCGCAGACCGCAGGCGTTTCCCAGATCCAAGAGGTCATCGGTGGCAGCCGCGGCATCCAGCAGCTGATACTTTCCGGTAACCTCGCCAAGTTGATCCGGTCGATTTGATCGGATGATTCTTTTTTTCGCTTTCCTATTTTCTATCTCGTAGGATCAAATGTCATGATTGCCTCGAGGCAAGGTTCGATGGTTGTAGCGGAAGGTATTACCCCGAAGGATATCATCAACTGTGACGTGGTCATCGTTGGTGGATCGATCGCGGGAAACTACCTGTCATCGTTGCTCTCGAAAACAAGACTGAACATACATGTTATAGAAGAGCACGGATCGATCGGGCACCCGATGAAATGCGCGGGCATCGTCTCATCGAAGATCTTGCGGATCATGCGAATACCGCCCCGGTTGATCGTGAATCGCGTCATGGAGGCCCGCATCGCCGGCCCCGGTGGCAAGAGCATCACCGTGCGAACGCGGGACAAACCCATCGTGCTGGATCGTATCGAATTCGACCGGCATTTCATGGCCATCGCGCGTGACAACGGCGTCACGTATCACCTCGAGGAAAAAGTTGCCAGCATCGAGCACGCGGCAGATGAAATCGTCGCGACATCGACAAAAGCCGTGTACCATGCCAAGGTGCTCGTTGGTTGCGACGGCGCATCTTCGATGACGGGAAGGATCGAGGGTGTCGTGAACGAGTTCATCACTGGAAAGCAATCGATCATCTCGGTCGCGATCGGCAAAAAAAGCATGCAGATTGGCCAGGGACAGTGCGAATTGCATTTTGACCCCGAATGGAACGATTTATTTTGTTGGGTGATTCCCACCGGGAACGCCGCGCTTCGCGTCGGCCTCGCCGCGAAAAACAACGTCGCCCGAAAATTCGATTCCTTCTTCAAGGCGCGGTTCGGCAACACGTTGGATGAATTGGTACGACAAGGCGAAATCAAGAACAGTACGTTCACGGGAGGCACGATCCCTGTCGGCATCATGAAGCCGTGCGCATTTGACCGGTGCTTGCTCGTCGGTGATGCTGCATGCCAGGTAAAGGCATCGACCGGGGGCGGTATCGTGATGCTTGCCATCGCGGCCAAGTATGCCGCCCGGGCCATCCAGGAAGCATTCCAGAAGCAAGACTTTTCCCGCCGGTTTTTCAAGAAACATTACCAGACCTTGATTCTCAAACGAATCGGGCTCACGTTGCGAATGCATCTGGCCATCCACGAAGGCATCAAGTTTTTCACGGCCGCGGATTTCCGCTTCTTGATCGAACTCGGAAACCAACCTATGATCAAGCGCGAGCTGGCAAGGAGCGCGGACATGGATTTTCCGGTCGCTTTCATCATACGCATCCTGGGTTACCCGATGTTTTACACGTGGCTGTTACGATTTTTATTGCGAAATCATCAAATCTTACGCGTTCTGTTCCGCATCATCGCCTTGGGAAAAGAACCGCGGAAAAGTGAACAACGATCACGAACACGCATCCCGTCCTAGCGGAAAAATTAAATAAAATCCATTGCCTTTGTATATACAAGCTACGAATTTCTTTCCAAACAGAAAGGATGCCCCATGTCCCGCCCAACAAAAAAAATCACCATAAAAGACCTGGAAATCAAGGTGCTTATCCAGAAAATCATCACGATCCTTGTATTACAAGTTATCATCTATGGTATTTTCATTTGGTTTGATCCGGGGTTTCTTGATTCACTCATCGTGTATTTCACGCTCGTGGCAATCGGTTCCTCGGTGCTCATCGCGTGGGTGCACGTGCATAACATCATGGAAGAATACAAGGTTCAAACCAAGCAAGTGATCGACCAGACCGATTGGACACCAAAAACGGGCAATTAATGCTGGTGTTTTTAGAACTGCTTAAAATTCCAAGAATTTTTCAACCTCCGAGCCAATATCGGTGAATTCCGAGAGGATGCGGCGGAACTCGGCAACCCAGTAGGAAAGGGGCTTGGGCAGCTCGATGATACCGACGGCCCGAAGGTTGGCGCTGCCCTCGCGAAGGCGCTCCTGGAAGAAGAATGATTTCATTTCATCAAACACCTTTCTTGTCGTCGGGGAGAGAAGGTTCTATCTGTGGTGCTGCGACGGGCTCGGTAGCTGGTGCCGCCGTCGCTTCGGGACCTGGTGCAGCCTCCGGCCCATCATCGGAATCATCCCCAAAATTGTCGTGGGACGTGTCCGTGACCCTGGCCGCGATCAAGGTCGTTATGCGGGACCTGCGCTGGAAATTCTCGCGGATCATGCACGGGATGTTGTCCCCGATGAATAGAAACAACCGCCAGTTTCCATACCCCGGCGGGATTGATCTTGCCTATTAGATCCCCGGGCCCCATCCCAACTTCGATCCAGCATTTTTACCGATGAAAAATAGGTACAATTATCCCGAAGGATAATCCTGAAGATCAGGGATCTTCGACCCCGCAATGCGGGCATGTCTTGACATTGCCCTGATTCGGGAGTGGCTCGTGACACTCGCTGCACCGGACAACTTCGCCTTCATCTTCGACGCTTTTTTGCGCCGTTACCCCTTTCACGGCGTTCTGTTGATCGCTCAATGCAGCGCCACAAATATCGCATTTATCCGCGAGGGCGGAGTTCGGCTCACCACATTTGCTGCATTTCTTGATCAAGTCAGGTCGCGTGTCGACCATGAACAGGTGCTTGCAATACCTGCAGCGCGTGAGATAGCTGAAATTCACGGTGTTGCATACCGGGCACTTCTTTTCATCTGATCCAATCGGAAAATTCGCCCCAGCAGTGATTTCTGCTGGTTCTTCCTCCCCGGTGGCTTTATTTCGAGCATGGAATATTTTATCCCGATAAATATTGACAGCGGTCAAGGAACACGGACTTTAGAGCCTATCTGGGCATTTAAAGCAGGGGTCAAAACGGTTAAATCTGCCGTCGTTTCTTCTTCTATCCATGAGACCCCTCGAAATCACTCGCACCGATTACACGGCCGACGAAATGTGGTAGCGACATGTAAAGCTGGATGATCGAATGTGGATGCAGGAATGGCTGGGTTGTCAAAGGACTGTTGCGCTCCCGTGGGGGCAGCAACCAGGCCTACTCCAGAACCGACTCCGAGATGGACGGTTGCGGCTACCCGTGGACGCGTGGTTGGCAACGACCATGTGTCAAGCGTCGGGGACAATGTACTGCAGCCGGGGAACGCACCCTTTCTGCAGGCTAGCCGGGTCTCTCATGACAAACCAAAGTAAACTCACGATAAACCTCGTAACGTCGGCATGGCAAAATGCGTTGATATGCCTGGCCAAAAGGCAAGCGGGCAGGAGGTGTTATTCCATATTTAACATCTCTCCATCCGTCGTCCCGCCGGGGAATAGTGAGTGTCTAAAAGAGACGATGAACGTCGATCACCCGGAACATGGTAAACCTGTCCATCCCCACGATGAAGAGACGTGGTATGCCGTCCGTAAGGAAGGCGGAAGGATGAGCAGGCAAAGGAACTAAGAGGAAGCGAATGCTATCCTGTAATGGGATAGATAGGGTCTTTTGACTCGACCGGAAACGGTGCTGACTTCGAAGGTGGTCGGAACCGGGAAACATCACGAGGAAAGCCCGAATGACACGAGATGTTGGCTAATGCGTCAAGCATTAAACAAATCTGTCGGCCACGCGAGCGGCACGACGCACGAGGCGGCCCACGATTTCGTTGCCAGGAATAGGAATACGAACGTGCTGGCTGGCGTGGTAGGGCGGACCCCGCGGGAGAATCCCGGAGTATTCAAGAGAGATGATACGAGCAAGCAGGAAAACAGGGTATCGTGTCCTCGGACAGGATGGATGAGCTCACGGTACACACGTGCACGAGCGCGCCACGAAGGCGTGCGATGACCAGTCGAACATAGCAGGTAGAAGACATGTCCGCGCAAGTATATGGCGAGCTAGGCAGCCAAGCTGGCTGGTGGTTGTCGGTGAACTGGCTGGAAGTGGGCCGCGCGGTGAGGCGGCTCCAGGAACGTATCTACAAGGCGACCTGGGATGGAAACGCCCACCGGGTAAAGGAACTCATGAAGTTGCTAGTAAGGTCCGAATCCGCGAAGCTGCTGTCGGTCTTCAAGGTGACGCAGCAGAACGCGGGTCGACTTACGCCGGGGATAGATGGAATGGTGTACACGACGGCGGAAGCCAGGGCAGGCTTGAGTCTGGAGCCCTTTAGATATCGGACATGGAAGTTCCAACCGGCATTAAGGCGGTACATACCGAAAGGAAAGGGTCCTCGGCCGAGAGTGGCGAAAGGTCCCGTGGAATTGCGGCCCTTAAGCATCATGACCATTAAGGATCGTGTGATGGCCACGATTATCTCGCTCGCGTTGGAGGCAACGTGGGAAGCCTTGATGGAACCAAACGTCATGGGGTACCGGATGGGACGCTGCACGCAGGACGCCATACAGGTGGTTGTCAAAGCGCTGTCGAGGGGAAACCCGGTGGTGCTGGATGCAGACATCAAGTCGTTCTTTGACAATGTCAAGCACGAGGCGATTCTGGAGCGCGTGCCGTGCTTTCGGGACGTGATCAGGCGCGCCCTGACCGCCGGGATCGTGGAGAATGGTGTCCTCGCGAGAACCACGCGAGGCATCATGCAGGGAAGCCCGCTGAGCCCGGTGCTTGCCAACATCGCGTTGCACGGCATGGAATCGGAACTGGAGGCGATACCCGGGGTCACGGTGGTGGGATACGCCGATGATCTCGTGGCTATCGCGCCGACGAGACGCGTGACGGAAGCACAGATTGTACCCGGGTTGGTGCGGTTCCTCGCGACTCGTGGTCTTGCACTGAAGCCGGAGAAAACGCGGATCGTGACCAAGAGCGAGGGATTTGACTTTCTTGGCTTCACGGTCGGGCAGCCACGTGTGAAGCTGCTTGTCAGGCCCCGAAGGAAGAACGTGCACGGGTTCCTTGAACATGTCACGTTCTACAAGAAAGAACACGACGGGCGGATGAAGGAGCGATACCAGGCCATCGCTATGATGTTGGAAGGTAAGAGTGCCCCCGAGGTGGCCGATGCACTCCATCTCAGCCGGAACACAACGTGGGAATGGGAGAACACGTACAACGATGCGGGGATCGATGGCTTGAAACGGAAATCCCCACCAGGCAAGCAATCTTGCCTCTCCAGTGATGAGAAAGAACGCTTGAAAACGGACATCCTCAAAAACCCGCACGAGTTCGGCTACGATTTCTTGGTCTGGGACGGGAAAGGCGTGGTCCACCACATAGAGAAATGCTTCGGCAAGCACATTGGCGTTCGCTGGGCGCAGAGACTTCTAAAAAGGATGGGCTTTACCCGGCAGCGTCCCGAGTTGAAGGCTGCGAAGGCCGATCCTGTGCGGCAAGAGAAATTCACGACCGATCTGAAAAAAAAATAGACGGCATGAAGGAAGGAGACGTCCTCCTCTTCGGGGATGAGTGCGGCATCCAAGCCGTGCCATCTCGGATAAAGATGTGGGCTCCTAAAGGTCAGACGCCGACGATACTTAGCCAAGGTGGCCGTGAAAAGATCAACGTTATTGGTGCCGTGGAGCCATCGACCGGGGTCGTGACCTCGATGTTCATCCCCACCCTTACAGCAGTGGTGTTCCTGGCGTTTCTCAAGTATGTTCTACGCACTCATGCACACGCGCGCAAGATCTATCTTGTTGTCGACAATGCGAAGTCACATCACGCCAAGTTGCTCAAGCCATTCTTAAAACTCGTCGCGTGGAAGTTGGAATTAATATTTCTTCCCCCATACTCGCCCGAACTAAATCCTGCAGAGGATCTTTGGAAATTTTTGCGGGAAAAATGCACTCATAACACGTACTACGAACATTTCAAGGATAAAATCGCCGTGGTCAGAGAGTTCCTTGTTAAATGCAAGAATCCATCAGCAGATGTACGATCCCGATGTCATTATAAATAGACCGCTGTCAATAGTACATCGTTATAATTAGTAAATATAGCAAGTGAAGAAAACGTCAAAATAGGATGCTTGTTCAATCTATCAAATCGATTTCCAGTTGAACTTGACGATACGATCCACCGCTTCCTTGGTCTTCTCCAGGGAATTGAATGCCGTGAAACGGAAATATCCCTCGCCGCTCGGGCCGAACCCGGACCCTGGCGTGCCGACGATGTCGAGCTTTCCCAGCATCATGTCGAAAAATTCCCACGACGTGAGCTTCCCGGGCGTCTTGACCCAGATGTACGGTGAGTTTACCCCGCCATAACACGTGAATCCCGCCTTCTTCAAGCCCTCCCGGATGATCTTGGCATTGTCGAGGTAATACGCGATGACCCCGTCGATCTCCTTCGCACCTTGCGGCGTGTAGCACGCGGCAGCCGCTTTCTGCACGGGATACGAAACGCCGTTGAACTTCGTCGTGTGCCGGCGGTTCCAGAGATCATTGAGAGCCACGGCGGTGCCTTTCTCATCGTATCCCTTCAAGTCCTTCGGTATGACCGTGAAGGCGCAGCGGACGCCCGTGAATCCCGCGGTCTTCGAGAAGCTGCGGAATTCGATCGCCACGTCCTTTGCCCCCTTGATCTCGTAGATGGAATGGGGGATGTCTGGCTCGCGAATATAGCGCTCGTAGGCAGCATCGAAAAAGATGATAGCCTTGTTGTCCCGGGCATATTTCACCCATTGTTCCAGCAGCTTCTGGGGGATGGCCGTGCCCGTCGGGTTGTTCGGGGAGACAAGGTAGATCAAGTCCACGTGCTCCTTCGGCACGGACGGCGCCCAGTCTGTCTCCGGCTTGCACGGCAAGTACACGAGCCCCTCGTACTGGCCGTTTTTCATGGCTGGCCCAGTGTTGCCGATCATCACGTTCGTGTCGACATAAACGGGATAAGAGGGGTCGTTGATGGCGATCTTATTTTGTCCAAAGATGTCGAGGATGTTACCGGTGTCGCACTTGGAACCATCGGAGATGAAGATCTCGTTCGGATCGATCTGGACGCCGCGGCTCCCGAAATCGTTCTTGGCGATGGCTTCACGCAGGAAATCATACCCCTGTTCTGGACCATACCCCTTGTACGTTTCCTTCTTTGCCATTTCATCGACTGCTTCGTGAAATGCCTTGATGATCGACGGCGGTAAGGGCTGCGTCGTGTCCCCGATGCCGAGCTTGATGACGGGCGCCTTCGGGTTCTTTTCCACGAATTCCTTCGTGCGCTTCGCAACCTCGGAAAAAAGGTAGCGACTAACTAGCTTGAGATAGTTCGAATTGACACGTGCCATAGGTCATATTTGGTGTTTTTCCTAAAATGATTTTCGCAGTCGATTGGTTTCCTATAATATCCAATTCCATCCGAATCATTATTTTTCAAAACACCCCGGGTTTAATGGTGACCTAGATTACCATTCCTCATGATATGGAATCAATGGTATGCCATCCTGGATTCGAAAGAGGTCAAGAAAAACAAGCTCCTCGGCGTCAAGCGCCTCGGCGAGCGGCTGGTCATCTGGCGTAATGGAGACGGCACGCTCACGTGCTTGGCTGACAAGTGCGCGCATCGCGGCGCGGCGCTGTGCCGCGGCAAGCTCGCCGGGAAGGAGGTGGAATGTCCATTCCATGGTCTCCGGTATGATGCGACCGGGAAATGCACGGTCATCCCGTCTCGCGGTGCATCGGTACCCGTGCCCGAAAATTTCAAGGTCAAGGCCTATCCTGTTCGGGAACATCTCGGCTTCATCTGGATGTGGTGGGGCGATGAGCGCAAGACGTATCCCGATATCAAGTTTTTCCAAAACATCGATGATAAGTTCTCCTATGAAACGCACGCGTGCCCGTGGTCCATGCACTATTCACGCTGCGTAGAAAACCAGCTCGATGCCCCACATGTTCCGTTCGTCCACCCGGACACGATTGGCAGGGGCCACGCGACGATCATCGATGGTCCATATGTCGAAACTGGCGACGGCGAGATCAAGTTCTATCCCGAGATGCGAAAAGAAGATGGCACCCCGTCCAAGCTTCCCAAGGAAATGGAGCGTCCCGACACCCGAATGTACTTGCATTTCATCTTCCCGAACGTGTGGGAAAACAACATCATCGACAAGCTGAAGGTTGTCGCCTATTTCGTACCTGTCGATGAGGAGAATTCCGTGGTGTACGTGCGTGGATATCAGAAATTCGTCACGATCCCGGGCCTTCGTTGGCTTGTCAACAAAATTAGCAACCGGCTGAACCAGAAAATCTTGCACCAGGACAAGGCTGTCGTGGAAACGCAGCTGCCGAAGAAGACCAATCTGAATATGAAAGAAAATCTCTTTCCAGCCGATAGCCCTATCATCGCATACCGGAAAATGCGCCATGAATTGCAAGGTCAAAATCCTTCGGAAAAACAAGGAAATTGATGTAAAGAAAAGATTCACGATTTTTTTGCCGTTAGGTGCGATTCCATCTTATCAAGGGCAACCATGAGACCTTGCATGATCGATTGCGGCCGTGGGGGGCAGCCGGGAATATAGACATCAACAGGAATAAAATTATCCACGCCATTCCCGACGGCATAGCTATCCTTAAAGATTCCTCCGGAAATGGCGCAGGATCCCATTGCGATCACGATCTTGGGCGAAGGCGTGGCCTCGAATGAATGCTGCAAGCCAAGTTGCATGTTTTTCGATACCGGACCTGTGATTAGCAGCACGTCGGCGTGTCGTGGGGAAGCGACGATATGCATACCGAACCGTTCCATGTCATAGAAGGGATAACCCAGTGCAGTTGCTTCGACCTCGCAGGCATTGCATGACCCTGTATCGACTTCACGAATCGCAAGCGAACGCCCAAACAACTTCTTGATCCGGGTGTTAAGTCTCTGGCCTAAATTATCGAGGGCTTCTTCATTTTTTGCTTCTGTCATCAATACTTCACCTTCAAGTCCTCCCGATTCTTCGACGCGAGTTCGATCTCGCGGCTTAACTTCATGGCGTCTTGCGCGCACACGCGCTCGCACGCGCCGCAGAAGATGCAAAGTCCTAGATCAACGACAACAGTATCGGTCACGGTGATAGCATTCACGGGACAAGCAGTTGCACAATCCTCGCATTTCGTGCATTTTGTCATGTCCACGAACGGCATTCCTTTGCAACGTAGAGATTGCTCTATGGCCACTTTAGGATACCGGGTCGTGATGATGCCTTTTTTCAAGACGCCGTTCTTGAGCATTTTAAACATCATGTGTTGTCATGCCTCCATCTACAAGTCATTGCCAGAATAGGACAGGTTCATGCTCTTGTTAATGAGCGGAAAATCGGGCACGATGTTACCAACAAACCCGATTGCAGCTTGTTCGATCGCCAGCCAGTTGTTAAATGACGGGTCACGGATCTTGTGCCGGAAGGGTTTATCTTTTCCAGAAAGGATCCAGTGCATCAATTCACCGCGCGGCGCTTCAACGAGACTAAAGCCAATCTTTCCTTCAGGCACGTTGTCGATGCTGATCGAGATTGGCCCGTCCGGCATCTTCTCTATCAATTGTGCCACGATGTTCATGGATTGATAGATTTCACCAACCTTCACGAGATAGCGGCTATGCACGTCACCGTCTTGCTTAATGATCACGTCGAAATGCACGTCACGATAGGCCGCGTAGGGATGATCCCGTCGAACATCACGGTCGATGCCGCTCGCTCTTGCCACGGGGCCGACAAAATCAAGATCCTTTGCAATCTTTTTCGTGATAACGCCGGTTGTTTTGGTACGATCCAGGAACGACGGCATTCGCGTGTCCATATCCACGAGGATATCCAGATCCTCCTTGAACTTGTCGAGTTTTTCCTTGATCTTCAATAAATCATCTTTACCGAAATCACGAATCACGCCACCGACGCGTGCGTCGCCGCGCAAGAATCTACTCCCGGTCAGAAAATCGTTGAGTTGCATCATTTCCTCTTGCATTGAATAAGCATACTGGGCGCCTGGGTTGAATCCCGTGACGAGATTGATGCCGGCAACATCACGGAACAAGTTATAGAGTCGCTCACATTCGAGCAGAATCGTTCGGATGTATCTTGCTCGTGCTGGAATGTCGACATCTGCGATATCCTCGATAGCTTGGCAATAGGCAATGGCATGCGCAAAGCCGTTGTCGCCAGAAATACACTCGGCAAGAGAAACTCCTTTATTATACGACATCTGCTCGGAAAGCTTCTCGATGCCCTTGTGCACGTATCCGAGACGTATCTCGAGGTTGATTATCGGCTCGCCGGCGACGCTAAAGCGGAAATGCCCGGGTTCTATGATGCCAGCGTGAACAGGACCAACCGGGATCTCAAAAACACCCTCACCATCAACTCTCCTGAATGGATAAGGGGTTTGCACGGGGGATACTTTCGTGTTCCACGTGAAATCCTTGCGCAGAGGGTAGGTGCCTTCCGGCCACGAATCCCAGAGCACGAGGGAACGGGGATCGGGATGTCCTTCGGGAATGATGCCGAACATGTCCTTGATTTCACGCTCATACCAGTTTGCCGCATAAACGATTGGCGTTAATGATTTAAACGAGGGCTTTGCTGGATCCACGTCGGTGACGATCGTGATAAACTTTGAGGCAGGCATAGAAAAAATCGTGTAAAGTCGGAATACTTCGCGTGCTTGGCGTTCATCCGATGCGTGAATCGAGACGAGATCCAGGTCACCCAACTTAACGATCCCGGCAATAAAATCGGAGAGATTTTCTAACTTTACGGAAATCGTGCAATTACCTCTCTCGATCTCCGAGGAAAGGATCATCTGCTTTAATCCTGCAGTCAAAGTGTCAATGAATTCATTTCGTTCCGATGGCCCGTCCATAGCGCCTTGGAGCATATTTTTTGTACTCTTTTTTCCTTCGTTAACCATTTTTACTTGCCCCCGTTAAAACAATGTTGCGATGTTGTTGAGGAATGCTCCCATTTGAGGTAGCATATATACGCCAAGCAAGAGAATGAGCACAAGCAAGATGATCACGATGATCGAACCTGCACGGTTTATCTCTCCTGGTGTCACTTTGGGCCTTTCTTGTTCCGTTGGTGAACACTCGTGTTCGGTTTCTCCTTGCTTTACAATGACCCGGGCTTCAATCTTGTTTATGCTATTTGTTCCAAATACCATCTTTCCAGCGGAATTAGTGAAACCGGCAAAAACGATCACCATACATAAGAGATAGATGAAGACCGTGATGTAATATGCTGGATTCAATTGTGCTACCTGGATCATGCCACTTAAGATCGATATTTCGCTCACGAACACGCTAAACGGCGGGAGGCCGGTGAGTGCGAAAACGCCGAGCATGAATAAAATCGCCGTTAGTGGCATCGTACTCCCGAGCCCGCGAATATCATCGACGCAGCGGGTCTTGTATTTGAGCAGTATGTTTCCCGAGCTGAAAAAGAGCATGGACTTGGTTAAGGAATGATTCAAGATGTGGAACAAGGCTCCAAAAATGGCGAGGGTCCCGGCAAGATTGCCAATGCCAAACCCCAAAATGATCATGCCGATGTGCTTGATGCTGGAGTATGCCAGGATCCGCTTGTAATCCTTGGAAACCACGATGAAACCCGCGGCAACGAGCAACGATAGCGAACCAAAAATTATCATGATTAAGTTCGAAAATCCGGTGCCAAGAATCATGATGTGTGCTTTCGTCATTATTGCATGATACCGCAAAATAGCATACAAAGCGCAATTCAGGAGCACGCCCGATAGCGTGGCACTCACGGGTGACGGTGCTTGGCTATGAGCGTCGGGCAACCACGTGTGCATAGGAACGAGACCTGCCTTGGTCGCGTAACCGACAAAGATCAAGATGAATGTGAGCTTGAGCAAACCCGGATCGAGCAAACCCGCGGAAGCGAAGAGCTTCGTCCAATTGAGCGCAAAGATGCTTTCACCAAGCTCCACGTTCGAGTTCAAGCTCATGATGATCGTGCCGAACAGCGCGAGCACGATGCCGGCAGAGCATATGATGATAAACTTCCACGCTGCTTCAAGCGCCGGCTTTTTGTTGTAGAATGCGACGAGAAGCGCAGATGCAATGGTCGTTCCCTCGATCGCTATCCAGACAATCGTAAGATTATCGGTGATGAAGACGAACATCATCATCCCGATAAATAGGTGAAACATGGAATAATATATGCGTAACCGAGTAACGTCGATTACATTTTCCTTGTATTCATAATCGAGATAGCCAACGGAGTAAAATGCTGCGAGGCTTCCTACGATCGCAACGATCACGAGGAAATAAGCGCTGAGAGCATCCATATACCAGAGACCATTATCACCGATGGTCATAGTACTGGATGAAACGACCAAGCCACAGAGCAACACGGCACATAAAAACTCCGCGCATGCACCCATTTCGTTCACGAGTTCGATGCGTTTCTTGTTTTTTAGCAGGTAACACGCGATCGCGGTTGCGATCGATGGAATAAGCACGAGATACAACATTAATCAATCAACTCCTCCATCTGCTTGGTTTGTACCGTTTTTAAATTCCGCTGGATCACAAACAAGAACACAGCCATTATCCCGACCGCGGCGATCGTGTCAAAAAGAATCCCGATCTCCAGCAAAAATGAAAGACCATACGTCGTGGCGATAGATGCGAAATAAATGCCGTTTTCCATGACCAGAAGCGCGATGATTTGCGTGTAGATCTTCTTCCCCGTTGCGAGCATGTAGAAACCCATAAGCACGACGCCGAATGACGCAGGTAGGAGCACGGTCGTGACCGGTGTCAAGCTGCCGCCGGGCAGCGCTGCGAGTACTGGCCAAATGATCGCGTAGGCGAGGATGACCAGGAATACCGAAGTGAACACGGTCCTCGTGATGCTAATCGCGAATGCCTTGGGTTCCTCCTCGTATTTTAACTTGGAGAATGCCTTGAGAATGATGACCGGAATCATAATCCCTTTGACAGAGACCGTGATGATCGCGATCAGGATGAAGTCGAGAACCTTGAGCGGGTCGGAAAATTGCATTCCGATGTAAAAGGTGAGAATACCCATCACGACCGTGTGAATAATGAACGCGAGAAGTTGCTTGCGAGCGAGATTATTAATGTGCACGAGAATCGTGAAAAAGATTATCAAGATCGTGAAAAGAATTTCCACGGGAATTGTTGCCATACTTTTCACCTTAAATTATCGCGACGATTGCGGCTAGGAATGCCAATGTAAACGAGATCGATACTATGAATGGGAGTTTAAACAACCGGAACTTCGACATCGATGATTCAACAAGCGCCACCGCGATTGCAAGTGCAATCATCTTGCCAATGAATGCGAGTAACCCAATCACGATTGCATCCCATGAAACTACAGTTGCGATTCCGAACGGGAAAAATAAATTCGCAAGCAATGCCAAGAAGCAGGTGAGTTTCGTCCAGCTAGCACATTCCATCATTCCCAAAGCTTTGCCGGAATATTCGAGAATCATCGCCTCGTGAACCATTGTTAGTTCTAGATGCGTCGTCGGGTTATCGAACGGGTAACGCGCGTTTTCACCGAGCATCACGATGAAGAATGCCAAGAATGCCATGTACATCGATGGATGGAGCAATGTTGACAATTGCGATTGAATTCCTTCCGCAATTCCACTAAAATAGCTCGATTTAGCCATGATTGACACAACTAGCAAGCATAGAAATACCGTTGGTTCCAGGATCGCCGATATCATGACTTCTCTGCTACTGCCCATGCCACCAAACGAGCTTCCGGTGTCCAGAGCAGAGAGCGTCATAAAGAAGCGAAACATTGCCATTAGATATACGAAAACGAGGAAATTGCCAAGGAAATCGAACGAAATATCTATGAAGACGGGAATCATCGTGGTTGCAACAATTGTGCATGTCATTGAAACGAATGGCGTGACTTTAAATATCCACGAAGCTTGGTTGGATACCACTTGCCCTTTATTAAAAAGCTTGGCAAGTTCATAATATGGCTGGATGACACTCGCACCACGTCGGCTCTGAAGAATTGCTTTAGTCTTTCTTATGATTCCTATGATGATTGGCGCAAGAATGAATAATAAAACGGCCTGGATGCTGCCGAATATTAATTGATTTGTCGTGTCCATCATCTTCACCTGAAAAAGATAAGCAAAAGTATGAGAACTACGAAAATATAAATAAGGTATCGGTTTATGCTTCCACTTTGCAGTTTTTTCAATTTTTGAGCTATCTTTACGACACCATGCACGATCGGCTCGTAAAAGTGCTTTTCAATCAAAAGTTGCTTTTCATTTGCTGTGTATTTTTTCGTTTTGAAAATATACGGTGAAGTGGATGGCGTTGTCTCGGTCTTTGGAGCGTGCTTGTAGATTCGAGTAAAAACCTTGTTGATAGGGTTTCCAAATGCTGTTGCTGTGTATTCATTCCGCTCGTTAAGAGGCGTACCGCAATCCCACGTTCCAGCAATCTCGATCTTCTTCTTGTTTCCTACTATCTTCGAGAAGCCGAACATAACGGATAACACGATAAGCATCACAAAACAAGTTAATGCAGGGGAAAAGCCAGAAAAATCTGGAATTACTGGAACCGAGAAGAGCCAGTTAAAGCCAGTGACGATGCTGCTTGATCCAGTGACGGGCGATACAACTCCATCAAGAAGCGGAAGTAAAAACATGGATAGCAACCCAGTCGCAAGGCACAAGATCGCAAGAGTGCCCATGCTGCCTTGCATCAGCCGTGGCACTTCCGTTGCCTTGCGGGCGTGTTCGCTACGAGGCGTCGCAAGGAAAGTTATCCCGTAAGTGTGGACAAAGCATGCAATGGCTAAACCGCCGGACAACGCTAAAATCGCAATAGAAACAGCGATGAATGCTTGTATCAATGGTATCGCTGTCAGCGTAAAGTATAGCATTAATGATTGGAAGATCAACCATTCACTGACAAATCCATTAAATGGTGGAAGGGCGGTGATGGACATCACGCCGAAGAAAAAATACACCGATGTTCTGGGCATCAGCTTTGCCAAACCTCCGAGATCCTCGATGTTTTTCGTGTGGGTTGCATGTAAAATAGCTCCGGCACCCATAAACAGCAGTCCCTTGAAAAAAGCATGACTCAAGACGTGGAATAGCGTCCCAATCAATGCAAGCGAAGCAAACTGGACAAGCCCGAGTGATTGAAACAATATCGATGCCCCGAGTCCGATGAAAATGATGCCAATGTTTTCCACGCTATGATATGCGAGCAACCGTTTCAGATCTTGTTCTACGTTCGCATACAGAACGCCCAAGATGGCAGAAATGCATCCAAATGCCATAACCACGATGCCCCACCAGAATTCGTTTCCACCGATGCCAAGGAAGTTGAAGGTTATGCGAATAAGTAAGAAGACAGGTGTTTTTATCATGACACCAGACATCAAGGCCGAAACGTTGCTCGGTGCTTCGGGATGAGCAAGTGGTAACCAAACATGTAGCGGAATGATACCTGCTTTCATGCCGAAGCCAATCAATAAGAAGATAAAAACGAAATTTTTCTGTTCTGGTGCCATAATTGCCCCTACATTGATCAAATCGCGGAAATTGAAGCTATGAGCGGCGACAGCCATCGTGAAAAGACCGGCCATAATAAATACCGTGCCAACGTGCATCATGATCACGTAAGTTAAGCCACCAGTAATAGCTTCTTTCTTTTTTCGTTCATAAACCACAAGGAAATAGGAAATAACCGACATTGATTCCCAAGCGATGAGAAAAAGGATAACATTATCAGCCGCAATGACGAGAGCCATGGATAGAAAAAACATGTTATAAAACGATCCCATCAAGGCGCTGCTGTATTCGTTCGCAAACTCCTTCGTGTATTCGAGAGAATAAAGCGAAACGATCATGACCAGAACCGCGATGATCAGCAAAAACCAAGCTCCCAGACTGTCAAGTGCAAATGTATATGTTCCGAAATTAGTCATTATAAAAAATGGAATGTTCACGGGTACGCCAGCAAAAACGGTGATCGCGCAGAGTAAGCCGAACAGAGCAGAGATGATCGCGCAAAAAAAAGCGAATTTTATGCAAAGTCCTGGCTTCTTCCTTAAGAAAATGGCGGTTATAGCACCTATTAATGAAAAAAGAATCATCATTATGAAAAAAAAGTCGCTAAGCATGATATTTACCTGAACGATGCTTATCTTGATAGAAACTTGAAGTTATTTCCAACAAACGCCTTTCGCACGAGCATATCCACGTTTACGGAGGGGTTTGAGTGAGGCATTGTCCAACTTCTTTAAGGATTAATGGTCAATTTCTTACCATAATTCGTTATTGTCAACTTTTAAAACGTCTTTTTTTCCACAGTGGTACAAATAATACTTAGAAGGAGATTTCAACCATTTGAAATTCTTATTGGCTGAATGCAAAGTCTCGAAGGTTCTGTCCACTTCTAAATCCCATACGAAACGAAACTGAGAAGCAATAGCCAGTAGTTCGAGTCAAGAGTGCTTATGGAGCATTTCATAAGGATGATATTATGTTATCCAGGTCATATACGGGTATTTGGATTGGTCATGTAGTTGTTATTT
>JAUQYW010000215.1 GCA_030587525.1 Candidatus Sigynarchaeota archaeon | reverse complement strand
GCTACGGCGTGCTTTCCTTCAATGCCACCGCGCGGGAAGCACGGTTCGACCAGTCGGGCACGGACATGCGCTTGCGATTCGCGGGTTCCGACACCCGCATCACGAACCATTCCAATTACGCCTATAATTATGGCACGAAGGAGCCCGTCGAGTACATCAAGGTGCGGCCGCTCGACCCCGCGGCGTGCCGGATCGTCACGGTCATCACGTTCGGGAATGCCACGATCCCGCACCCCGCCGTTGACATCCAGGAGAATGCGACGTCGATCGCCATCACCGTGAACGGCACGGACCGGTTTTTATTCCACGCAGCATCGTTACAAGGTTTTAACGAGCCATTAAACCTTGGCAGCATCTCATTCGCGGGCAATTTTTGCGGATTCCGCATGAACGCGTCGAACGCCGTGGAGTGGATGGTCCTCGACGAGGCAACGGCTGCCGAATATACCGGGCCGGGTGACCAATGGGTCTTCGATCCCCAAGCCCTCGTTTCGGGGTTCATCAACACGAGCACCGGCACCTTCGATCCCTCGGGCCAGGGCCAAGGTGACCCGGCTCCAGCCGAGATGTCGACCCCATTCAATACAAGCTTGCTCGCCGGCCGTCCGCACCCGTATCTCCTGTTCGACGACGCGGACCTCGACAACTTGCGGAACAAGTGCAATGGGTCCATCCCGGGGCCATGGCAATCGTGGTACGCAGACACGGGCTCGGGCTGGTTCCTGCACGACGCGTTCAAGGGTCGCATCGAGAGCAACCAGGCCTGGATCGATTATGCCATTCATGGTTTGCTCGGTATCGATGACATCCTCTTCGATTGGGCGCACGAGCAGTTCATATCCCGTTCCACGATGCTGTTCCCGTATCTTTTCACCTATGATATGATTTACAACAACATGAGCGTGGCGAATCGCACGGTCATCGAACAAAAGCTCGTTCCGAAATTGCTCGATCTGGCAGATGCCGCCCAATCCGATGCCGAATATTCGAACAACCACCGGGTCGTTGCCACCGTCGCCCTCGGCGTCGGGGGCTTGCTTTTCAACAACGCCACGTGGGTGCAGCTCGCCCAGGATATGAACGACTTCTACCTCGCAAACTGCGTACGCCCCAATGGTCCCTGCTACGAGGGCGACGTGTACGGGCGGTACACGTTCGAGAACGCGATCAAGTTTTACATCGCGCTGCGACGTGCCGGCGGTTATGAATACTTCACGAACCCGAGATTCCTGAAGTACCTCAACTACACGGCGACCTCGGTCTCGCCCCTTGGCTGGACGCCCGTGTTCGAGGACTGCTCGGTCAAGTCGAACCTTGCTGCCATGGCCAGCATCGCTGCATACCCCGCCAACGCGACGAGCCCGTCCATCGCCCGCAACCTCCAGTGGTACGTCGATTTCTGCGGGGAGCCTGGTTACGATTTCGTCTACCGCATCGCGACCTACGCGGCGGTAACCGCGCCGCAGCGACCCGTTGTCGGCGCGAACGGGGGCTTCGCATACTTCGACAGTGGTCTCGCGCTCGCCCGCAGCGGCTGGGATCACGACTCCACGTACCTTGTCATGTCCAACAAGTACTACTACCAGAGCCACGTGCACCTCGATGAGAACTCGATCGAGGTCTATGCCCTCGGCAAGAAGTTCCTCACCAACCCCGGCTATCCCGGGTATGGTGATCCCGGTCACGACTACACGCTCTCGACCGAGGCATCGAATACGGCGCTGCTCAACGGCCAGGGGCAATTAAACGTCATTTCCGATGGCTTCTCTAATGTCATCCAGAATCAAGCCATTGATTACATCGTATCGCCCGCGCACAAGGCTTACAAGAGCCCCTTCCGAATAGCGGTGAATTTCGGATTTTTGGTCTTGATCGGGGGGATCGCCGCGAGCCTTGCCGTGGCGGGGGCCATTGCGTTCCATTTGCACGTGAAACGGCGTCGCAACAACGAGGAATCGAGAGCGACCGTTTCGGAAGCCAAAGCCGGGGAAAGAATGGGTAGCGTGTCTGGTGTCAAGACCCTGTTCAAATTCGACGCGGCGACGCTGTCGGGGCAAGATTACCGTGCAAAGTCAATGGCTGTATTCCCGGTCGTGTTTCTCGCCTTGATCTCGTCGCCGGGGATCATCTACTTCATGATCAGGCTCGCGGACTACACGGCGTTCAACATAAGGTACCTCGAAATGAACCCGAACCTAGTCGCGGCGCTGACGGCGCTTGCCCCGGCCGTGAAGGTCGCGGTGTTTGTCCTTGTTCCGCTGGTCAACTTTTTGGCGATTGGCATGTTCATGGGCATCCATACCATTTCACTTTACCTGTTAGCACGTTCAAATGGCATCGAAGGTGTCAGTTTCGCGGAAGCCCGGGGGATCACGGCCAAGGTCTGGTTACTGCAAAGCCCAGTCATGGCGGCTGGCATTGCCGGGAACATCTTGTTCTTGACGCAACGGTTCCTCGTAGCATTGCACCATGCGCAGGTCGACGCGTATAACAGCATCAGAATTGGTATCTTTCTCGAAGAGCTGTTGAGTGATGCAATGGTGTACTTGCTGATCCTCGGCGCCGCGTCGCTGGCCATGCATTACCTCGCGAGAATGGTACTTGACAAGTATGCAGCCTCTACCGGCTACGATGCACGTGCCCTCCGCGCGTCGTATTACATCGGGCTGCTCGTCACGATGGCGATCTTCATGGCCGTCGCGCTCGTCGCGTCCATGGCCATGTTTGGCGTGTTCGACTCCATCGCCATCGAGAACAACCCGTTACAATGAAGCCGTGCAAGAAGCGCGGACAAACTATCAACATGGTTTTTATTGTCTCGTTCCAAATAGGACATATATTAGGACTTCGAAACAGCGTGACACATCATGTCTGAAGCGTCGATTGCTGGCCGTCCGATTACCAAGATCGACAAGGCCTTGGGAAAACGCATCTTGATCAAGTTGAAGGGCAAGCGGGCCATCAAGGCCGTGTTGAAAAGCTTCGATGATCACTTGAACTTGTTCCTCGAAGAATCAGTGGAGATCATTCATCATTGGGACAAGGAACGGAAGGCAGTCGTGAAAGAAGAGAATGAATTGGATTCCATCATCTTGCGCGGTGATAATGTCGTGTTCTTGACGCTGGATGAGGCTCCGAAGGAAGAACCTTCAGCTGCCACGAGCCCGCCAGCCCCAGCGGCTTGATCGATGCAAAATCTTTTTGTAACATGCCGTGTGCACATCGTTTTTTTAGGTTTCATTTTTTTAGGTTCCGGTGATTTCTAAATCTCATTACTATGCGTGTTTGACAATAGGCGTACGGAAACAAAAAAAACGCATCGATGTCGGTTCGTTAAAAAAAAACATCTCGAAAGTAGTTAATCCGAATTAGGATGATGAAATAATGTCCGAACAAGAAATCCAGAAGTTAAACTTTTATCAAAAATCTGTCGAGGAAACCCTGGGGATCCTCAAGAGCTCCCCGGAAGGTCTCACGGTAGAGGAAAGCAAAAAGCGGCTCCCGGTTTATGGACCGAACAAGTTGAAGGAACCCGAGAAGGAGCCAGGCTGGAAGAAATTCCTCGAGAATTTCACCGATTACCTGGTCATAATCTTGATCGCTGCTGCAATCTTCGCGACGATCGAGGCCATCGTCGAGGGGAACCCGCCGATCGACGCCATCGTTATCGGTGCCATCTTGATGATCAACGCCACGCTGGAATACATCCAGGACAGGCAAGCGGAAGAAGCACTCGAGGCGCTGAAAAAGATGAGCGCGCAGAAGGCGAAAGTTGTCCGTGGACAGGATCTCATCGAGGAATTCGCCGAAGAACTGGTTCCTGGCGACGTGGTAGCGCTCGAGACCGGGGATTCGGTGCCAGCCGACTTGCGCATGATCGAAACGCTGGAGTTCAAGACCGACGAGGCGAGCCTCACGGGAGAATCGATTGGCATCAAGAAAACCACCGACAAGATCGACAAGGAATGCACCATCGGCGACAAGATCAACCTGGCGTACTCGTCCACGGTGGTCACCTACGGCCGTGGCAAGGGCGTCGTGATCGCGACGGGCATGAACACGGAAATCGGCAAGATCGCCAAGATAATCTCCGAGACCGAGGAGGAAGAAACCCCCTTGACCAAGAAGATGGATAGATTCGGGAAAATGCTCGGCAACATCATCTTGCTCCTCTGTTTAGCTACATTCGTGCTCATCTTGTTGCAAATGGGATCCCAACTCAACTGGAACAATCCTCTCAGCATCGTCTTGAAATCGATCATGAGCGCGGTCGCGCTGGCGGTCGCTGCGGTGCCGGAAGGCTTGCCCGCGATCATCACGACGTCGCTGGCTCTTGGAGTGAAAAAAATGGCCAAGAGAAACGCGATCGTGCGAAAGTTACCCGCGGTCGAGACGCTAGGTTGCACGACCGTCATCTGCTCGGACAAGACCGGCACCCTCACGAGGAACGAGATGACCATCAAGAACATCTACGTCGACGGGGAAGTCATCGAGGTGGAAGGGAGCGGCTACGAGCCTGCTGGTGGATTTATCAAGGGTGGCGACAAGATCGATGCCCAGATCCACGATGGCTTGAACTTGCTCGCAAAAATTGGCGTGTTTTGCAACAACGCGACCTTACGAAAGACCGAAGCTGGCAAGTGGGTCATCACGGGAGATCCGACCGAAGCTGCGTTCCTCACCCTTGGCGGAAAGCTTGGATTCTCGCGTGAAAGCCTGGCGAAGAATTATCGGAGGGTGTCCGAGGTATTCTTCTCGTCCGAGCGCAAGAAGATGAGCACGGTTGACATGGAAATCGAGAAGGAAGCGGTCATGATTTCCATGAAGGGCGGTCTCGAGCCTATGTTGCCGAATTGCAGCAAGATTTTCATTAACGGCGAGGTCCGGAAAATCACGAAGGACGACATCGATGACATGATGCAAGCTCAAGACAAGATGGCCAACCAAGCTCTCAGGGTCCTCGGGTGCGCTTACAAGACCTGGAAAAAGGACGAGATGGACTTGGAACCCGAAAGTGTTGAAAAAGACTTGATCCTCGTGGGACTGGTCGGCATGATCGACCCGCCACGTATGGAAGTGAAGGCTGCCGTCGGCTTGTGCAAGAGCGCCGGCATCAAGACCGTCATGATCACGGGCGACCATGCGAACACTGCGCGTGCCATCGCGCAGGAACTCGGCATCCTCCCGCCCAAGCTCGACGACGGCCACCGTCACATCATCCAAGGTCAAGAAATTGACAAGGTATCGGACAAGGAGATCCTGGAATGCAACGTGTTTGCACGGGTCTCGCCCGAGCACAAGATGCGCATCGTGAAGGCATTGCAAGAGGCAGGGAACATCGTTTCCATGACCGGCGACGGCGTGAACGATGCTCCTGCTTTGAAGAAAGCAGATGCTGGTGTTGCCATGGGCATCACCGGTACCGACGTGGCGAAGGGTGCGGCCAACATCGTGCTGGCTGACGACAATTTTGCTTCGATCGTGAATGCAGTCGACGAAGGACGTGCCATATATGATAACATGAAGCGATTCATCAATTACTTGCTCGGTTGCAACTTCTCGGAAATTGCCATTATGTTGATGTGCGTGCTTCTCTGGTATCCCATCCCGCTGGAAGCCATCCATTTGCTCTGGGTCAACTTGCTAACCGACGGTCTTCCCGCGCTTGCCATGGGATTCGAAAAGGCCGACAAAGACGTCATGATACGGCCACCAAGGCCGCCCACCGAACCCGTGATCACGAAGCGCAATTGGCTCACCTACCTCATGTCCACGGTAATGCTCACCCTCGCGGAATTCGTCATGTACTCCTATGGTCTGAACCTCATGCAAACCGTGACCATCGGGAAATATCCCAGCGTCGTGCTGCCCGTGATGAGCTATTTCGATGCTGTCAATCCCGCTACCCTGCCCACGATCGAGGCTGCATTTACCGCCGCGCTCGGCTCTGTTCCGGCTGATGCCTACGAGCTCACCCTGCGCGAGCTCTTAGCACATCCCCGCACGCTCGTGTTCGCGTGTATGGTTCTCGGCGAAATGTTTATGGCGCTCAACTGCCGCAGCGAGACCACGTCCGTGTTCTTGAAGAAGTTCACCGACAACTCGTGGCTCTTCGCCGCGATCGGTGGGTCCCTGGGCCTTTCTGCCCTCATCATCTACTGGGATGCCGCGGACATCGTCTTCGACCTCCGAGCTCTCAGCTGGTTCGACTGGGCATTCATGTTCGTCATGTGCTTGCCGATCTTCGGTGCGGAGGAGATCGTGAAGATTTACTGGAAGAAGACGCACATCATACATTATGTCGAACAGAAAGCGCAGTGGTAAATCCTTTTTTTCTTATCTTTAATTTAATTCCCTTTTTTCCTATGAATGCAGCGTGCATCAAGATTCACGGAGTAAGGAAGGAAAAAAAACAAGGAGATATCACGGATTCAAGGCGTGATACAATTTCTGGTTGTTGTCGTGGAACCATATTAGTGCATCGTAGAGCTTATCGTAAACCGGCGCAAATTCCGGACGTGGCTTGTAAATCTCGCCGGCGAGGACTAAGTTTTTCCCTTCCTTGAACGTGGTCGCTTTCAAGCCAACTGCCGCAATGAGCGTGGCACCGACTGCCCCGCCATCTTGTGCGTAAATGACCGGTTGGATCTGCTTGCCGAGTACGTCTGCCATGATCTGGCACCAAACGGGCGACTTTGCACCGCCACCGACGAAACGGATGGGTTCGGTCACCGGAATTTTTTTCTTCGCGAAGAGGTCCATCATCCAGCGGTTATGCAGTGCCACGCCCTCGAGCACGGCGCGGAACATCTCCCGACGCTTCGTGTTGAGGCTCAAGTTGAAAAATGCTCCGCGAACGTGCGTATCTTCCCTGGGACATCTGTTCCCGTACAACCACGGCGCGAATATGACGTTGTTGGCGCCCGGCGGGACCTGCTCCACCATGTGATCGAGCAACTTGTAGGACGAGATGCCTTGCTTCTTCGCTTCTTCCACTTCCATATCGGCAAGATGATCCCTCGCCCAGGCCAAGCTCGCCCCGCTGGTTTCCATGATGCCAATGTAGTTAAACAAGCCCGGTATCGCGCCCGGCGTCGCAGCCTCGTAATCAGTTACATTTGTATCACGCTTGTCGACCACCGTGGTGACCCAACCGCTCGTACCCACGTAGATGTGCGTTTCGTGCAAATTCACCGCGCCGGAACCAACGGGGATGCAAGATGCATCGACGCCACCCAAGATGACGGGGATCCCGGGCTTCAGTCCCATTTCCTTGGCCGCGGTTGCGGTCAGGTCACCGCTGATATCGGTCGATTTCTTCACTTCTGGCAGGTGCTCGACTGCGATCCCAACCGTCTTGCAGAGTCCCTTATGCCACACGAACTTTCCCGGCCTCGTGTCGTACAACCACGTGATAGCTGCCGAGTCCACCGACGTGTGCATGTTTCCCGTGCATTTAAAAACCAGGTAATCCTTACAGTCGAGCATCTTGTACAAGTGCTTATACTTGTCAGGCTTATGCTGCTTGAACCATTGATACTTCCAGATTTGATCCTTGGGTGATGCGGGGCCGCCGCCAGTGACGGAGATGAATTTTAGTATCATTCCCAAGTTATATCCAGATGCCTTGAGCAAGCCACGCTTTATGCCCTTCTCGTATTGCTCGGTGGCCCTGCCATCGATCCAGATGTATGGATTCTCCAGCGGCTCGCCCTTTTCATCGACAAAGAGCGCGCATTGCGTCTGGGTCGAAAACGAGATGCCATCGATCTTGTCGACGGTTATTCCCGATTGCTGGATGACGTGTTTCGTGCCCTCGCAAATGGCACGCCACCATTCCTTGGGATCTTGTTCGCATGCGTTCGGAATTCCTTCCGGGTAGATAACGCCATATTCCGCGAGATAACTGCCCACGATCTCGATCTTGTCAGTGATTTTCGTGATGGCGACTTTCGTGCCCGATGTTCCATTGTCATAAGCAATGATGTATAGAGGATTTGCCACGGTTAATAACCTCCGCGTTTTTCAAACTGAACGGTCTCGATCTCTGCTTCCAGGCTATTTATAATTGATCCGAGCCCCGTAGAATCGGTATCTATCATCATGCCCGTGATGTAGGTTATCTGGACACGGCCACGGGGCGCCCGGGCACTCGTGCGATACTTCCGCGTTTAAAAAAGGAGGTAGAAAATTCCTTAGAGAGGAGCATTGTGGAGTTGACTACTTTTTCTCCGTGCCGGAGTCTTTTTTTGAAACGTGATCGCCCCCGGCAGCCGTGACGGCTTGCACCGACTCCGGGACGAAATCGTAGAGTATCTGATCAAATGGGGGTTCTTTTTCGGGGATCTCCTTCTCGACCGACTCGACGATCGTGATCAGGTCGAATTTCTCCGCTTCGACCTTTTTTTCCGCCGGGTTCTCCGGTGGCTTTTCTTTTTCCTTCGGTTTCACAGGTCTCGATCACCAAATTGAAGTAACTGGTATTACATGCGTTATTTGATCATATCGATGGCATCGCGCACCGCGGCATCGAGCGTAGCAGGCAATTTTGGATCCTGCTCAAGCATGGCAAACAAGCGTTCCAGGCAACTCTTGTCGCCGATCTTTCCGATCGAAATTATGGCGTTGCCCGCGACCTCGCTGGAAACGTCGTTGGCTGCCGTGAAGAGCGCATCGATCGCGGATGGGTCGCCAATTTCGCCAAGCGCCGTGGCAGTCGCGAGCCTTACCGATTCCTCGTCATGGTCCAGGTATTTGACGATTTTCTTTGCAGCTGGTTTGTACTTTACCTTGCCGATGGCCGCGATCACTTCCTTGAGAATTTCTGGATTCGATGCCTGGGTGTCGATCTCCTCACCGAGCAGCATGCCGACCTGCGGATCCCCAATCATGCCAAGACCCTCGATGATCCGGAGCTTCAAGTCGTTATTACTACCCGAATTCTTGAGCATTTGCACGAGTGATTGTACCGGCGTGTTGTCCTTGAATCGTTCACCGAGAAAACCCAGCGTTGATGCCACGGCCAACTTCACATCGTCCGAGGAGTCGTTCGTCATGGCCATGAGTGGTTGAATGGCCGCGCGTTCGGCCAGGTCCGCGATTTCTATCACTGCATCGTACCGGTCGGTATCGATTTTCGATTGCGCTTTTTTCAGCAATTTCTGGAGATCCTTGCTCATGCAATTCACGCTTCCTTTTTTTTAGCCAGGATGAAAGCTTGGAGATAAATCCTATTGATACACTGTAAGGTCTCGTTTTAGTTATTTGAAGCTATCCGAATGCGGAACGAGCCGAATTAAATAGTCTCCTTCCGATTTATGGGAATGTATCCAGATGATCTGGTTTCTCCGAGGTAAAGAAAGGATGGACAAGAGCACGCTCAAGCAAGTCAAGAAGGAACTGACCGATGTTCTCGGGAAGGAAAACGTGAACGACGATCCCGTGGAATTATTCGCCTACGGTTTCGAATCGAGCTTCCATTTCAGCCCGCCGGCACTCGTCGTTCGCCCCCGAAGCCGTGAAGACGTGATCAACATCGTCAAGATCGCGGCGAGGTTCAAGGTCCCGCTGACCCCTCGCGGTGCTGGTACCAGCTTCGGGGCGCAGAGCCTGTCGCTCCACGATGGCATTCTCGTTGATTTTCGCCAGATGAGCAAGATCAAGGCGATCACCATCGGCGACCAGCAAGTCACATGCGAGCCGGGCGTGTATTACCGCGAGCTCAACAAGCGGCTGGAAGAAGTGGGCTTTAGATTCCCGCCCGAGCCAGGTTCGAGTGACTACATCACGGTCGGCGGGATGGTCGGGAATAATGCATCGGGCATGCACGCGGTGAAATATGGCGCGACGAAAAACTGGGTCATCGACCTCGAGGTCGTCCTCGCCAACGGCGAGGTGCTTCACACTGGGTCAAAGTCATTGAAAAGCTCGTCGGGGTACTGCTTGAACGAGCTATTTGTCGGTTCTGAAGGAACGCTCGGCTTGATCACGGAAATCACCTTGCGTGTCGCGCCGGCCCCGAAGTTCAAGGAGACCTACATGGCAATATTCCCGGGCATCGAGGCGGTTGGCGAGTGCGCGGTTGCCATCTTGAAATCCGGCATCACCCCGTCTGCAATGGAATTCTGCGATGACCTTGCCCTGGGCATGATGAAGGAAGCCATGAAAGTGCAATTGCCCCCTGCAGCATACGAGCCAGGAAAATCTGCCTTGTTCATCGAGGTCGATGGTCCAACGAAAGAAGGCGTGGCCGCGGAGGGACAAATCATCGAGGAATTGCTGAAGAAGATGGCAATCGACGTCAAGGTAGCGCGGAACGAGAAGGAAAGCGACGACCTGTGGCATGCCCGGCACGCGATAACGAGCATCCTCTCCAAGGCGCGTGGCGGAAAATATATGATGTCGCAAATAATGGACATTGGCATCCCGACATCGACGATCCCGCGATTCTTGAAGGAGCTCAAGGACCTGATAACGAAGCCGGAATTTTTCTTCGCCACGGCCATCTATGGCCACATCGGCGACGGCAACATCCACTTCGGCTCGGCAGTGAATACAGACGTGGTGCCCGAGGTCGACAAGGGCATCAAGGTTCGTGACAAGATCGCCGAGATGGTGCTCAAGCTCAACGGCACGCTGTCCGCGGAACACGGGACCGGCTGGGCCCGCAGCATAAAGCTCGCCGACGAGCTGGGATACAAGCTGGAGGTCATGAAGCAGATCAAGCAAGTGCTCGACCCTGATAACATCATGAATCCCGGCCCGTTTTTCGAGGTGCCGGTCGACGAGAAAGGAAGGCCAAGCGAGTTCTTGAAGCTCAAGCCATTCATGCCCGGAGGCGCGTGATAACATGCCGGTCAAGTTCAAGGGCTTGAAGAAATTCCAGCGCCCGATGCTCTTGTGCTCCCTCTGCTCGAACTGTTCCGCGACGTGCTGCTCCTTCAAGGCATACGGTTGGGAATCGTACACGCCGCGCGCCCGCGTTGCCATGTCCCGGTATTACGTGGAAGGCGTGTTCAAGGACGATGCGAAGTATGCTGATCGCTTATACAATTGCACTATGTGCAAGGAATGCGAGGCCAATTGCTCGGCGGGGTTCAGCCCGTGGGAGGTGTTCCAGGCGGCTCGCATCGACCTTTGGACAGCTGGCAAAGCACCGGCGGTCCTGAAACCCGTCAACACCAACATCAAGGAAACCGGGAACGTGTTAAAGTTCAACAAGGACGCCAGGGATGCGTGGGTAAAGGATGTCAAGCAGAAGGTGGCAACCGATGGAAAAAACTTGCTCTTTGCGGGGTGCATTCCCGCGTACAAGAACGGCGACGCCTTGAAAAAACTCGCCACGCTGTACCATGCCATGGGAATGCCCTTGTCCGTGATTCCTGGTAACCAGGAAGCGTGTTGCGGGCTGCCGGCGCTCGATTCGGGCAACGCTGACTTGTTCAACGAGCTCGTTGCCAAGAATATCCAGGAAATCCTCAAGCTCAAGCCCGATCGCATCGTGTTCGCGTGTCCCAGTTGCTACGCGTTCGTAAACGAGTATTACGGCCAGGAAAGCGCAGATTTCAAGAAGATCCCGCTCGTGTTTTACACGGATGACTTGCTCAAGGGGATCAAGGAGGGCAAGGTGCGGGTCAAGGGCTTCTACAAGCCAACCCGGGTCACGTATCACGACCCGTGCCACCTCGGGCGGTTTTCCATGCTGTGGGACAGCCCCCGGGAGATCATCAAGGCAATCCCGAACGCGGACTACGTCGAGCTCATGAACTGCAAGGACCACACCGCGTGCTGCGGCTCCGGTGGCCAGCTCATGGTCGTGAGCCCAGAGGCGAACAGCAAGATCGCCGACAAGCGCATCGGGGAAGTTACCGAGAAAAACGTGCAAATCCTCGTCAACACGTGTTTCACGTGCCAGAACACGCTGCAAGGTGCTGCCTTCCGATCGGGAGCCGACGATCTCGAAGTCCTTCATATACTCGATATCATAGACGACGGATAAATTCCCCGATACTTGCCTAGAAGGAAGCTCTGAAGCGTTTTAACGGGCTTTTGCTGGCTTCATACCACCTTTTTATCTTCTCGGTCGTTGGTAAACATTGTTTGAGTTCTTCTAGCCAATTCACACGCCAAGGGAAATTCTATGGTCGAAACGGACACGGAATATCGGAAATCTATGGTCAACTTCATTACTAGCGTCTGCAACGAGTGTGGTCCTCGGCGGCCCGCCAGCGACGCTGAGCGGAAGTCACAAGATATGATCAAGAAGGAATGCGAGAAATTTGCCGACGAGGTTAAGTTTGATGAATTCAAATGTGCTTTCAACACGTATCCTCAAGGTTTGGTGCGGGTAGCCGTTATACTTTTCACCATCGCGTTTTGCTTGGTCATCACGATCGTGTATCCTATTATGATAATACTCGGCGTGCTCGGGCTCTGGGTGGTCGTAGCGCAACTCTTGATTATGCTGGAATTTACCGATCCGTTTTACAAGAAGGATGTTTCACGCAACGTTTTTGGGGTCATTAAGCCTGAAAAGGAAATGAAACTCCGCATCATCTTCGGCGGCCATTCGGATTCTGCTTACGAGATCCCGTTTGCGAAGAAATATGGCATAAAGATCACGATGCTCATGATGATCGCCATCGCCTTTGGTGTTCTTGGCATAGTGCTCCAGGCCGTGAAGCTCGTGATCGAACTAACGGGTAATGGAGGAACCATCGTCGTGTTCGATGCAGGTTTTTTCCATATCACGATTTACGACGTGGTCTTCTTGCTAGCGTGCACTGTCGGGTATCCATATATGCTATGGATCATGAAAAATGCTGCATCTCGCAAGACCATAGTGCTGGGCGCGAATGACAATCTCAGCGGCGTGGCCGTGTCGCTAGCACTCGGTCAATACCTTAAAAATCATCGCCCGAAAAATCTCGAGGTGTGGGTGGGCGCGTTCGGGTGCGAGGAAGCGGGCCAGCGCGGGTCGAAGCGTTTCGTTGCGAAATATGGACCGTCCGGCGTGCTCGACAACACGTACACGGTCGTGGTCGAGTCCGTAGGGGCAGGCATGGGTTTTGGCATCTTGAGCGCGGAAAAAATGTACTTGACATGGCCCCAATTGAAACCCGTCTATCATTCGCAAGAACTGGCGAATAAGTTCTTCAATTCATGCGAGAACTACCGGAAAGTCAAGAAGGCGGTCCCGTACTACATGCTGCACGAGGCCACGTTCGCCGGGACGGATGCAACCCGGTTCTCACAGAAAGGATACAAGGCCATCGCCCTCGGCGCTGGCGGTGCCAACCTCTTCATCGAGAACTGGCATAACAAGGAGGATAAACCGGAGAACCTGAACAAGCTTATGCTCTGGCACGCGTTGAATTTCTGCGCCACGTTCGTAGATGACATGGACAAGGAAACGGAAGAAAAGATCGCCGAAAAGAAGAATGAATAAGTGGTTTTACCACCAAATTTTTACCAGTTCCCTATTTTTTTCATTGCATTCCCCGCGGTATCATGGTTAACGAGATATTTGCATTGTATCAACGATTTTATACACGCAACGCTTGTTGGCAAGGGACACCGCGGGCTCGTTAAAGAAAAGGATTCCCGACAAGTTATTGCCATAGTATTGCTCGACCCAGCCAAAGATTTTCTCGATGATGCGTGGTTCCTTGCGCCAGATGGGATAATTCACCGGCGCGTTGTCGCGGGCATCGAAATGCAAGATGCATAGGTTCGGGGCCAAGCGATCCCAGTTCGCGTGCAATTCTGCCTTCGAAGTCTTGTGTTGTGCCACATGGGGCTCGACAAACTCGATGCCCACGTCTTTAAATCGCGCGGGGTCGTGACCCCACGCTGCTTCTCCCCGGGAATGGATGCCAACGTGGATTTCCGGCCGGGCAGCCTTCACGCGGGCTACGTATGCCCGGAGAAGCTCCGTGATGTGCTGCTGCTTCCATTCCGCGAGCTGCCGCGCGGTGGCATCCTTCATAGTGGATCCCCGGTCCGCCTGGAACGCTGCCTGGGAATGGGGACAATAGCAGTACGTTTTTCCCGCGTACCCGACGCGCTCGAAGGCAAACCGCGTGACATTTGGATGGTGGTAAAATGACAACAAGTCGTTCATTTCATCGATACCCAGCTGCCAGCTATCGGGCGCGTCGGGACATTGCAGCCAATCCATCGAGCGCCCCGATGCATCCACTTGGCCCTGGACGCCCGGATATGCCTTCGCCGTCGTCGTCTTGTTCCAGATGCCCCAGTTAAGAAAGAGCTCGATCTCGATCCCGATATCCCGGGCTTCGTCGATGATCGAGTGCAAGAATTCCGCGCCCGGTTGGGCATTCACGGCTGCCGTGTCGCGATACCAGGCGAGCTTCGGGTTTTGGCAAGGCCAAGCGTAGCCATCATGCTGCGGGTCATAATAAGCATAGCTTTGCATCATGATGCTGAGCAAGTTCATGCGATGGCTGGCCATCTCGTGCAAAAGGGTTCGCATGTATGCATGGTCCAATCCCCCGGGGCGGCCCGACTGGTATGTGATGCCGACCTGCCAGCCGCAATGGTCGACGTGCATTCTTCTTACCAATATAGAATGACGCCAAGATAGGATAAAAACAAAGCAATTGGTTCGAGCTAGATCTTTCCTTCCTTGCGCAGCGAGTCGATGTAGTCTTGTTCCTTGCGCGCGTGGATGGCCTTGAGCTGTTCTTTCTTGTCCGCCCACGCGGGGCCATCGAGGGTGAACCATTTCATGGCAAGGATGGCAATCAGGCCGCACACGGCTGGTACGATGGTGAACGCGATGATAACGCCATCAGCAACGGAAGCCGGCTGGACGGGTGCTGGTTCGCCAGGTCGCTGCGAAATGTACCCGAACGCGGCGAGGATTGACAGGAACAGCCAGTTGGCGATCGAGATGGCGGGCTTGGTGATGAGGGCGTTCACGCCCGCGTAGGTCGTCTCGCGGCGCTTGCCAGTGAGCACCTCGTCGTGGTCGATCACGTCGGCCATGAGCGGTTGCCCCGTCATGATGTAAGAAGCGAGCCAGACGGCGATGAACACCAGGGGTATGAACAATCCAGATAGATGCCGTCCAAACAGCGGCAGCATGCCGAACCCGATAACGCCGCACAAGTTGCCGTAGATGAAGATCTTCTTGATGCCGGCCTTCGATATCAACCGGTTGAACACGAGGACGGTTACTATCAAGACCAGGATGACCGGGCCGAAGTACAAGTAATCGAGCCACGATTGGGTGATGATCACGTACCGGAACACGTACATCAAGCCTCCCATAAGCACGGTCTGCGAGATCTGGGCGGCAAAATTCGTCACCTCGAACACGAGAAATGGCTTGTTCTTGATGCTCTCCTTGATGCTGTCGATGAAGCCGAGCGTCGGTTCTTTCTGGGCGTAACGATTTTCCTTGATGAAATAGGAGCTTATGTAGAGCGCGATGCCGCAAGCCACGGCGGTGATCAGCATCAAGCCTTGCCAGAACGGCACACTTGCGGACTCAGGCTGCAGAAAGCTGAGAGGCAATACAAACCCGAGCACCTGCGAGACGAGCCCGAACACCGTGGAATAGATCATGATCGATCCCCGTTCCTTCGACGTGACGGTCATCTCCGCGGGAAGACTATACGTGATGAGGCCGATCATGGAATAAACCGTGTCGAACAGGAATAGCATGGCAAGGAAGTTGATGAACAAGCCGATCTCATCCCCGGGGCTTGCAAACGGGAACCACACGAGGATGAAGAGCACGACGTAGATCGGTGCGCCGTATCGCAAGTACGGGACCCGGCGGCCGAGCTTTGACTTCGTGCGCTCCTCGAGGATCCCTAGCAGCGGGTCATTGATGGCATTCCACGCCGCGAAGAGGAGCCATGCAATGCCTTGCAATTCTGGATTCTGATGGAGTTTTTCCGTGTAAAAATACATGATCTGGCCAAGACCGAGGCCGCTCAGGACCCCGTTCGCGCTGTTGGCAATTGCATAGGCGATCTTGGAGCGCTTGGGCAATTTTTCATCGAATTCCCGGGAAGTTTCTGCCATGATACGTGGCGCGGGAATGATCCAGCGGTTAAAAAGGCGTAGCGCGCGGCCCGATAACCGCGTTTTCCTTTCCTCACCCCGAAAACGCGCAGCTAACGCTTAGGATAGGGGACGGATGGAGAAACCAGGGCATTTTTCACGCGAATTTCGTGCTTATTCCTTTCTCCACCAATGTGGCGCGCAACGGGGCTTTTTTTTAAAACCGACAATATTTATAAAACGTCCGGCCTAGAGCTTGATCATCCTTTGATGGTAATTAGTGAAGATACGGGATAGCATCTCTCAAGCCTCCCGCATTTTCCCAAGACGGACGCATCCTTAACACGTGGTGTAATGCATGGAAAAAATAGAAGCAGACATGGAAACATGGGCTGAAAGTTTAATCGACGGCATCGATCTAGACAAGTATATAATGTGCACCTATATTGTCTGTCTGCCGTATGAATACGAGAACCAGTTCGCGAACATCGCCAAGGTGATCGCGGAAGAGCAGTCAATCGGAACGTGGACCCACGTTCCGGGCGAAACGCCTGAAGTACGCCGCCGGTTCATCGGCAAGGTAATCCAGTGCGTGGAACTCCCGCAATTCGAGGTCCAGCGGCCTGACAGGAAGACCAAGGAACCATTCGCGCATGAAAATTTGACGCCGTACCTCATGACGGTTGCATACCCAATCGATTTGTTCAATGAAGATAATTTCTCGCTCATATTGACATCGATCTACGGGAACATCAGCATGGTTGGGCCGATTCGGCTCGTGAGCGTGAGATTCGGGAAAGAAATGATGAGCCGTTTCAAGGGTCCGACGTTTGGCTTGGAAGGGATCTATAAGAAGCTCAAGATACCGCTCGCGCCTGATGAGGGCACCAGACCGCTCACAATCAATATGATCAAGCCCAAGAGTGGCTATACCAAGGAAGTGGGAAAGCAATTGTTCTGGGAAGCCGCCATTGGTGGGGTTGACATCATCAAGGACGACGAAATGATCGCTAACTGCTGCCAGATGGACAACGCGCTTGAAGAGCGCATTCCTATGTACATGGAAATGCGCGACAAGAAAATGGAGGAAACCGGCGAGGAAACCATCTACACGGTGAACATCACCGACCGGGCCGACAAGATGCTCGAGATGTACGACAAGGTTGTTTCACTCGGCGGTAACGGTGTTATGATCAATTATATTAACTGCGGATGGGCATGCGTCAAACCACTCACGGACCGGGGCAAGCTCATCATGCTTGGCCACACCGACGGGGCTGGTTGTTACTATGTCTCCCCGCTATCTGGCATCTCCTCCGACCTGGTGATGGGTATCTTCCCGCGGATGCTCGGCATCGACATCCCGCTCGTCCCCGCACCGTACGGCAAAGCACCGTACATCGTCGACCGCTATATCCAGTTGTGCAAGTCCATCACTATGCCCCTCGGTTACGGCAAACACAAGCTGAAGGCTTGCTTACCATTCCCATCGGGCGGCATCCAGACCATGCACGTCCCGCAGCTCGTCAAGGACCTGGGCCCGAACATTGGTGTCGGCACGGGCGGCGGCATCCACGCGCACCCCATGGGTTCTATCGCCGGCGCTAAGGCGTTCCGTCAAGCGTATGATGCGTGCATGGCGGGTGAGTTCGACTTGAAAAAGTACGCGAAGGAAAAGGACTTGAAGGAACTGGGCATCTCTCTTGGGATGCTGGATATGGCCCACGAGGGCCTCAAGAAGATGATGAAGGACAAGAAGTAATCGAACTTCATCGTGTTGATCAGTTATTTTTTTCCTTTACTCTTACTATAAGGGTGGACAAAGTTGGACACTTCGCCCGGGTGGGTCGTAAGAGGAAACCCGCAAGCCCCATCTCGCGTGCGAGATCGGAACCACGTTGCCAGATTTCCATCAATATATTTAAATTCCGAATGTTCTGTTGTTAATAAATACGACACGCATCGAATAAACGGCATCCCGGCACCTTCACGACGTGTTTCATTAGGTTGTCCAAGTTTGTCCATAAATTACGAGATTAGTTAAGACTGTTTTTTTAATAGATATCACGGGTATTGCCTCAGCAAGATTTACAACGGCAAGTGAAACACTTCCCGGGCAGTCCTTGAAAATATGCTCTCGTGGTGCTCCTTCGGAACGAGCTTGCGCACGAGTGCGACGTATGTTTGCATCGGTACGAGTGGCCAGTCCGAGCCATACATTAAACGGGCGTAATTACACGTCGCCATAGCCTCCTTGACCTGCGCCACCGCCACGGCGCCAGTCGGCAGGCCCTCGACCCACCCGGACAGGTCGGCGTAGACGTTCTCGTTCTTGTCCACGACCTCAGCCGCGTCGAACACCCATGCTGGATATCCGAAATGCGCGATGACGAACGTCGTGTGGGAAAAATCGACCGCGACCTCGTCGACGAGAAGCGGCTGCGAATATTTTAATTTTGCTATGGCAGAAAACGTGTCGCCCGTGTGGAAGATGATCGGTACCTTGTGTTTCGCGGCCAGCTCGTAGAACGGCGTGTAAACCGGGCTAGACGGGAACTCGTGATAGTAGCCGAGGTAGATCTTGATGCCCCCGATTTGTCGCTTCTGCAACAAGGTTTCCATGGCTTGCAATTGCCATTGCTGGTCGAGGAGCGGGTTGATGTATGCAACATCCGTGATATTCTCGGGCAATGGCTTGTCTGGAGGGGCGCATCCGCTCGTATTTTTTGCCCGGCACTCGATTGCTGATAGGTCGGAGCGGATCGAAATCGCGCGATCCACGTGCGCCTTGGCCATCTCGTCAACCAAGCCCTCCAGCGAGAATCGTATTCCATTTTCCTTGGCAATCGTCACGAGGGGGGTATCGGCGAAATTCGTGTGGACGTGCGCGTCGATGATCGTGGCCATCGCCTCAATTAAGAAAATCTTGCTTAGAGTCTCGTTGAATGGATGGTGGCGACCATGGCTTGGACGTTCTCGATCGTGGCATCGAGTAAGAAGTTGGTGCCGCCGGGGATGTACCCGCCGTTCTTGCCCAGGGTTTCGACCATGGACTTGACCGCGGCGCACACCTGGTCCGGCGTGCCGTTGACGAGGAGGTCCGTGTCGTCGATCGTGCCGATCATGGTGATCTTGTCGCCGAATTTTTGCTTGAGCGCGGGCAAGTCGTTCAACTTGGGCTGGAGCGCGTGCACGCCGTCGATGCCGAGTTCCACGAAATCCGGGAACAATTCCTCTATCTTGCCGCACGAATGGAGGACGAACTTGGCCCCGCCATTGTGGACTATATCCACGTACCGCTTGAGGAAGGGCTTGATGAATTGCCGCCATTGCGCGCCGTTGATTTGGAGTCCCTCGTTGTACCCGTAATCATCGCCGCACATGATGATCGGGGCTTTTTTTTTCACGATGTAGTCGAGTGCTTTTGCTTGAACGACAAAGTTGTGCTCGAGAATCTCCTTCAAGAAATCAGGTTCCTTCCTAGCGAATTTTGCTACCTGGGCAAGGCCGATGCCCATGTGCAGCGGCTCGTACACACCAGGCATACCCACGAGCAGCGTGAACCCGTCGTATTTCTTCATGAGCGTGCGCTGGATCTTGAACGCCGGGTCCATGAGCAACGTCGGAAACGGCGCCGGGCGGCCCATGTCCCACCATTTCGTGATACTTTCCTTGGTCTTCAAGAAGGGGCCGTTGTACCACGCGTGCGGGTTGCCAGCCTCGGAGACGACGACCCTCGCGAGAGAGCCGAACGTGTCCACGAGCTGGCGAGATTCGACGTCGAAGTGCTGCATGGCGATGAACGTGACCCAATCGCAATCGAAGCCAAGCTTCACGGCCATGGCGTGGCACATCGGTGCCCCGGTCATAATGCCGTCCTTCGCGTATTGCCGCATCTCCTCCGGGGTGAAACCGACCTTGTTCATGAATTGCTTGTAAAACCCGAAATCGCCACCAAGGATGAAGGCTGGGGTCTTGTCCGGCTGCTTATGCTCAAAGGCAGTCATTATCCTGTCAAACTTGTTTCCAGCCACCACGATCAAGCCACCTCCTTCGTGCCCAGGACCTTCAAGAGCAAGTACAGCTTGCGGAAGCCTCGTATCTTGAATTTGCCCGTGAAGAGGGCTTTCAGCACGGGACCGATGCCGCCGAGCAATTGCACGGCGTCGGCCATCCGCCCCCGCACGAAAGCCGCGGGAGCGTGCTCGAGCGTGGCGGGGTCCTCCACGGGCTCGACCGTGTAGTCCCCGTTGTCTATCGTCATGAGAACCGCCGGCCGGAAGTCGATCATATCGAACAAAATCGTGGTGGAAACGTCTTTCACGGCCTGGCGAAATCTGCCATCGATTTTTTGCTGCCAAAAGGCTGCATACACCAGCGCTGACATCCCATCAAGTTTTTGGCCGGGGGTACTCACCGTCACGCGTTTTTCGACGTGTTCGACCCCGTCTGCCACGTTATCCCAATCTCCATCATTTTCGTGTGGTTGCGAGCTCATGAGGATCAATCATGTCGGTAGAGTATATGATTATATTGCATCATGGTGCATTATCGATCATAAATCAAGAGTTTTATAGCGTGAAGAATGATGAGCAAAAATTGTGATGCGAAGATCGTCGTCGTCGGTGCTGGGTCGGTCCAGTTCGGCCTGGGAACGCTGGGCGACCTCATGACCATCGGCAGCGAGAAACTCGCAGGGGCAACCGTTATGCTGCACGACATCGACGAGATCAACCTTATGCGAGTGAAAAAGGTGTTCGAGCAAGCGATCAAGGAATCCACCGACGAGGGCGAGCCGGTTACCTACAAGGTGGAAGCCACGACGAACCCCCAGGAAGCTCTGCGCGACGCGAATTACGTGATCATGACCATCGAGCATGGGAACCGCATGGAAACGTGGAAACAAGATTATTATATTCCCACCTCGCTTGGTAGCACCCAGATCTATGGAGAAAATGGAGGGCCAGGCGGAATGTTTCATACATTCAGGCAAGTGCCCCCGATGCTCAAGCTCGCCGATACTATGCACGATTTTGCGAAAGGCGCGTACTTGTTCAATTATTCCAATCCGGTGCCCAGGCTCACGTGGGCGATCAACCGCTACACGGCCAAGTTCGATCCCTCTTTCTCCAAGCGGAACACGGGTTTGTGCCACGGCGTCGGATCCGTCATGGCGTTCATCGAAGGCTTGTTTGGCGGCATCTTGCGCAAATGCGAGTTCGTGTCCGCGGGCCTCAACCACTTCTATTGGGTCATCAAGCTCGTGACCAAGGACGAGGTGAAGATCCGCGAGGTCGGGCCTTTCCCCGAGGCAAAATTCCCCGCGAGTACCGATCTCCTGCCAGAGATCCGCAAGCGCGCCCCGGTGCTCTTCGACGAGATGGAAGCGCCTTTCCTGACTGAATTGCTCGACATCTATGGTCACATCACCTATCCCGGGCAGAGCCATCCCGGGGAATACGTTCCGTGGAGCATGTACTACGCAATGGCCTCCAAGTACGACTTCAAGGGCGACGCGAGCCACAGCAAGCAGATGAAAAAGCAGATGCAAGACACGATCGACGGCAAGGCGACAAACTTCTGGTGGGTCAAGCAATCCGGCGAGCGTGCCATTCCCATCATGATCGGCATCGAGAACGACACGAAGCAAGACGAACATGCGGTCAACGTGCAGAACAACGGCTGCATCGAGCGACTCCTCGATGATTGCACGGTTGAGATCCCAGGGTTCGTGGACAAGGCGGGCGTCCACGGCAAGAAGATCGGCCGGATGCCACGTGGCATCGAATCGCTGCTCATGCGGGAGGTGCTGCTTCAAGATGCCGTTGTTGAAGCTGCCATCACCGGCGATTATAACGTGGCATTGCAAGCTTTATGCATGGACGGCACGGTGCCCAATCCAAGCATCGCGCGCGCGATCCTGGACAAGATGCTCCTGGTCCAGAAGCAATACTTGCCACAATTCAGTGCAAAGAAGTAGATCCTTTTCTTTTTTCTAATCTCGGTTTTTTTCCCCAACCAGAAGGTTTAAATAGCTGGTACTTGTTAACTCTACATAGTGATCGTATGCCGAAAGCAGAAAATGACGAACCGAAATCCCCGTTCTCAGACGACGCGCTGCGTCAAATCGCGAGAGAAAAGGTCATATGGGCGCTTGGCGTCAAGATCCATGCCTTCGTCTTTGTTTTAGGCAATATCTTTCTCGCTTGGTTAAACCTGGCAGTTTCTCCTGCGATACTCTGGTTTCCATATGTCTTGAGCAGCTGGCTCGTAGGGCTCGGCGTGCATGTCGCCTCGTACATGATCTACGCGCGGGGGGTCATCGGTGGTAAGAAAAAAGGCTTGATCTTGCATTTCATTGCTGACTTGCTCGCGGTGCAAGCCGTGATCGTGATCAATTATTTCTCGAGCTGGAACATCATGTGGTTTGTCTGGCCCGTCGGCGGGCTTGCCGGAGCGATACTAGTTCATCTCATCATCTATGGCATGTTCCTCAAGGATAAAGGCCCGGCGGGCGAGAAAAAATCGTGGATGGAACGAAAGATCGATGAGGAATTGCACAAAGCAAAGCGTAAGAGTTAAAAGGTGAAATGTGTGTTCTTTATGGGAAAAAAACTCAAAGCACGGGGCCAAGACATCAAGTTATCTCCCCTGGAATTCATGATCTTGCTCAAGGTTTACGAAGCAGATCCGATCGGCATATCCGGGTATGATATCATCGCCGATCTCACGCAAACGTTCGCAGGTATGTGGGTCGCGCAGTCCGGAACCGTCTATCCTTTGCTCTCGCGCATGCAAGAAAAAAACCTGATCGTTCCGTTCGATGTCAGGTCCGAGCTCGGTCCAGCCAAGAAGGCATTCAAGATGACCGACCTTTCCCGTGAAGTCATCGAAGCCATGATCGTGGACAACTTCGATCCCGAGCTCCGATTCTTCGGCAATTACTTGGACTTCGTCTGCCGTATGATGGACAAGCTCAAGCGAAAGAATGTAGCATCGGTCATCAATTACGAGCAAGTCAAGGTCGGACTCGACTTGTTTTCCACGCGCGTGAAGGATATCCAGCAAAAGCTGGGAGAATATATGGCCCGGGATAAGAACGGCAATGGACGGGCATGCACCGTATGTGGCGAGGTCATCGACCGCGAAGCGAGATTCTGCCCGAAATGCGGCAAGGCACTGGCTTGAACCCGTGACCTTTTCTTTTTTTAACTTTTACAGCATAGCGCGTTCCCGATTCAATCCAATCCATCACGTTCTATCACGGTGAGGGAATATGGGGAAAGTGACGAAAAAGAGTTGTTTTCACATTTTCTTGAAGGCATCGCCGAGGCCGTAAAGTTTTGCCGCTATTTTCTGCAATGCCAGCGGGTTCATGAACCGCGCGAAGAACATGTCGCGCCGGGCATGCTTCCCAACTGGCACACGGAATGGAGGTTTGCTTTTTCCGACGAGCCATGCGATCTTCTTGCCAACTTCTTGCGGGCCCGATTTCGGGTTGATGAGATTGCCTTGTTTTTCCAGCAACGCCTTGTATGCTTGCTGGTATTCGCCCGTGTCGGCCGGCTCGGACATTTTCTTCATGGACGAGCCCGCGAAATTCGTCGCGAACATGTGGGGCTCCACGACCGAAACATTGATGTTGAACAGGTAAGCCTCGCCGAGCAGCGACTCGGACAAGCCTTCCACGGCGAACTTAGTGGCGTTGTAATAGCCCATGACGGGCAAGCCGAGCCTGCCGAGCACGCTGGACACGTTGATGATGTGCCCCGACCGCTGCTTCCGCATATGCGGCATCACGGCGCGGATCGCCCGGATATAACCGAACACGTTCGTGTCGAACGCGTGCCGGGCCTTCTCGTCGTCGTAATATTCGAGCGGGCCATAGACGCCGTACCCGGCATTGTTCACGAGCACGTCAATTCGCCCCTCGGCACCCGTGACGGCCTTTATCGCCGCCTCGACGGAGGCCGTGCTCATGATGTCGCAATCGAGCACTTTCACGAAGCGCTTTTTTTCCTCGGCGAAGGCTTCGAGTTCCTCCTTCTTGGCCTTGTTCCGTGATTCGGTGTCGCGCATGCTCGCGTAGACCCGATGCCCTTTCAATGCAAGCTCCCTGGCCGTGTGGTACCCGAAGCCGGAGCTGCAGCCCGTGATGAAAACGACCTTTGAACGTGGTTGCTTGGCCATGGAAAACCATCCAAACGTGATCCATTCAATATTGCCGAGGGGGGATTTAACGATACCGAGCCGGGCATGGCACGGTGCCGTGAATCTTTTTATGCGGACCACGCGCTGGATCGATCATGGGCGAACCAGACGCCGCGACGACCGTTCGATCGCGGAGGCACGAAGTATGAAATCGAAACCCCGAAGGCCGTGGATCGGCAAGCTGGTGGCCGTGCTGGCCATGGCAGGAGCGATGGTTTGCCTCGCCGTGGTCGACGCGTCGCTCCATCCCATATCATTGGTGTGGCCCGTGATCTTGTACAGCGCGGATTTCGCCATGGCATTCTTGATCGTCGTCGCCACGTTTTCCATGCTCATCGACAGGGCGGTGGAGCAGGTGCGCGCGTCCGGCGGTTTGGAGCCCGAGGGCACGGTTGGTGCCAAGGGCGCTCGCGTGCAGAAGCTGGTGCTGACTCCCGGTGGCATCGCCCGCCGGAGGGAGCTGGCATACAAGACGTTGAAGGCGGACATGGCTCTGCTCTCCAGCGAGGGCGTGCTCTCGCAATCATTCAGCGAGATCGCTGCGGACATGAACACGGCAGGTCACGGTGACCGTTTCACGCGGAGATTGATAACCCGGGCATGTGAGGAGGGAGTTTTAAAGCCGATCAAAGGGAAGGACCGGTACTCGATCGTGGCCGCTGCGAAAAAATTGCCGGACATAAAAAAATTGGTGCAATCGTCGCTAGACGAGGTCAAATGACGATTTTTTCGAAAAGATGGGATTGATATTATCTTAGCTGTGTTTTCTTTTTTCAGTTTGAGTTTATAATTGTCATGGCTGGTTCGGAGGTGCTCGGCAATGTCGTTTTACTTCCGTCCACGGTGCTCGGCACTGCCATAAATTTATCACGAAATCCCACAAAGACCGCGGCCTTCAGGCCGTGGATACGACGGGAAGACATGTCGCGCCAAGGTGAACTCCAGAAATTCAGCACACCCCCGTCATCTCTAAATCCATGCACGATGGAAGCAAGCAATGGAGATCGACCGGGCGTTCAAGATCCGCCTCTACCCGACCGCGGATCAGGCTGCATTGCTTGCCAAGACGTTTGGTTGCAAGCGGTTCATCTGGAACGCGATGCTGGCCGAACGAATGGCATGGTACCGGGATCACGGCAAGAGCATCGGTAACTAGCGAAAAACCGAGAAGGAATGGAAACCGGCATTGGACATGTCCGTCTTGCGGCGCGATGCACGACCGGGACGTGAACGCGGCGACCAACATCAAGCGCGAGGGCATGCGCATCCTTTCGGAGAAAGGAATAAATGTCATCAAACCAACAACCAACAGTACCGCTGGAACGGCGGGAATCAACGCTTCTGGAAACCCGGCAAGACCAGTTCCCTCGATGGCACGGGTCGATGAAAGAAGAATCCACGTCCTTTAGGGCGTGGTAGTTCAAATCCGAATGATTTCCTCAGCTATCCTAAGTGGACCTAATAGATTCCAGGTTGATTTATCATGAAGAAGTCCGTGCGTTTCGGAAAAGTGGCGCTCATCGTGATTATCGTGTCCGTGGGCGCATCGATCTCAGCTATATTGGCAATGTATCTTGGTAGTGGCTTGCATCATGATAATCCGTTTTTCAAAAACTCGCAGTACGACGTGCTTGAAAACAGCATGCAAAATGTCAATGATTTCCAGGTACGGCAAGCGAAGATTGCCAACGTGACGTCAGGCGCGTCGTTGACCACCAAGATCGAGCATAAAGGCTGGAGCTGGGTCGGGCCGGTAAATGGCACGTGGAATGGATCTCTTTACGTGCTCTCAATCCAGCATTCCATCGTGCACGAGTACCCGGAGGCATTCATCAACTCGGTATATTTCCGCATCCAGATGCTGCGTGGCGGAGCACAATCCGCGTGTGATTTTGATTTCTGGAATCACACGAGCAGCGCGTTTCAGCGCAATAACTCGGTCGTTTCGGGCTTCCAGACGAACCTGGAACCAGATTTTTACAAGGACGGGGATTTCACGTTCAAGTTCACGACAAGCTCGGTAGATAGTTTCGCCATTATATATTCTTGTGACGTGGATTTCAATATCAGCGTCTATATCGGCCAACCCGTCATTATGTACAAGGACTTGGGGCCGGCGCTCAGGATTTCCTATGAAAACCTCACGTGTCCCGCCAATCTCACGTTCCTCTCGATCTCGGTCGCGTGGAGCCAGTCGACTGACAACACGACATGGACTGCATGGCAGATTGCATCGGCATTCGCGGGAGATGGAAGCCGGTTTCTCCGGTTCAACGTGTCCGTCCAGGTTTTTGCCGCAAGTTATCTGATCGATGCTATCAACGTGACATTCCAGAATTGCTCGCAGTATTACTTCACCGCCGATATTGCGCGGGCGTGCTGGAACAACAACACTATCCAAAATGCAACAGGATTGCTGTTGAACGTGACCGTGTTACCAATGATGAATTTCTCGGTGCTGACGATCTCTTCATTTTTCATTTATAACTGCACGCAAGAAACATGGAATTTGCTGGGACCGCTGCCCTTTGGCAGCGCCGGGAACCTTGTATTGGCAGATTATTTATCGCCGGTGGATGGTATCCGGTTCCGCGTGACCGCATCAGCACCTGACAATTGGGCGATCCATTTCATGCTGGTGGTCACGGCGTTCGAGCCGGCCCCGATATGATGCTGAGCGCTAAGGCTTGGTGGGGAGATATTCAATATTTTGTTAAAAAGATTGATGGAAAAGGAGATGGGAACCCGTGTTCACCAGCCGAACCACGGGGATGCGGCGATCTTGAGACGCGGTGTTGAGGGTTGTGGCGCGGTGGCAGGTTCCGCCGGCGGTTCGACTGGTTGTGCCGGCGGGGACATTTCAGCAGGTTCTTGGTCATCCTGCGTGGGCCGCGGGTCGCGCGGTGCCATCGTGTAATCGTCCGCCCCGTTCCATGGCGGAAGCGTGTTGAGTTTCGTGCTCATGGTCGTGTTTCGCCTTTCTCGTTGCTGGTTGTCGTTTCCGAGTTCTCGAGGAAAGTGACCGATCGATTGCATATATATCTTTTCGACATAATCTATATAGATCATCGTAAGCATCGTTAGGCTTCTTATTAGATAGTTTTAACTAGAGTATGCAAGACAAGACGAACGCGCGATAGAGTTGAAGGGTTGGCATGATCGAGGAACTTGTATATCAAAAGCCCTCGGAAATTTTTGAAAACAAAATGTTGTTGCAGCCCGAGCTACAGCAAAAATCCCGGGCTTTTATCGAGGCAGATATCGTCGATCCGGCATTGATTATCGAAACCTTTTTTCGTATATTTAAAGTAATCAAAATAAAGGAAGGACGGACGCCCTTGTCAAGCCACAGATTCACGAGCTATGATCCAATAATCACGGTAGCTGATGAACAGGTTCGGTTTGAGGCATTTTCAAACGATATCACGCATTACGTGCGCATGAATTTAGCCAAGACTGCATTCAAAAACATCCACGCGTGGGCCGAGGGGCAAACGAACATCGATTTCACGCCGGATTTCATCAAGAACCTGCGCGATAGCGATCCAAAGTCGCTCAAGGCAATAGTCATCGATCAAGGAGGCATCCAGGTCCAGACCTCAACGGCAAGTTTACTCAGGAAAAAAGTGGAAATGCCCGAGAATTGGAAGATCGCCCTCGATAACTTGCGCAAATTCATGCAACCGGAGAATGAGAGCGTCAAGATCAATGACCCGGTGGCGTTTATCAAGAAGACCCCGTTCGGGCCTTTCGTCCACGCATTCGGGAAAATGACCACCGCCTGGGCGCAGCAGGAAGGATGGATCTTTGCGCGGATCGCGTTGCGTCACGAACTAGGGGATATAACCATCGGAGAAACGAATGACATCACGCAGCGATTCGACGGCCGCCTCAATCCAAAATACGCCGCGATCCGGGACAGTAACACGTTGCGTTTGCTCAAGTCATACCTCTTGGTCGTGAAGCAATTGCACGAGGACGTTTGGGAAGTCAGGGGTGGCGGACGCACGCACATTGTCCATAAACAGGGAGGCTCATACTCGTGCGACTGCCCCGACACGAGATTTGGACCGACCACGTGCAAGCATATTAGGGCAGCGACAAGACCCAGGATGAAAGCGATCAAAAACAACCCGGACTCGTGGAACATCATCACACAAGCAAATCAATCCGTTGATTGCAACACCGTGACATTTGACGGCGCGAAATTCACGTGCTCGTGCAAAGAATTCAAGAGCACGAACATCTGCGACCACGTGATCGAGGTATTGCGTGCCGAGGAAGATTTTCAATTCAAGGAGCTGCTCGAGGATTTAACGTGATGGGAATGATGGATCTCGATCAATATTTCAAGCCCGGTGATAAATCCACCTATTTCTCCGACTTGATACAAAAAAAGATTAAAAGCTGCCATGAAAATGTGCCATTAGCAAAAGGATTTTCTGTAACCGGATTGAACGATTTGCAAAAAGTTTTCAAGGCGATCTGGGATAGCCTCGAAGCATTTCAAGCGGCATTGATCGATCACTTCTCGTTAACGAGCCAGGATGTCGAAAATATATACAAGGTTGCTTTGTACACGTGGCAATCGGGCAAGGCAGGCAAGAGAACGCGAGCGCCCCCGCCCCAGAAAAAAGGCCAGGATGGTCTGATCACGGCCATCGAGTCGTTGAAAAAGAGTCCCGGATGGCCAGGGTTAAAGGAATCATTGTTTAACGTCGATGAAGCAAAGAACGAAATCAAGTTCCGGTTCAATCTCCTCCTGAGCTATTTCTTGACTCTCGAGATCAACAAGGCTGGTATGAAAGCCATCGTGAATGCAGGGTTACCGCTTCCACTTGATTGTACAGGCTTGCTCTTGAATGGTACGGCAAGCCCAGTAGCTCCTGATGTCATCTCGAGGATCAACAGCACTACTCCAAAGCAAGACGACCGGGTGCTTGCATACCTCGAATTATTCACGCTCCCGGAAGCTTGCCAGAGCGAAGCGACGCTTGAGCTTATGGCTTCCGATAAAAGCGCGCAAGTTCGAGGGCTAGTGCTGGATCTATATGAAACGAGCCCAGTGCCTAGCATTGAACGGCACATAGAATCGATATTTGCTCGCGACGAATCCACCGAATTACGGTTAAAAGCTTTCAATGCTTTGGTATTTAAATCATCCGACGAGAAAAAAGTGCACGGCATTATCGCCCGCGGCCTAAATGAGCACGACACAGGCATTCGCCAAAACGCGATGAAGGTCGCGCCCGCATACGGTTTTTCCAAGGAAGAGATCAATGCCGCGAGCAAACGTGCCGAGGAAAAACATGCTCCGGCACCTGGAGGTCCCCAGGCAAACATTGATGAAAAAGTCACGGCGCTCATCAAAACAGCCCGGAAAGGAAAGGCAGCCGAGCGCGACGCCGCGTTGATGGAAATGGAAAGCATCATGCACCCGCGCATCCTGGAGCTGGTGATGGAGCTGTTATCCGGGGACACTAATTTTAAAATCTTAGGGTTTCTACTCAAGATTCTCTATAAATATGTCGGCGAGGACAGGGCCATCGAATTCGTGACGAGGCAGTATTATGGGGTTATCGATCAAAAGCACCCCGCAGTCCGGGATAAATTCGGCTACGAGGGTCGAAAGCTCCTGAATTTCATCGCCGTGGTACCGCCTGACAAAATAGCCGCTGTTTTTCAAACCCTGGAACGTTTGATACGGGAAAAACCGGACACGGAATCGTACATAATCGCGAAGGTCGATGGCTCGGACTTGTTCAAGACCATGGCGGGGCGAAAGGATAAGCCGGATATCGACGCCCAAGCAAGGGGCTATCTCGAAGCAACAAAGGCGAGCAATGTACCAACGCTGAACAGCTTGATCAAGACGCGGTTGCATCTCGTGGATGCTGCCGATGCATCTATGGTCGATACTCGGCTCCAAGAATTGAAAGCATTAGATCAAAAGCGAGTGAAAGCTACCATTTTGCGGCCGGGAAAACTGGAGAAGCCAAACGCGTTCCTGGCCGGGCAATTCATCGATCGCGCCTTTCCGCTTCCCATCGACCGGATCTACAACGAAAAACTAGACGAGGTTTTGGATTTCGTGGTGCCATTCGTTTCCAAGGGCTCGCAATCCAGGATCATCCTCGATGTGCTTGCAAGCACGTTACAATATTACATTAATCCCATGACGCGCGTGCGGATATGGACACTGCTCGTTACCATGGCGCCGGACACGTATGGTGCTCGCGTGAAAGCGGATATCGAAAAAACAGCGTTGTATTTTGTCAGCGGCAAAAAAGAAGTGGAGGGGTTCTATGAATGCTTGCATGTCATGGAAATGGCCAAGATAATGACTGGCGAGGAGATCCGCGATGCCATCTGCAAGTTATTCTACCGGTTCGATGAAAGGGCTAGTGTATATGCCGACGTCTTGAGGGTGGTTCTGTCAAGGTCCGAGCAGCATCTCGATGAAATAAAGGGCTGTTTATTGCATGCTTACGCCGAACTCAGCTCGATGGAGCATCTTGCTCGGGAGAAATTCGGGCTCAATTGTTTTAGCAACGAGATCCAGCAAGACTTGTTCGAAATAGGCATTCCATGCCGGCACTCGGATGATTTCACGGCGGATCAACCCCCGCAGCGAGAAAACGTCCACGACAAGATCGTGGAGCCAATTGCCCGCGATCCCGCGCTGTTCGATCATTACGTGCTCATGGCCATCTTTTCGAAGCCTTATTGGACCTGGTGCACGCATCAAGGCATGGGATACGTCGAGGACGAGGCCATTCCCGCTAGCACGGCCACGCCCAACATGGTCCAGGTCGTGCCACCGCTGGCAATGTATTATATCGAGCATCTTCGATATTTCCTAGACCACGGCCTGTTGCGTGATGACCAGGTCAAAGCCTTGCGGGATATGGCTCGTGGCGTGCTCGCGAACGACAATTCGTTGCTGAATGCCTTGCGAGAAAGAGGTAAAAGCAGCCCGTATATCCGGTCGAAACTGGTGCGGGATTGCCTCGCGACAGCGCCGCAACCTCTTCCACCGCTCGTCTTGATCAAATTAATTGACCTCACGTTGAAGATCGATAAGGAAATCGTTATGGATCAGGCTAAAGTTCTCATGAACTCGCCGTTTTCACGCGTCCGGCAATACATGCAAGAGTTCGCTGCTGCCAACCATGTTGAAATGAACGATCCGGCGACTGAGTTGACAAACCTGCTCAAGAATGTCATTGTCGAGGAAAAGGTCGACATGTGGTTCGAACCGGTCAAGGTCGCTCAAGAAAAGAAGCTTGGATCGTGGCACGAGCAGATCGTCGGAATCTTCACCAAGCCGGGATTCGATTTGATGGCTTACTACACATCGATACCTGACGAGCTGAAAATTGCGCTCGTGAAAACTATCGCACGCCAGGATATTGATACTAAAGCCATGCTTGGTTTTATGGTAAACGCGTTTACGACATCACGCGGGGCAGTGGCTGTAAAACAAGCTGTATTTCGCTCGCTCGCCAAGCTCGCCAAAACCAAGGGCGTGGCTCAGGCTAGCAAGATTTTGCTCGATGACCTATGCAGCTTGGATGAAAAAATAGGCATGGTCGAGCAAGTGATGGGCGACAATCCTGCAGTGGCCGCGGTGCTCACCAAAGACTTGATGGCGTGGCACGAGTCCAAGAACTCCGCAACAAAAGCCTTGAAAACCCTTTATTTCACGGCGCTTTCGAATAAAAAATCAACGATCTCGCTAGGGGTGCACGATCTCGAAGCATTCTTGCCTGCCACGACCCCGGAAAAACAAAAATTCATCGGCGTCCAGCTCGCGAAGATCGACGCGAGCGAGTTGAAGGATAGCGGGGAGCTCAAACGATATGCCGAGGTAGCAGGCCAGTTTCTCGAAACGGCAGATCGCGTTCCAGTAGGCTTGCTCGGAAATTTTAGGTCGATGGATCTCTTCACCACCTTGCTCGACCGCGTGCAGCCGCGATTCGTGAAGATGGAACATGATTTCACGTCATGGAGAAAAAATGATTACCGATTCGGGGATCTGAATCCAGAAGCGTGCTTCGCGCGGTCATTCATCACTGAACTCGATGCCGTGCGGGGTAGCGACATGATCCCGGCGTTCTTGCAGCGCTTCGGGTCGCCACTCCTGTACTACGTGGGACGGAGCGATTACCAGCCGGAAGAAGGACATTTTGTTGACATCACCCGGTTGATCTCCAGGCTTCCCAATTCCGACTTGGCACGCCAATTCCAGCTGACACTCGTCGCGATGCTGCGCGGCCTCGTCGGGCGCGCCGCGAGCGACCGGAAGCAGCGTGATTATCTGTACCAGGACATCGTGCTCGCCATGGAGATCCCAAAACCGGTCGACGAGCTCAAGGCGTTCCTAACCAAGGAATATCCACCCATGGAATGGCTCAGCGTCGTGGCACGCTGGGGTAGCAAGAGATGGCGCGACATGATCTCGTGGGGCTGCCTGGACGAGCTAAAAGCGTTCGTAGTGAAGGAAATGGAAGGTGCTATCGAGGATTTCACCCGGTTTCCAGATACCTCGTTTCCGGAATACCACGCGATCATCGAGTGGAGCGCTGACCTCGCGTTGGCCATAAGAGAAAAAGCCAAGGACGATGCGGAGATCGTGCGAGTCCTCATGCGCTTGAAAGATCTCAAGCGAAAAAAGCACCGCAGCTCTGCCATCGCCGCGCTCAAGAAACTCGGCTATTACTCGGAGCCCGATGGCGAGAAGGAATAGAGTATCGCTGAATGGCGCGTTCCTGGTCAAGGATCCCACCATCACTTGATTTAGTCATGGATGTAGATCAACCTCCCCCGGAATATGATGCGTGGTCGATGCCATATGCCATTTCGAGAGCCAAGACGGCACCAATGACAATTAAGGCGAAACCAATCGATATGGTTAGCCACAAATTGCAGGCAATGAACGTGATCATTGCTGGTGCATTTTCATAAACTATGATGTTCCTTCATCGACCAGCACGTCACTGTACGTGATATCCAAGACCGCCGGGTGATCGACCTGGATGACACGAAGCCACAAGAGTATCGCATGCGATCCATCGACCGGGGTGGCAAGGGTTTCGTTGGAAATTATATGCCCGTCCACGACAATGGTAAAATGTAATCGAACCTCCATGCTAGGCTCGTCATCGCTCGTCGAGCCATATTTTTTCGCGAAGACATGGATCAAGTACGGCGTGTCCTGCTGCAGCGACATCGTGCGATGTCCCGGCATCCGCACGTCTTGCCGTGTAACGATGTATGGCTCCAGCATCGACGAGCAGTTGGCGTAAAGTGCGATGAATGCCACGCCACACGCCGCCGCAACGATGCCGATAATCAACAAGACCTTTCTAGGTCCATCATCCCATTTGCTCCGGGAATTTGCCACGTTGATCGTGTGATAGTGGTTGCTCGCGTTTTTCACCCTCGTGACGATTTGATTCTTGGCCCGGAATCGAGTATAAAGCTATGTCGCTATCGTCGAGATTCCCCCCATGAATACTTCATCATGGATATTTCACTTGCATCGATGCTCCACGATCGCTTCAGGAAGCTCGCCCGGGTCGATGCTCTTCGACTCATGGTATACCCCTCGATGAGGCGAATTCCTCAATTACTTAAGCATTGAACATGAATATAAGTGTTATGTACATTATCAAGCATAACTATGTACATTTCAGACAATTTCGTGGACAGCCATTAAGATTGGCAAACATCCCCTTGATATGACATAATAACCTGGTTTGCAGATGGGCCGCGCCGTCGTGTTCTTAGCGCATACCCGTTCTTTTTCACACGACCTGTTTGGAAATTGTGCCCACGAAAACGTAATTCCATTACAACTTCCCGGTAATGAAGTTGCAATTTTTCCCTCGATATTACAGCTTTCGTGTAAACCGTGCGCGATGACATGCCATTGCGCGTTTCATTTTTTTCGACGGCGCGATTACAACACAGAAAGATTTATATCGCCTAAAACCGAGCTAAAGCATAGCACTGCAATCACATCAAGGTGTTGGTATCTTGGTGGGCGATTGAGTGTACAAATATCTCTGGGAATAGGTGCAACATCCAGTCGATTCTAATAAATTAGTTAACATTTTCTAGTAAAAAAAGTGGTATACCATGGCTGAACAAGAACTAGACTTCCTTGCGCAAAAA
>JAUQYW010000187.1 GCA_030587525.1 Candidatus Sigynarchaeota archaeon | reverse complement strand
CGTTCGGATTGAGTTTCGACGAGGACGTGGTGACGAGGGAGAAGATCGCGATAGATGACCGGATCGATATACATGTCCTTCAAATCGTGGAAAACGGCGTTCCCAAGGATACAAACATCATCTTGCGTGACAGCGAGGTCATCAAGAGTGGTGGTAAATTCGGCGGTATCACGATCGATAAAAAGCTCGCTGATGGGCAAGGCATCCGGAAGGGCGTGGTGCTGAATGTCAGGATCCTGAAGCGGAAAAGAACGTGAATGCATCTCGAAATCCTGGTTGTTGCTCAATTTCACCGTTATTTCCACCTCTCGATACGGATACGGTTCTGTTTTTGGAAAGCATCCTTCTTTGCTCCTTTATGGCCATGCTTTCTGTCCGTAATGAAACTTTTCTGGTACATGGGAATTTTTCGCAAGTTACAATGATGCAAACGGAGCTTTATTGGTAAACGATCGAATGTTGATCCACGCGGTGAAAACATGGAACGAGACATCCACGAGAGAATACGGGACGTACTCCGTGCACATGTCGGCAAACAAAACGGCATCACGTCGAGACATCCATGATCACGATACGGAAACTAATTTTAGAGACAATTCACATGTACCACATGCCGGTCGCGGGTAATACTAATGCGGGATATTACATCGTGTCAAACCGGGATGAACTACGTGCTTTCGTGCGATCGATCACGCATCGAATACAAGAAATGACTGACCGGCAAATCCGCGTCCAGGCATATTATTACGCGCGAAATCCGGAAGAGTTGGCAAAGGAAACCCCGGATGAACCTCAAAATGACGGCGAAGGGACGGCCGATCCATTCGACGAGTTCTAGCGATTGCTATCCTTTGGCTGAAATGACGCCGGGAATTCGTGCAAGTGCTTTCCTAGCTTTCCGATTCTAGCGTGTATGGAAAGACTTAAGAATGTGTTTAACGCATGTAAATATCGATGACCCGTGGAGTTAAAGGAACGTGTTCTGGAACTCTTGGAAGAGTTCGGCAAAAATCATCCCGATGCCTTGCAATCCACGAATGTAGACATGGTATGTTCCTGGGTGGTTCCGATCGAGCGATCGCGGGTGATGGACGCGCTGAAGGATCTTGAACGAGAGGGATCGATCGAGATCCACGGGTTCCAAGAATGGATCATCAACGTCAAAAACAAGGATGAAAACCATGGTAACGAGCCTCCTGGCTTTTAGCGATCTCGTGCCCGGGACTGAACACGTCACCGTGCACTGCATGCATGATATCCACTTCAAGGACGCGATGAACATCGAGCACTTGCCACCCAAGTCGGTCGACCTCGTCATCACGTC
>JAUQYW010000171.1 GCA_030587525.1 Candidatus Sigynarchaeota archaeon | reverse complement strand
AGCAATGCCCTTCTCTAACCTTGCAGATTCTTCTATTTATACGCAAATACACCTGGTTCTATTTTTTCCTTTTAAATCCAATTGGCCAGACTATACGCGCAAGCAGTAAAGATAAGTAAATAGGAAAAAATAGGAAATTTTAGATATCGATCCCGTTTTCTTCGTAGAAGCTCGTGATCCATTCACGGCCGATGATTGCAAGCTTGATCGGGCCTTGAACGGTTAAGGTTCCTGCGAAGAAGAAGGAATCTGTGTTCGGATTGCCCGCCATGATCTGCTCGATCGCAGGACCGACCATTTCCATCATGGCCGGGTTCTTCCAGTTGTTCTTTGCCTGGATATCCTTCCAGCTTCCCTTGTATAAGCCGATCTTCCCACCCTTGTCGTTCGCGACGAGGACCAGCTTTATGTCAGTGTCACGGACCTCGTAATATTGCGCGATCTCGCCGTATTGGAGGATCGTGTCGGCAACGACTTCTTTGTAATCCTCGTTCAGCGACTGGAATTCCATAGTTGCCTTGAAGAAGAGAAGAACGTCGTCCTTGTTGTTTCCCTTGAAGCTCTTGGCCTTGAATTTCGCGAGCCATTTTTCGTTAGAACCTTTAAAATCTGTTATCCACTGAATGTCAGTGCCGCCTGCAACGGCAGCCGGCTTTGCAGCCTCCGGCTTTGCAGCCGCCGGCTTTGCAGCCGCCGGCTTTGTAGCCGCCGGCTTTGCAGCCTCCGGCTTTGCCGCTGGTTTTGGTGTTTTGCTCATTTATACCACTTTTTTTATGATAAACGATTACTATTCAATATCTCGCATGAGATATGTAGGAGAGGTCAACTGGAGTCCTTAAAAAAATTTGTATCTACACCTTATGGCGCGTATTTAAACGATCAAGGCTCTTTTTGCATCCGATTTCATCTGGGAATATCGAACGGAAAAAAGGCGAATACCGATCAAGATGATTTAATGGGGGAATCATAAACCAGACATAACCATTCCGAGCGCAAGCCCCGGAATTGCCTAAACGAAGTCAACTTCTAAAAAGAAGAGGATCGAAAAAATTAAAATGAGTGCGGCGCCGATACCAAACAACCAGTTACCAAGAACAATCAAGCCATCGAATCCGGCGATCAATCCTGCTCCCACCAAGCCGTGCAAGAGCAAGTCCATTAAGATGAGTGTTATTCCTGCGATGATCACGTGCACGATGGTCGGATTGTTCAAGGATACCGTTATAATCACCTAAGATGCTTGTTGAGGATTTCAAGGCTCGAACTCTTTCATGACGACGGACGTCAGCGTGTTCTCGATCGTGTCCAGCCCGTCGAGCTGGGCGTGGAACTGGAATAGGTCCTCGGACGTCTCTCCTTCGAACTCGACGAATATGTCCCATTCCCCGGTAATGGTCAATATTCGTTTCACGCCAACATATTTCCGAATGGCATCGACGCTCTTCTGTATCGAGTTTGGCTTCAAGGAGATCATGATGAAGGCTTTTATCATGGCTGCATCACGAGTTCTATCAAGAGTACAAAGCACGTGTAAAATAAAAAAGATTGTGCTTGGTAAATGTATACATCCCGGAAATCAAGAAAGGTGCTCGCTATGGTGAAATTCAAAGAAGCGATGGCTGCTTGGTATGCCACGGCGCAGCTTGCTCGAACGCCCGGGCAGCTTGGAGGACCAGCAAGTCATCGAACCGCTTGCCGATGATTTGCATCCCGATGGGCAGCTCGTTCTTGTCAAATCCGCATGGCACCGTGATCGCGGGTTGGCCGGTCAAGTTGAACGGATATGTATACGGCATCCAGCCCGTGGGTGGCGCGCTTTTTCCGTTGATGACGGCAGGAAAAGCCTTCCCGAGCTCGAACGCGGTCGTCGCGACGGTCGGTGTTACCAGGAGATCTATGTCCTTGAAGTAACGTATCATGGTCTCGTATAATTTCTTGCGCTGGTCCATGGCCTTGATGAGATCGTAGGCGGATATCCACTCGCCACTCACCATCTTAACGACATCGGGGTCCATCTTGTCCGCCCAGTCCTTGAGCTTGGCCTTGAGATCGTAGGCGAACAAGCTCGTGTAGATCGTTAAAAACGCCGGTTCCGGGTTCTTGATCTTCACCGCGATGGGTTGCACATCCCACCCGAATTGGCGGAATTTCTCAACGGAACTCGTGACCGATTTCTCCACGTCGGGTTCAATGGCTTTCGTGTACCCGAAATTCAACGTCCAGCCGATCTTGAGTTTTTTCGGGAGATGGTCAACGTTCGCGGCGTAGCTCACGGGATCGTCGGGAAGGGAGTATCGGTCCATCACGTGTTGGCCTTTTATAGCGTCGATCATGAGTGCGGCATCACGCACGGTCCTGGTGAGCGGCCCGATGTGCGAGGTCGAGTCACCTGCAAACCCGGCATGCGGGTAAATCGGCACGCGGCCGAACGTGGCCTTGAACCCGACCACGCCGCACAAGGTGGCCGGGTGCCGGATCGACCCACCGCCATCCGCACCGAGCGCGAGCGGCCCGAGGCCAGCAGCGACCGCGGCGCCGGCCCCGCCGCTTGACCCGCCACACGTGCGCGCGAGATCCCACGGATTTTTCGTTTCCCCGAAAATTAAGTTCTTCGTGACGCCCAAAGCACCGAATTCACACATGTTCGTCTTTCCCAAGAACACGGAACCCGCATCACGAAGCCGCCCGGTGACCACGTCATCTTCTTGCGGAACATTGTGCTCGTTTATCTTGGATCCCCACGTGGTTCGCACGCCCGCGATGTCGAACATGTCCTTGATGGATAGAGGCAAACCATTTAGCATGGGCAATTTTTCCCCGCGTTTCACCAGTGAGTCTGCTTTTTTTGCCTGTTCCCTCGCTATGTCAAATGTCGGAGTGCAATACGCGTTGATCAAAGGATTGATCTTTTCGATGCGATCGATAAGGATTTCCGTTATCTCCTCTGATGTCAACACGCCTCGTTTGATGCGGTCGAGCATATCAACAGCGGGTAAAAAATAAAATTCATCCTTTGTCATATAGATCACAAATGGCTATTATACCAAAAGGTTAATAATTTCTCCTTCCCTCTATATCGACTCGGCCGTGCCTTTAGATTTTTATAAGTGAAAAAAGGAACATTATGCTTTTTATGTCAGAGCAACAATCCAAACGTTTTAATCTCGAATGGCTTCCAATTAGCCTTGATTTCCGTGATGGCTCCGCCATCAGATGCCAGTTCGCAATCGTTGCCGATTTTTCTTTCGATTAAGTCGCATTCAAGGACGTCCGTCACGCGTAATCCCGAGAGATGGATCACCGATCTCGCATCCGTATCCCTCGTATTTACTGCCCGAATGATGATGATTTGCTCGATTTTTCCAACTCCTGCGAAATGGTAGCCTGATCTCACGAGCTCATTCATTTCGCTATCATCTTCTGCCCTTTTTATCGCAGTTATGCAAACCGGAGGAACGGAAATAGGGAGTTTAAAACCACCATGCCTGGCTATGCTAGCCTGGTTCACGGTGTTGGGAATCTTGCAAACAAGAGGATCAACATTGAATGCGTGGGCGTGTTCAAGCACCTTCGCATCGGTTGCGGTTCCATTGTGGGGATACAGGGCCAGTTTCACCACGTGATTCCCTTGATCGATCCAAGACGGCTGGTAACCCATCCCTTCATCGAGCCTGTCGAACCTTTCATTATAAACCCAGGCTTCATAATGCGCGTTTGGATAATCTTGCCCCCTGACGATCGATATCCCGAGATATCCCTCCCGGTAATCGATCCCATATTTACCGTTATTGATTACCGCGAATCCCCATGAATTATCAGGTACTTGAATGTTAGCCCACGTGTGCATCACGTTTTCCCATCGCTCCTTGTTTCGAGCAGTCTTTGGCACCGTTGATCGTCGATCCGTGCTATAAGCAACTTCGGCCTCGATCTCTTTGCCATGCGTGCAAGTTGGAATGTCAAGCTTCATGGTGATGCGTTTTCCGTTAAACAAGATCATCATCGTAAGATAAAGCATCGGATCGTCGTGATACAACGTGTAACGAGTGGTCACGAGAGATATATCCATCAAATCGATCTTTTCGGGATTTTTCGTGGGATATTCGACCACGGTTTCAGCGGTGATATGGTTATCCCCTGCATCGGCGATTCTCACCGATATTACCCTTGTATCGTATGGATGGTGCCTGAATTTAGGATTGATATTCCACGCTGCAAAATCCTTAGGGAAATCGGAAAACGAGTACAATTTGAGACCCGGTTCCATTTCATCGAAACCTTCATCAAATCTCTTTTTTCCTTGTAGAAGCGATTCTTTCCATTCTTTCCCGTCATGAAACTTCATTGATGTGATCGCTGCAGTTGCTTTATCGATAATTATCTTGAGAGCTTGGTTTTCAAGTTCGATACCTTTCTCGTCGGCATGATAGTGAACATTTTTCTTTTCATCGGTTATTTTTTCGTCAACGAACGATAACACGGTCACGCGGTGTGGCTTCAAGTCCATGACAAAGGCAATTCTTTCTGGAATCGCGTATAACGGTTCCCCCGGGCATTCCACTCCTGGAACACGGCAAACAGCATGCCTGGTACCGTCATCGCTGATGACCTGGCTTGCCGGTTCGTCGCCTAGAATTGTTGCCGGCATTTCCACGGTAGTTTTTACAGTATGGTCTAGCGGGTTAAAATGGAGGATTCTTGCCTTGATCCCCGGGCTATCTGGTTTTGTTTCCTCGTGTGCGGTGGCCAAGCTGCGTACCATCGCGGCAAATATCTCATCTATCACGTGGCCGTGGGTTTCGGTTTGCCATTTCCACATATTCCAGCAGTCATCATACGTTTCCGGGATGCAGCTTCCAGGTAACACGTCATGGAACTGGTTCAGAAGAGTTATTTTCCACGATTCCTGAAGTATTTCACGTGGATACTCAAAATTCGTGTTCAAGCATGCAAGAACGCATAACTTTTCAAGGGCTGGCAAAATCCATTCATTGTAACGGTTCATGAGCTTGACAAGCGCGTGCGAGGTCAGAGTTCCACGATGCCACTCGAGGTACAGTTCATCTTTCCACACAGGTAATCGATCGAGGCACTCTTTCTCGATCTTATCGAAATAAGTCTTTGCTGGTGCCAGTGTTATGATGCCTTTCTTGTGCATAAATAGTCGTTCTTGCACCTCTTCACCGGTTGGTCCGTGTCCTCCATCTCCTTTTCCATAGGGGATAATGTTGTATGGAATGATATCGGTGGAAAAAAAATCCGGATTTTCGAAATCATCACTTTCATACGTGAATGGATGCATTTTCTCTTGAATACATGGTTTCAAGAGCTTTCGAGAAGCAGCATTCAAGCTCTCGGCAAGGATCCTCGTACCATCGGGAGCCTCCCACAGAAATGTGCAAAAAGGAAACTTGTTGACCATGTTTGCGCCAAGCTTGTTGGTATAAAATGCTCTTGCGTTGCTCTTCTTGAGTATCTGGGGAAGCTGCGTTGCATACCCGAAAGAATCCGGCAACCACTCGATCGTGGCATACTGACCAAAATGCTTCTTCAAGAATAGTTGGCCAAGCAATCTTTGCCGGACGATTGATTCTCCTGATGGGATGTGCCCGTCATATTCGACCCACGATCCGCCTGCTAGCTCGAAACGGCCAGACGTGGCTGCCTGTATCATGCGTTCGAAGAGTTCAGGATATCTTGCCTTAACCCACTCGTATAACTGGCTTTGGGAGCCGGTGAATGAAAACTCGGGCACGTTTTCAATGTGGAAGCAAGCCTTAGTGAAAGTCACTCGTGCTTTCTCGATTGTTTGCAGATAACGCCAGCACCATGAGATATCGATATGCGAGGAACCACAATAATAGGATATCACCTTTGGTTTGCCCCCGGTTTTCAACTTGTTTATTTGATCCTTGTACTTTTCCTCGAAGCGCGCTTGCGTTTCCTTTGATTTTGCTTTTTCCATCCATTCTTGCGCTTCATTAGGATTCTGAACTTCCTCGACTTGCGAGTATTCTGCGTCGATATTCCTTCTATTCCCGGAATAGTGCCCGATCTCTGAAGTTTCATGAAGCAAGCGATGCATCCAAACCACAAATTCTCCGTTTAATGATCTCTCTTTCATTGGCAATCTATGAATACTTATTTTAACGTGCTATCGGAGGGCCATATCGACTGCGCATGAAGCGAAATGAACCCGGGCCTCGTGGAAGTCGTACGTCGTCAAGTTTAATAATTCCGTTCGCCCATCAACCTTTAAATACACGATGTTCATAAAACGTATGGGGTCAAAAATAACATGGCGCTCACGCCTCTAATACACGCGGATTTCACGGGCAGCTTCATTACCCTTGGCGTGTTTTTGGTCGGGGTTATCCACGACAGCGTGAGAAAATATCACAAAAGATTCCCTCGAATCGTGTTGGTCGCTATTGCTTGCGCCTTTTTTTCCCCCTTCTTCCGGGCCTTGTCAAATATATATTCAAATGCCTTAATGTATCAATTGAGTTGGTTTTTTCATGTCCTAGCTCCCGTGTTATTGATCATCTGGATGGAGCGGGCATTATTTTTACGCGAGCGAACCTTTATGATCTTCTTTTTTTCATTCCTGGGTGGCTTGTCGGTGGCTTTCTCGTGGTTGTCCGATGCCATTATGAGCTCGCCTGTTGATGGAAGTCTTGATTGGACCGGAACGTTTATGATCGCGGGAAATCTGTTTCTCATTGCCACGTATGTGTACGCACTAATTTTTTTCATACGTGTAGGTGCCAAGGCGAAGGCCAGCGTCAAGATTCCCTTGATCGTCTTCATCTGCATTCTTGTCTTCGACAGCTTCGGGCTCCCGGCGCTTTCCCAGCTTGTTCCATTCGCCGGCTGGTTTTTCATCAAGGGCACGCTCGATTCGATTGCCGTGGTTATGGCTGCATACCTGTGCTTGTTTCACCCAGAATTCTTGTCGGTCATCACGTACACGCTCAATCGCCTCATCGTCATCAACGCAGAAACCGGTATTGCCCTTTATTCATACACGTGGGAAAAGGCCTTGAACGAGCACACAGAGCTCATCTCACCGCTCTTGCAAGCGCTTCAATCTATGAGCTTCGAGGCGCTGAACATGGGCCATCTTCGCGAAGTGCACATGGAAGAAGGGAACTTAATGTTCAAGAAAGGCCAGTACGTGATCGCGGGCATCATCAGCTCTCGATCCACTATGTTTCTCGAGGATCAACTCTCGGCGTTTCTCACGCTTTTCGAGATCAAATTCGCTGACGAGTTGCGGAATCCATCCATAGACATCACGAAGTTTCAATCCGCCACGATTCTCGTCGAAAAATTATTCCACGCGATCCCGCTAGAATCAACCCGGATCCGTTGGCGGAGAAAGCGTCCAGAAAAGGATTACCTGGACCCGCAGAAAGACAGCCAGCTCATCCAGGACTTGAAGGACTTGATCGCCGGCTGGGAATCCAAATGATGCTTGCGAGCTGAAAATGTTTTTTATCCGACGTGGCAAAGAGAATTCATGGTCGAGCTGAAAAAGATCTGCTACATCGGCGCTGGCTCCTTCCGTTTTTCAACCGGCTTGTTCCGTAACTTCATCGCGGCATCTGATTTTTTCCCGTTCGAGGTGTGCTTGAACGATATTGATCCGAAATCGCTTGACATCATGGCCCGGATCTTGAAGCGGATGGTCTCCAAAGCGAAGGTTGCTGTAAAAGTCTCATCGACGACGGATCAAAGAACCGCTCTCGAGAACGCGGATTTCATATACAAATCGATCAGCGTTGGTATGCAGAAGTCTGAATGGATTGACATCCATTTGCCTATGAAGTTCGGCATCCCGCAAAACACGGGGGACACATGCGGCCCTGGGGGCTTATTCCGAGGACTCCGCTGCGTCCCGATCGTGTACGCGCTCGCTCGGAATATGAAAGAGTTGTGCCCGAAGGCGGTCTTGCTCAATTACACAAATCCACAAGCAGCGATTGTAATGGGTGCGCGGCGCGTGGATCCAGGCCTGCAATTTATCGGCTTGTGCCATGGCTTGTTTTCCGGTATGCAAATCGTGCAAAAGGCTCTTAACTCGAAAGGGTTCGACGTGAAGGATTGGCATGACCTGGAATACACGTACGGAGGCGTGAACCACCTCATCTGGCTCTTGGGCTTGCGCGCGGGTGGTCAAGACGTGTATCCCGTGCTCCGCGACAACTGGCGGCAGTTTATGACGAATCTCGGTCCTGAATTCATGTTTTTCTTGCTCGGCAAGCACGGCTTTTTCCCGCTGCTCGAATCCCGTCACCTCGCTGAGTTTATGCCTGCTTATTACAACTACTTTAATCACGAGTCGCGGCCGTTCGGCATTACTGCTTTGCGCGACGTGGCGAAGCTCGATAAGGAGCGCCGAGCAGCCTATGTCGTGTTCAAGGCGTGGTCCCGCTGGTTACCAGTGCCGGGATCTCGAAAGGAAGGTGAGAAAGCGCTGGATATGACCGAGGATTGCTTGAAAAACAACCCGGTGCACCACGTGGTGAACGTGCCGAACAAGGGGAACATACTTAACTTGCCGGAAGAAGCGATCGTCGAGATTCCCGGGCATTTTGAGGACGGCAAGATGGTCGGCGAGAAGGTGGGCCAGTTGCCTGAGGAGATCGCTCGCATCGTGCGCCCGCACGCGGAGCAGCAGTTTTTAACGGTCGATGCAGCGCTTAGCAATGATTCAGGAAAGATCATCAAGGCGATGCAG
>JAUQYW010000132.1 GCA_030587525.1 Candidatus Sigynarchaeota archaeon | reverse complement strand
AAAGGAGACCCCGAAGAAGACCGCGTTCATCTCGGCAGACACGGGCTGGGAATTCGACTGGCAAACGCTCAAGGATAACATGGATGCCGTCGCTTACAAGCTCATCGAGATGGGCGTGAAGAAAGGCGATTACATCGCGTCGTCCTTGCCATTCTTGCCGGAGCACATCTTTCTCATGTTCGCGTGCTTCAAGATCGGTGCTGTGTTCGCCCCGCTTGACGTGCGGCTCAAAGCACCAGAGGTCGAGCGGTGCTTGCGGCTCATCAACGCCAAGTTGTACTTCCACCTGGGACAGACCGACTTCGCCGACTTCGCCAAGCTTGCCGAGGTGGTCATGAACAACTGCGATTTCATCCAATATTGCGTGCAATTCAGCAATCCAGACCAGATAAACGAGGGAAACGACGTCACTAAGGTCATCTCCGCGTTCGAGTTCGCGATGGATGCCCAGGAACTGTTCCGGAAGGTCAACACGGGCGAACGGAAGGGTCTCGCATCGAAATTACAGGAGATGGCGTCGCAAATCAACGAGCGAGAAGGCTGCCTCGTCATCTACACGACGGGGTCGACTTCGGGTTACCCGAAGCCCGCGCTCATCTGCCACCAGGGCATCACGGTCCAAGCACTCTGCACGGGGTTCGTCGGTGGCTTCGACAACGGCCAGGAGATCATGTGTATCAATATGCCACCAAGCCACGTCGGCGGGCTCACGCAGCAATTCATGACGACCATATTTTTCGGCTGCAAGGCGATCATCCTCGATATATTCAAGCCAGACTTGACGCTCGATGCAGTGTCAAAATACAAGTGCACGTTCTTCGGCCAGATCCCCGCGATGTTCAACATGATGTGGCGTATGCCGAACTACACCACCTATAACTTGTCATCCCTCAAGATCGCGTTCTGGGGCGGTGCCTCCGTCACGCGCCCGTTCGTTGAACAGATTTGCAAGATGGCGCCCAAGATCGGCCAAGGTTTCGGCATGACCGAGCTCTCGGGCGCGGGCACGTACTCGATCCAGTCAAACAATCCCGATGACATTTTACAAGGTTCCGGCTGGTTCATGCCCATCTCGCCGCTCACGATCCGCGCTCCCATGAACAAGGATGGCACAGCAGGACCCGAGAAAGCACCCGGCGAGCTCGGTGAGATCTGTTTCTCGGGGCCGCAAGTGTTCCTCGGCTACGTGAACGACCCCGACAACACGAAAAAAACGATATCTACGGATGGCTGGCTCTACACGGGTGATCTCGGGTCGTACGACGAGAAAGGGCTCCACATCTCGGGCAGGTCCAAGTTCATGATCAAGCCCAAGGGATACAACGTCTACCCGCCCGAGATCGAGGACTTCATCGAGGAAAAATTCAAAGATCGTGCTGAAATCGTTGCAGCACTCGGTATGCCTCACGATGTATTCACGGAAGGCATAGTCTTGTTCGTCGAGAAGAAGGCTGGCAAGATCATCACGCCGGAGGAAGTCATGGAGGCTTGCAAGGGACTCGCCGGTTACAAGCGGCCGTCGGCGGTCATCATCATGGAACCGGCGCAGATCCCGCTCACCCGCACGGAGAAAACGGATTACGTGCTGCTGAAGAACATCGCGGCTAAGGAAATCGAAAAACTCCGCGCCCAGGGCAAATGGGACAAGGGCAAGTTGGAGTGATCATTCCCCTATCTTTTTTTTATTCCATAACTCCGGCTCACGTTGCACCATCATCCTTGAAAGGTTTGAAGGTAGCGGGCAGCTTCTCGTCGATGACGAGGGTCGATATCGTGTCCTGGATCTTGCCCGTGGCGTACAAGGATTCGAGGAATTTTCGATACTCCGCGATACTGCCAGTGCGGACGACGGCAAAGAGGCCATATTCCTCGCCCGTGCGATACAACTCCACGATTTCATGCCGGCTCGAAAGGATGCCAGCGGCGATGCCGTTGTACTCTGATAGCTGCTTGGGAAGGACTTGCAAGTAAAACTTGACCGGAAAGTCTGTCTTCGGGATGAAATCGGGCGAGAGCTTGATCGTGACCGACTCGATCACGCCGCTGTCGATCATCTCCTTGACCCGCCGGTGTACCTGCGAATAGGAAAGGCTCTCGACGTATATACTCGCCTTGGCCGTGATCCACTCGTAGGAAAATCGCTCGGGAATGTCTTGCATGGCGTCCAGCAGGCTTTCATCGATCCCGTCGAGATCATGCCTGCCAGTACTTTTTTTCATGATGGCCGGCTTGCCTTCAGCTAGGCCTTTGCCACCATCCTTGAACGTCTTCAAGCAATTGATGATCTTGTAATGCTGGAAGCGGGTACCGGTGATGATGGTGTCAATTTGCTTGAGGATTTCTGCAAATTGTTGATCGTTGCGGGTGCAAAACTTGACCATGAGGGAGCTTTGGCCGATGATGCCATCGATGGCACGGACCCGGGGGATGTCGATGATCCGGGAAACAATTTCAGGTTCCTCGGGATTGGTCTTGATTTCGATGAAAAACGTCCTGAACTCGTGCACGTTGGGATTTTCGATGATGGAATACATTATATCCCTTTTTCCTTCTCGCAAGGAGATGTATCGCGCAATATTCTGACGAGATGCACCCAAATCCTTCGCTAGATCACCGAGTGACTTTGTCGCGTCCTCATGGAGCATATTAAGCAGTCGATTTGGCTTATCGCTCGGCATATTAATCCCTTAATACAGGCATGGCATAAAATATGTTATCTTTTTCTTGAAATAATATAACCTTTACGCAAAAAAAAAGTAAAAATGCTCGAACATGTAAACTTTTAACTCCGACGATCATTCATGGCCGTAATCGCCGGGTAGATCGGATCGCGATCCGCCGGCCGATACCATGACATGAACGTGATTTACATGGATGCTAAAGAAGGAATGTACAAGGTCGCCGACATAAAGTTGGCAGAGAAGGGCAGGGAGTCGATCTACGTCGCGGCTCGCAAGATGCCCGTCACGTGCAAAGTGCTTCGCGAACGGTTCGCGAAAGAGAAGCCGCTGAAGGGAATCAAGGTCGCGGGCTGCTTGCACATCACCAAGGAAACAGCGAACCTCGCGCTGACCCTCAAGGAGGGCGGTGCCGAGGTCTTGCTGTGCGGTTCGAACCCGCTGTCCACGCAAGATGACACGGCCGCAGCACTTGCCGAGCAAGGGATCAAGGTATTTGCGTGGCACGGGAACACGTCGGAAGAGTTTTACTGGTGCATCAAGGAATGCTTGAAGCAAAAGCCCAACATTCTCATCGATGACGGCGCCGATCTCATCGTGACGGCGCACAAGGAATTCCCCGAGTTGATCAAGTCGGGCACGATTATGGGTTGCCAAGAAGAGACGACGACAGGCGTCAAGCGGTTCAAGGCAATGGACGAGGCGAAGCAGCTCAAGGTACCCCTGTTCCCCGTGAACGATGCCCGCTGCAAGAACGAGTTCGACAACGAGCTCGGCACGGGGCAAGGCGTGTTATCTGCCATTCAAGGCATGCACATCCTCATGGCGGGTAAGGTCGTCGTGGTCGCGGGCTTCGGTCACTGCGGCTCCGGTATGGCGTTGCGGGCAAGAGGACTTGGTGCACAGGTGCTTGTAACCGAGGTTGACCCCATCCAGGCCTTGAAAGCGGTGTTTGCGGGATATCGCGTCGTTCCGATGGACGAGGCGTGCAAGGAGGCCGATGTCATCTTCACGGTAACTGGCTGCAAGGACGTGGTCACGACCAAGCATTTTGACATGCTCAAGGATGGCTGCATCCTCGGGAATCTCGGCCACTTCGACGTGGAAGTGGCCACCAAGAAGTTATACGAAATCGCCAAGGATCGAAAGCCAATCCGCAAGGATGTCGAGGAAATTACACTCAAGAATGGCCGAAAAGTGTATTTACTTGGCCAAGGCAGGCTCGCGAACCTGGTGCTCACGGAAGGGCACCCCAGCGAAGTGATGGATATGAGCTTCGGCTTGCAGAGCCTGATTTCCGAGTTCATCGTCAAGAACTACAAAACATTTAAACCGGGTATGATAGACGTCCCGAAAGACATTGACGACAAGGTTGGGCTCCTGAAACTAGACGCCATGGGTATCAAGATCGATAAACTCTCCGAGGTACAGTACAAGTACATCCACGGGTACGAAGAAGGCACGTAAATTGTTTATTATGTGCTAAATTGATATATCTTTATTTTTTTCATCCATATTTTGTCTTGCACGCGGATCCTTGCACCTGGCTCCGTCTGAATGCAGTTTTATAATGGCTGCCGGCGAAGTCATGCGTAGCAACAAGGTCACGTGAATACAATGGTACGCGTTGAGATCAACGGGACATGCGATGACAGGTTCGCGAAGGTGAAGGAGGTCTTCGCGAAGCATTTCGAGACCGGCGAGGACGTTGGTGCATCCTTCGCGGTTTACAAGGACGGGAAGAGCATGGTGGACATCTGGGCGGGCCATGCCGACGCGGCGAGGACGCGGCCGTGGGACAAGGACACGCTCGTCTGCGTGTTTTCCTCAACGAAGGTCATGGCCGCGTTATGCGTTCACGTGCTCGCGGACAGGGGCCTCATCGATTACGATGCCCCTGTTGCAAAGTATTGGCCCGAGTTCGCGCAAGCTGGCAAGGAAAACGTGCTCGTGCGCCATGTCCTGAGCCACACATCGGGCGTTGCCACGTACCCCGAGCAGGTGACGAGGGAGGATTTCGTGGATTGGACCAAGATGACCCGGTTGCTGGAGCACATGACCCCGCTCTGGCAGCCCGGAACGAAGCTCGGGTACCATATGACGAGTTTCGGCTTCTTGACCGGCGAGATCGTCCGCCGGGTGACCGAAAAGTCCATTGCTACATTTTTCCACGACGAGATCGCCAAGCCACTGGGCGCGGATTTCTACATCGGCCTTCCCGTGCAGCACCACGGCCGCCTCGCGGACTTGATCCCGCCGAAAGGGCCGGGCGTCTTCGACCTGGTGAATAGCGACTTTGCATTCAAACTCCTCGGGAAACCGGTAGGCCTGGCGATCGCCCGCAACCCGAAAATCCCGATTGCCAATATCAACGAGATGAACCACATGAAGGAGTGGCTGGCCGCCGAGGTCCCGTCGTCGAACGGCACCGGGAATGCACGGTCCATGGCCAAGGTCGGGGCCATGGTCGCGTGTGGCGGGGAACTCGACGGCGTGCGTTTGCTTTCCCCGGCGATAATTAAAAAGATAGCCACGCCGCAATTCACGGGCAAGGGGTACTTGCTCGCAAAAACGTGCATGGGGCTCGGCTTGGGCATCAACATCAAGAAGATGGCAAATGGCAAGGTCCCGCTCGCCATCGGGTGGAGCGGGCTCGGCGGGAGCTATTGTGTAATGGACCTGGACAACCGCATGAGCTATGCCTATGCCATGAACAAGATGAACCTTGCCATCGTCGGGGATCCGCGCAGGGGCAGGTTCGAGAAAGCGCTCTATGAATCCCTCCAAGCTTTCCATTGAGATGGCATCAAAAATACGAGATTGTTGGCGTTCGATGATAGCCAATGATATCCGCCGGTGCCCGCCCGGCGTCCTGGTGCACGTGATCTTCCCCGCTGCGTCCCATCGCCGTATCGTCCGGGTGCACACGCCCAGCATCGACGCGGCGATGCCAATTCTCACGCATGATGTCATGATGCCATGCATCGCTCATCGATGGCCTTTAAACCGCAATATCATCCATGTGATGTCCAACTTTGTTCATATAAATCTAAACTGTTTAGCAACCCCTCCATTCGGTGCTTGCCGGTTATGCACCAACCTTCATATAATCGTTTCACGTAATAGGTATCTTATGAAACCGATTCTGAAGCGATGGCTGGCGAGTCTGACCTTGTGCGTCGGCGTGTTTTATATCGCGAACATCTTATCATGTCTCCTTGATCCTTGGAACGATCCACTATTTTACATCTTCCCGCAGGCAGCAACCGGGGGCCTGCAAGAACTCTTCTTTCTTGGCGTGATGTTTGTCATCCCGTTCTTCATGATTCCGCTGGGCCATGGCATCAGCGCGCTCATCGTGATAATCTACTTGAGAATCGCCCAGTCTTCGAAAAAAATCGTGTTTCTCGGCTTTGCCCGTATTGCCCAGGATTCCTCGATCATCAAGAAGCGGTACTGGAACCAGGTTCTATATGGCGTGTTGCTCTGCATAAACATCTGGGTCTTGCTGTTTCAGACGGATGCTTTTTTTTTCTGGATCCGGCAGGATGCGGTGATTCGCATGTTCAATGACAACGGGACAATGCTCATGTTTCCCATGATCCCCTGGTTCTGGTTCCCGCTTGCAATATCGGTCCTGATCTTGACTACTTGTTTTTCCATCTTGGATTCGGGCTTGGTGTGCATCAAGAAAATCCCGGAACATCCGCAATTTTCCGACACGGAACGAGTCGGCAATATTTTTTGGAACATCATCAAAGGATATGCCGGTATTTCGGTCATCGCCAGCTTCGCACTTCTTCTTTTTACCCCTTACGGCAGAGAAGCAAGCCTTATCACGTTCCCGGTTTACATGGCCTTAAACGTCTTCTTCTATATGGCGACTGAGGAGCTCACTCAAAATTGGGGGAGAAAGATCATTTTCACCATCGTCAAGCGAAATCGTGACCCGGAGATCATCGAATTGAATTATGAAAAAAAGGCCGTTGATGACTTCAACCAATTATTCCTGTGAACTACCCCCGTCTAAAGACTGGGGCTTCCCACGAGTGCATCGCTGCTTCTACCACGAGCGAGCTTGTGTATCGTGGCATTTTTTTTTCTGAAACTATCGTCTAGTTCTCGCCTTGTGATTCCACGTATTTCTTGAGGGCATCCAACGTGACTTGCCCGGTCGTGCACAAGAAATAACTCGGACTCCAGAGATGACCGCCCCACAATTTCTTTTTTATCCTCGGAAATTCTTGAAACAAGCGCCTCGCCGAAATTCCCTTTAGAGAATGGATGTAACTAGACAACCAAGTCTTTGGCGTGGTTTTTACCAACATGTGAAGGTGGTGGAAATCTGTTTCTTGGTCGAGTACTTCCACATCGAATTTCTTCGACACGTCGATGTTGATTTCCTTCAGGCGTCCGATGATATCCTCTGAATCGAATATCGTTCTCCGGTACTTGACACGGCAGACGTGGTGGTAAGTAATCGTGTAGACGGAATGACTTCCCTTGTCTAACTCGTATTGCATCAGGATTATGAAGGTAAGGAAGGAGAGGATATCGAGTTTTGACCCCGCCATGAATGGCGAGGACTTCTTTTATATGTTAAAAAATAGTGGATTGGAACTTCTTAGAAGTGCTGTCACGAAATAGTATTGTGGACGATGCACGTTGATCATCACGCGCGTGATCCGAATGATCTTCAAAACACGTGGTGTACGGCTATACTTTTTTTGTGAGTATTTGGATGTCTTGATTGATGAATTGATATCACATTTCCCCTGAACGACCGACCTTGGAGGGATCCCTCATGCTTGCACAGAGACCAACCAACCTCATCATTGCAAGGAAACTGCACAAGTCAGGCATTGCGAAGGCGATATCGGGCGATATCAAATGCGCAATCAACGATTTCAAGTGCTCCATCGACGCGGAACCCGGCCAACCTGCAGTTTGGGCAGATCTCGGAACAGCGCTGCTTGAAACTAAAGATTTCTATGATGCTGTCGCTGCATTCAACCAGGTCATCGCGATCAAGGGTGAATCCTTCCAAGCGTTGGTTGATCTTGGAAATGCATTGCGTGCTGCCGGTGATAGTACCGGTGCCATCGATGCGCTCCAGCGAGCAACGAACCTCTTACCGGCTATTATTCGAGATCAAGCAATGTTTAAGAGCATCCTGGTTGATGCCGGCGCATCGATTGGCATCGATGGCTCTTCCTATGCACTGCACGGCACCGATGTTCCGTATCCGTTCATGAAACTCGTCGTTGCCGGGTCGAGCGACTCGGATAAAACCCCGCTGGTCCAACGCTTTTGCACGAACACATTTATCACGGATCACAAGATGACGATAGGCGCCGCATTCAGCATCAAGGACATCTTGTTTGATACAGGAATGTCCGTTAAGCTCCAAATTTGGGACTTCGCAACGGAAGAACGTTTTCGATTCTTGCTCGGCGATTACTGCCGGGGTGCCGCAGGTGCCTTGGTGTGTTTCAACGTGACCGATTACGAGAGTTTCAAGCAGGTGCGCGATTGGATCACAATTATCCGCAAAGAAACTAACAATATTCCCATCCTGCTCGTTGGAACGAAATATGATTTACCGAACCACCAGGTTCCCTATGAACTCGCCGTCCAATATGCGAACGATGCTAACTGCATCGGGGTGGCATATTGCTCGACAACCACCGCGGAAAACGTGGAGGAGACGTTCGTGTGCATAGCCAAGTGGATGATTCACCAAGCGTTTACCATAAATGAAGCTTCGTAAGAAACTGCTGCCAATTTAAACGCACACATTACCTTTTTTGGTTTGAAGACATATAGGAGTGCATAGCGAATGACCAACCGTTTAGCAACCCTTTCGAAAAGGCTCACAAGTTACTCTATCTCAGAGTGGAATTGATCAACCAGGGCGCCAGCACCGCAGTCAACGTCCTGCTCTCGTCGGTCAACTTATTTACCGAGCCAATTCACAAGAAAATAGCGATGGAATATTATTTCAAGGCGTTGCAGAAGTTCTCTGCAGAGCCAAGCCCGGAGTACAATGCGGCGTATGAGCAATGGGCGAAGCAACGTGGGTGTTGAGTGCGTTCATTCGCCGTGAATGACGGGACGGAGCCCCGGGTTTTCGATAGCCTCAAAACCGGGGAAATTTATATAAACGCGCTCGAAATATCAGATTCTCATGCACGCACAATCTCCGAAAAACGTTCTATATTGCACGGAAATCATTGGCATCGCCCTCGCGGTGCTGCAAATCGCCTTGTATTTTGTCGATATCGATTCGAAAGAATATATACTGGCCGGCCTGGGCCTCTTGGTGGTGCTCATCCCGTTGCTCGTGCTCGGGACGAGGCCTCGCAAGTTAAGGGAGGCCGGCGTCCTGATCTGGAAGCATAGCGTCGTCCTCGGTGTATTGTCCGCGAGCTCGACCATCGTGCTGTTCTTGTTCAATGACCTCCTCTACGGTGGTATATTCATCATCGTCGCTTGCGTGCTCTGGTACCTTGCCGCGTACGGCAATGGCTGGCACCGCGAGCGCCTCGCCTCGATCACCACCGCCTTGTCACGCGCGTGCACTGCGTTCATGCTCGTGTTCTTGCCCCTGTACTTTTTTTACGTCCCGTTGCGATCACTCGCGATAGACGTCGTCACCGCGTGGGATGGCACGGCCGACGTGCTTGTCGGCATCATGGTCGTCTGTTTCTTGGTCTTCGGCTGGCTGGTCGCCAAGTACAGGATCAACATGGTCACCGCAGCCGTGTTGCTCTATATATGGTACGAACTCGACACAGGCTGGATCATGCGCAATTGGGACAGGTTGCTCTCCCATTACGTCGGGACACTGGCATTCGCTATCACGGCTATGATGGTGCTGGCGATCAACGCCGCGTTTTCGCTCGGCCGGACTATCGGCGACACGATGCTGCTCGCGGACAAGGGCCGTTCCGGGTTGTTCGGCCCCTGGTTTTCACCCTTTTTTTCGAGGAAACGGGAAGCCGCGCTCGATGCCCGGCAGAAGCGAGCGGTCAAGCGCGGGATCGCTATCGGGGCGTTACTGGTCGCGATATCGGCCCCGGGGCTGGTGGTCGCGTTCAACTGGGTCCCGGTTCCCGTCACGATCACGCCGAGAACCGACTACACTATGCGGTTCAATTTTTGGGCCACCACGAGCCTTAATGATTATCGCCAGCCAGTCCGGGACGCACTTAACAAGCACCACGCGAACCTCGACCTGGGATGGAATATCAATGCCCTCATCAACCTGGAGAATGAGACCGTGATGCCAAATGTCACCTACAGGATAGTCGTCTCGCCGCCGACTTTCGACCAGCTTTCAGAGACGATAGAGGAACGAACGGAACTGATGCTTGCATACGAGGTGAACCACACCTTGGAGGATCAATGGCGGGGGTTTGCTTTCGACATTGAAGGAACCAACTTTGGGGTCAATGCATTCGAAAATATCGACGAGGTCGTTGCGGAATGGAATGAAACGTTCGACTACATTTATAACAACGCCACTCCTCGCCGGGGGAAGCCAATTGAGATGGAAAACATAGGCAGCCACGTGTTCGGCGTCGACGTGCCGTTCGACGGGGACATGGACAACCAGGTGATCGAGGGCTACGCGAGCAATGTCCCCGACCGGTTCACGTCGTACGCCCCGATGATCTACCGTTGCTTGAGTTCCGATCGAACCGCCACCACCGCGCCGTTTTCGCTGTTTAACCCGTGGCCAACGTCGTACGTCGTCTACGACTCGCTATACGCGCTCAACAACACGGTCCGGAATGCAACGCGGCTTGGCGTGTACCTGGGCGTGACGAACGATAGCTGTTACAGCCGCGATTTGCCACAGCCAGACCCAATCACGTGGGGAACGTCGGGCGGGTTCCAGAACTTGATCCGCGACACGCTCATCGCCAAGCATTTCGGCATCCCCGAGGTTACCTTCTTCCTCCAGTTCAGCGTGCAATCGCAGGGTTGCAATTGCCCGGAATTCGGGGCTTTCGACAGCTATGGCGACGACTTTCTCGACGTGATGAACGATTCGGTCAACACGAGCCCGCCAGCGCAGTTCACGATCCTCTACAACAACGACGATGCCTCGTTGAGCCGTCTCATGTACCGGGACGTGCTCGGCGACGTGTCGCACATATCTGGGGCGATCTACGTCATCGCAGCCGCGGCTGGATCGGTCATCGCCGCGTTTCTTGCGACCCGCTTGCCGAAACGAAAGGAGGAACAGCCCGCGAGACAACAAGAGGGCAAAAAATCCATATAACTCACTCTTTATTGTTTCTTTTATTTCTTGAACCGGTAATTCCTTGTTTAAACGATTGTTTGTGCTCGTATCGTTTTTTCCAGCGATGAAACCAGCCATTGCTTAACCGGCGTTCGCTCCCCGAGAAAATTCACAAGCGCTTCATCTTCGTTGATCTCGCGAGAACTTTTTTCCAGCCATTCCCGGACCTCCCGTAATAGTGGCTCCAAATCCAGCTTGCCTGTTTCTGGGTGGATCCCGCATCCCTTGAAATGCACGTCCTTCACCTGTCCCCCTATCGCAGCCAAAAAAGATAATAAA
>JAUQYW010000123.1 GCA_030587525.1 Candidatus Sigynarchaeota archaeon | reverse complement strand
CGATTACTTGATGGGTGAAAAAACGATACCCGCGGCCATCGAGGCCATGGAAGTGGCGGTAGCTATGATGCTAACGGCGAAGCATCCCGTTATATCCATCAATGGAAACGTGGCAGCACTCGTGCCAGCAGAAATCGTGAAACTGGGAAAGGTACTCGGTGCCCAGCTGGAGGTCAACTTGTTCTACCGCGAGCCGGGCCGTGAGGAAGCGATCGCCAAGGTGCTCAAGGACGCCGGTGCCAGCGAGATTCTCGGGCTAGGCGACGTGCCCGCCGCGACGCTGGCGAATTTGGAAAGCAGCCGGCGCATCATCGACCCGCGGGGCATCGCGATCGCCGACGTGGTGCTTGTGCCGCTGGAAGATGGTGACCGGACCGAGGCACTACGCAAGGCCGGGAAAAAGATCATCGCCATCGACTTGAACCCGCTGTCGAGAACATCGCAATGGGCTCACGTCACGATCTGCGATAACATCACGCGATGCACCGTGAAGATGACCGAGATCGCGGAAAAGTTCAAGAAGGGAAAGACCAAGAAGCAGCTCGAAGCGATCGTTGCCAAGCACGACAACGCGCGGGTGCTGTCGAACGTGCTGAAGGAGATCATCGCCTACTTGTCAAAGATCGCGGACAAGGGCGTGTACCTGGAAATTCCCCGCGCAGCGTCGTGATCGCGGGAACCCGTCGAAGAGGCCACCGATACTATGTCACAACCACCCGATACCCCGCCAGGCGGCGATGCGGAATCGCTCTACCGGCGCGGCGTTGCCCTACACGATGAGGGCGATGTGGATAGGGCGATACAAGCGCTGGAAGAGGCAATCCGCCTGGATCCGAAGCACAAGGATGCATTATGCTACCTGGGCTTCGTCTACCTTGTTCAAGGGAAGCTCCGCCTGGCCGTTGAGCAATTCGGCGCGGCGCTCAAGATCAACGACCTGAATCCCGCCGCGTACATTGGCATCGGGCTTGCCTTTGCCAAGCAAGATATCGAGGAAACCTCGGAACAATGCTTCAAGAAAGCCTTCAAACAAACGCTGTTCGACACGTCGCCATGGATCGAAACTGGGGAGTTCTTCACCAAGCACGGCGAGGCGATCGAGGCCGAATTTTGCTTCCAAAGTGCCTTGAGCATCGATCCCGGCGACGCGGCGGCGCTGCACGGCTTGAAGCGGCTGCTGCAAGGCGATGGCAACGAGTTCGTCGCGCGGGAAAATGTAGCGGGTGGGGGCGAATCGGGCGAGGGCGGTTCCGGTAGCGGGACGGATGGGGATGCCGGTGGCGAGGCACCCGATCTTGACGATGGTGACTTGGATGCTAATGATGAGGACATCAAAGACGAGAATGACGATGATGACGATGAAGATGATGCAGATGAAGATGATGATGACGAGGACGAGGATGATGAGGACGAGGAAGACGAGGACGATGATGATGCCGATGGCGGCGACGCGTGAAGGTGGCGCGTTCGATCAGAAAACATCTTTAACTCCTTGCCCAACATCCAAGTGACGACACGTAACGAAACCGGCACGATAAACTATGGCACGCGGGAAGCACATCTTGAAAATCGGTGGATCCTTGCTGTTTGACGACAAGTTGAACGTGAACACGGCGAAGGTACAAGAATTCGTGGAGTTCATCAAGAAAAATGCCGGCCGCATCGATTGCGTCGTGGTCGGCGGGGGAAAGATCGCCAGGCTATACATCGACGCCGCGAGGGCCGTGCACGCGAACGAGGCGTTGCAAGACATGCTCGGCATCAAGGTGAGCCGCTTGAACGCCATCGCGATAGCGAACCTCGCCGGGCCTGCCGTGGCATACCAGGGCGTGCCCGAGTCGATCGCGGAGCTGGTGCGGCTGAAATCGGCGCTGCCGGGCAAGGTCGTGTTTCTCGGGGGGATGGAGATCGGCCAATCCACCACGAGCGTCGCGTGCGAGGCGGCGGAGGCGCTGGAAGCGGAGAGCCTGGTCATCGGCACGGACGTGGACGGCATCTACACGAAGGACCCGGACAAGTACAAGGACGCCAAGAAATTCGACGAGATCACGCTCGCGGAGGTCACCAAGATTCTCGATCTCGGCAGCGCGGCGAACCAGCAGGCCGGGGAGTACCGCATCCTCGATAATGTATCGCTGGGCATCATCGGGCGCAGCAAGTTTCCCGTGCGCGTCGTGAAAGGCGAAACGAAGACGTTCGAGGCGGCATTCGCGGGTAACAAAGTCGGCACGCTCGTAAAAGGTTAGAACACTTCATCCTTTTCGTGCCTTCTTTTTCATTAGACTTCGCCTTCAATTCCCTGCCATTTCATCTCCAGGACCTAGTTCAAAAGGATATACAATTTTTTGGCTTGCTCTTATACCTCCTTTGTATGCGGTTCGCTTGAATTGGTCCAGTTTTCTATCTAAATCTTCAAGTGATCCTTTATCCGGAACGACGAGCATGAATTGATGCACGACATATTCAACGACAATCACGTGTGTTTCGTTGAATTCAAATGGAATTTCCGCAAGTTCTAGCCAGATTTCACGATTCGATGTATCTTTGTTAAAAGAACCATAGAGGTTCAACATAAAACCTTCCAATTCAGGAATAGGTGCCCCGCAGCCAGTCGGGTCATAATACAATATCTTGCGCGTGATCGTGAAGGTGAACGCCTGGATATCCCGAAACGAAATGCTCATTGCCATGGATCCACGTATCCGGGACAGGGGTTTAACTTCAAGAATTCTCTTCTCGTAAAAATCGAGCTCGATAATTCGATAACAAATGATTTTCAAGAGAGGTATGAGAGTAATAATACCCGCGATGAAAATGCATATCGAGAGAAAAAAAGAATTCGAATTAAAAAGATCTCGGTTTGCCAACACGTCCTGGCGATTCAGGATTATCCCCCCAGCAACAGGGAAACTAACCAGTATGAGGATTCCCATGCAGAGATAATCACGGGTCTCCTTGTTTGAAGCGGCACATTTAAACTGGATGATATGAGGCGTTATGGTTACAATATCTACCCGCATTATTTTCTTTCCCCGTGAGACTGACGAAATTTTTAAGATATTAAATTATGGGCTTGATCATATCACTGATTTATGGGACCATTACTTCGTGCAGCTGATGATAGGAGGCGCGATCGATAAAATCGCGCCGCGCCCGTCGCGTGCTGGAACTAGCGAAAATCTCCTCTTTCCAACTAAAACTTAAAATGAAACTTTTCATTTTGTACTGCATCGGATACCATCTATTCGTGGTCATTTCAACATGTCAGCCCCACCAGAAGAGCAGAAACCGAAGCAAACCGAAGACGAGCTCAAGAAACGGATTTTCCTTTTCCGCGGGTTCACCATGGACGAGCTCAGGCGTCTCAGCATGGATTCATTCATCAAGTTACTCGACGCAAGGAAGCGCCGGTCACTGTTGCGTGGCATCCCGAAGCGACAAAAGAAGCTCCTGGAGAAGCTGCGGGCGGCGAAGCGCGCGCTCAAGAAAGGAAAAACGATCACGGTGCGCACGCACGTTCGCGACATGGTGATCTTGCCAGAATTCGTCGGGTTGAGCGTTGGCATTTACAATGGGATGACGTTCATCGAAATAACCATCGTGCCTGAGATGATTGGCCGATACATCGGTGAATTCGCACCTACGAACAAAGCGGTTCACCATGGCTCGCCAGGCATCGGAGCCACCAAATCCAGCCAGTTTGTACCGCTGAAATAAGAAATCCTCTTTGTTTTGTACCTATTCTTGTTTTTCCTCCCCCTTTATTCTCTCAGCATTGTTTGGATTTGGGGAGCCCCATTACCGTGCTGCCATGGTGAAAAATCTTATTCGTCGGTGCAAATTCACCAATATATTTTTTTCCCCGTTGAGTTAGATCTTCTTGGAATTTCACCCAAATCTGATTTTTAGGAATATCTTTATAAAAACCCAAAATATCCTCGAGCTTCTTTAAAAGAATCCCTCCTCGAAGAAAATCGTGATAATTTGCTGCCCGGCATCTACAAAATCTAACACAAGATCCATTATCAAGCGATACCCACTATCGCGCAGCCTAATCATTCGATGATGGCGGCGCCCAATCCGGCGCGCCGAAAGGCTCCGACGCCGAAGCCAGCTTCCTCGATTATCGCATGGGACAGCAGTTCGTACGCCGGTTTAATCGCGCGCTGGTCCGATTCGAAGTCCACGATCCCGAACCGCAGATTCACGAGAACGTTCCTGAGCGGCTTCAAGACCGCCGACACAGGCTTATTCCCCTTCCCCTCATAATGTCCCTATGTTATACATTCGCCATCAAGTCCTATGCCATGCATTCGCCATCAGGTCGAGCGTCACTCGCTAGGCGCTTGTGGGTAGCGCTTGACCATGGATCCTGCGGTGAATCCTGCGGTTCTCGACGTTTCGATAACCCTGACATTTTCGTTCCCGATATCAAAAAAAGCATTATTTAATCACTATGGTGAATGAACTATTAATTAAGAAGAATGACCGGTGATCTAATTCTTGGTCTCGCAGACGACTTTCTATTTCATACCGCGGATCGGTCCTGAAAAGAAACCAATTACATTCCTTGCAGATAGAAACGAGTTTTTTTTTAATATCGTTTCGGAAGTGTCTAAAAAAATAGGTATTCAAGAACATCTAGTGTTCTCCTCGCCAACCGGATTGATTTTAACGGAAAGTGATCTTTATAAAACGGTTGGAGAAATCGAAGCCGAATTCGGTTCAAGCTTCGATGTAATCGATAATGGTATGGTTGGTTCTGATTTGAATACAGCCAAATGGCAACTTGGAAAGGCAGAATTACATGTCCCACCATTTGCACCACAATGGCAAGATGTCGGTCCGCAAAATGCCAATTGGGGTCAGCGGCTCCAGTTAGAAATAATACTTTTAACAAAATACATAGATTATTTAAAAAGTGAAAAGGTTAATCCCTGGTTCTTTATCAAACCAGATCCCGACCCGAAGTATCGTGGTATGCTGTGGCGGGGGTACATTGTCATTTCCAAGTATAATATCCGCTATGACCTGGTCATTCTTTTATCCAAAGAGTATCCAAAAATGGCGCCGCGAGCATTCATCGAGGATTCATTGACCGAGCTTGCAGGTTCCAGGATTTATGTAAAGAATCGTTTTCCCCCTTCAAGTGATTCCAGTTCGCAGATCAATGCTATCGATAACGTTACAAAAAAATCGTTCGTGATGCTTTGTCACGATCACATCACTGAAGTCGAGGGTGTCTGGAGTAACAATCTTGGAATCACCCATTTTTTCATCCGGGAGGTCTGGTTCTGGTTTGCTGCGATGTATAACGTTATCATATCGGAATATGAACGAAAGATATTCAACAAGGAAACGACCTTGGTATCAGTAAAATCGATGATCCTAGCGGATGAGATCGATCTAGATAAATTAATGGTCGTGCTTCATGTGCACGAGCATATTTTTTACGATCTGCTCTGGGAGTGGGTTCGAATGTTTTATTTTAAGATCGTTGAAAAAAACTTGTCACGACGATAGCAAATAGAGAATCCTTTCTGGAACATGTGAAAGCACACCTTGATGACTGGAGAAATCTAAAAAACTTGCTATCGTTGAAGAAATACGAGGATGATGGAGAGATTCAAGAAAAAATCGCATCGTTATTTTCCACCTCATTAAGAATCAACCTCGATGTCATTCGCAAGAGCTTGAGAATGCAACAAGATCGATTCAATGAGAGCATTCCGACCTGGGCAAAAAATCTCGGATTGCGGATCGAGGATGAATGTGCGATTAAATCCGATGACATTGTTGATCCCGCTATCACGAATCTGGAGCAAGAATTCGCCGCGTGGCAAACCGAGGTCAAGGTGGATGATGACAAGAAAAAATTTCTCCCTCCATTCGAAGCTTACAAGGGACCAGACCCGTTCGTATTTATCAGCTATGCCCATCTAAATTCGAATCAAGTATACCGGATCATCAACAAGTTGAACGATGCCGGCATCCGTATCTGGTATGATGAAGGTATCCCCGCGAGTGATAAATGGCGCAAGTCCATAGCCGAACGGATCATGACATGCAAATCATTTATCGTGTTCCTTTCTCCCGAAGCTATTAAATCCGAAAACGTGCTCGATGAGATTGCACTCGGTGAGGAACGGTTCAAAAAGCACGAGATGCAATTTCTTCCCATTTACCTTTCAAAATTTGAACTTGACCCGGAACTCAAGTTATCAATCGGCCGGATACAAGCAATGTTCGTGCCAGAGTCCCCCGATGAAAGATTCTTCGAGAAATTGATTGTCTCGATCTCGAGTGACGTGAAAACGAAAGCGGGCAATAAAAATGAATCTTGAATGACATGAAATTATTGTATGAAATTATTGCTGTCTTCTAATTCTAGCGATATTTATTGACGACAATAAATATGCGATCCTTTCGTTAAAAAACGGGCGTGCAATCCTCAAGGATTTCTTGAATAAAAACGTCACGAGCTCGATCGTGAAGAAATACTTGACGAATAAGGTCACGATCATAACCGGCTTGATGACCTACATCACACAAAGTATCCTTGGCTCGACGGGGCAAAACTGGTTCCGTCGAATTCATTTTTCGTGGAACACGACAGCTATCTCGTTACGAGGCACGCACGAGCTCGGGTTGCGGTTCTCCAAATTTATCCGTTATTATTTCGTCCATTTCTTCGAAATTTTCGATTATCACGAGAATACGAGCAAGACCATCCTTCAAGATGATAGCATCAAGTTTGAATTTTCAGGGGATGATGCGGAATTTGACGTCCGCCAGTTGATGGAATGAATGGATAGAAATTCTCGTGATAACTACGAGAAAAAAAGAAAAGATTTCAACTGTTCGATTCCGTCGTCGAAACCCTGCGCCGTCCGATGATCCATGCAATACCGGCGATTAGAATGCCTATCATGACGACGGGGAGGAACCCGCTAATCGACGTGTTCTGCACGTTAATCACCACGTCCGTTGTCGAGCTCAGCCCGGCGTTGTCGATTGCTTTTGCCCGGATCGTGTGGTTCCCGTTTGCGAGCAAGGCTGTGTTCAAGAGATGGGATGCGACCGGGTAGGGCTTGTATGCCGGCATCGAGACATTCTTGGCGAGCGCGCCATCGACGAAGAGCTCTATCCGGTTCAAGCCTTGGTCGTCATCGCCGATGGCCGTGATGTTAAAGCTGCCCGAGATGTTCATGCCATTTTGGGGAGCCGTGATAGCGATCGTTGGAGCATTGACGTCACTGGGGGGTACTCCATTGTCGTTGATTGTTGCACGGGTAAATGCCTGGTCACTTACACCTGCATCGGTGATTGCGTAGATGCTGATATTAAAATCGCCCCGAGGTAGCGGTCCTGCGGCGCCGGTGAGGTTACCCGTGTAGACACCACTCCCCGGTTGGTTCTCCGTGAGGTTCAACTCAAACAAACCTGCATTACGACCGAGATGCTGACCCGATGTCTCGTTATCTGGAGGGAGCGGGGGCGTAGATACCCAGCCAGGCGGAACGGCACGGACAAGCACGTTCTTGATTCGCGTGTTATTCAAGACTTGCACCGAGATCGGGATGGCGTTATCCGCATACTTGCTGATCACGTAAATTGGAATATGAAGGTACACGATTGGCTTGTACAGCGTGCCACCATAACCCGTGATGAGCGTGTTCAGCGCATCATTTCCATCGCCACCATTCGGAAGGAATGCCACGGGGAGCATCCATACCATCACGACTTGAGGCGTGTGTCCGACGTAATCGTGGTTATCATCGACCAATGGGATCTGATCGCTCACATGGCCGTTCTTTTCGACGTTATACCAGCCCGCAACAAAGGAATCGCCGATCGTCTCACCCGTCGCAATGGATCCCCAAAACGATTCCGAGAAATAAGCCCAACTCGAAGACGGCCATGCAGAATGCGCAGCGTCGGTTGATGTGACGATGATGCGGTTTGACTTGCTCAAGTACCCGATGAATGAGCCGGATTCGCATGCCTCGTAGACAATGATGATGCGAGATGTTACCGCCGAGTTCAACCACCCGTTGACATCCGAAGCATAAAGGGTGCCGCCAGGGATTGCCATGCCGCCCGTGCCACCATGGTCAAAGAGGTACACGACGATGCCATGGCTGGCATCGGTGTTCGCGCTCAACCATGTGGTGAATGCGGATTGAATGTTTGACCAAGTCGAGATGGCATCGACATTCGGGTGTGCTCCACCCATAAGAGAGCCCAAGTAGTACACGCGGCTCGGCAAGAAGCCCCGGTTGTTAACCAGTATGTTGTACACCTGGTCCGCGCCAGACATGATCTGGGTTTGGAATTCGTGATCGGAACGATCGCCAGCAACGATGATGGCTGCGCTCTGGGTTTCTGATAACGAGGAGGTTATTATTGATGATTGCACCATGCTGCTTGTTGCTGCCCTGGTTGTTCCTATGCTCAACCCCGGCAACGCCAGCACAATGAAAAGCATTGATATCGTTATTTTTTTAGAAAGCACATTCACACTATTCACCTTGACAGTTATCCCTTGTCGAAAAGCAAACTCGAGATGTCATATATCTTTATTTCCCCGTTGTCATAGAACTAAAATCGCGAAACTCTTTTTCCTTCAAACAAAAAATCTCAATCAGATGGAGAATGCTAGGAGGTCGTAAATTCATGAGCAAAATAATCAGCACGCGCGTGAGCGATGATGAAATGAAAGAGTTGAACGAAATTGCGGAGCAAGAACATCTCGACAGGGCTGCGTTGATTCGTAAATTCATCATGGATCAGCTCAAGACATACCGGATGCGCCGCATGGCAGAGTATTACAGGAAAGGGCTCGTGAGTTTGCAAGAAGCAGCAACAGCGTCGAAGGTCACGATCTACGAAATGATGGATCACGTGGCAACTGAGCACATTAGCCCGCCAGAGGAAACACGAGAGGACTTGCAGGCGGATCATGAAAGGACGAAACGTGTCTTGGCACGTCAGAACAAGTAAGGATCGACGTTTTTAAGCACTCATCAGAAATTCACGTTCGATTTGATATTGCACCATTTATACCTCCGAAATTATCATCCAACTTGGAACTGGATACACCATCGAAGAGGGTAATTCACCTTGTATACCCCACTGAAGCAAATGCTTTCATCGATGATCTCGAACCGGGCGATTTTTCCATCGACTTCAATGGATTTGCACCTTCCTGCTTCCCCCGGCGGGAGCTTGATGCGCACCTTCCACGTTCCTTCTCGCGAGGGAGCGTACCATCCTGAAAGTTCGTCGGTAGACCTTGAGAATCCGACTAGTTTTGACGAGAACTTGTAGTTCTGGATCGGGATTGCGGGTGCAAACTCCACGCCATCCACGAGGAAGGAAATCCCAAGAAGATGCGCGATGTTGATGAGCGGCCAAGCATGCGGGTGCATGTTCATTACGGGGAAATCCGTCCAGCCTAGCTTGATCCCGCCCAATCCCGAGGCTGCTTTCTTTTCCTCGGTTGCAGTAGCCTCCTTGAATCCCGTCATGCCCGGGTGCTTGGACAATTCCGAATTAACGCAATCAGGTGCACTCCAGGTACCATACCAGATATCGGGATACACGTCGGCATGGTTTGCGAGGCTATTTTTCTTCCATTCATCCCACGCGTCGCGTGCATCGGCGGCGCGTGAAAGCGCCCAGACGAGCGTGCCATTGATAGAGTACCAGATGCCCGCGTTGGTACCGGTTCCGGGTTCTTCCGCTGCCTTGGCCACGGGCTTGTTGAGGATCCGGGCTCCAAGGCGTGATGGTTCCCGCAATTCGGCGTTGATGCTCACCAGGAGCTTGGATACATCGCCAGGGCCGGCGGAACCGCCGATGATGGCCCAGGGTTGCGGTTCCAGCCAGAGCGCGTCATCCCCGACCCAGCCAAGCCCCTCCCCGAGCCATGCCCTTTTGAACCAGCGCCCGTTCCATTGCTGCTTGACAGCGGCACGGAAGCCATCTGCCTCCGATTTTATTTGTTCGGGATGATTTCCATCTCCTGAGAATGCTAGCATCCTCGCAAACAAGTCCAATACGTGGGTCGCCATTGCCGTGTTGAGCACGCTCTCGCCGATTTTCTCAACATGCGGAACCTGTTTACTGGGAACATACCCGTGGATGACCATGTCATTCCAATCCCCGTTCGATATCTTGAGCAAACCGTGCTCGCCGGTGCCTGTTTTTTGCATCAAATGATCGTGACAAGCGAGGAGCGTGTCTTTAACGCTTCTGGATGTTGTCTTGGGGCCATACACGGGGTAGGTTTTTATGCTTTCATTTAAAAATTCTCGATCTTTCGTCGCAAGGATATACTCGCTCGCCACCCACAAGACCCACAGCTCCAGGTCGCTCGGCACGAACGGGGCTGGCATTATCATTCCAGAACCAACCAACCCATACGGGACCTTCCCACCGCGGTCAACCGATTTCAAGGTGTATCGGAGAATTTCTTTCACGATTCCGGGGTCGCTGTAGATGAACGGCAACACATGCTGGAGCGGATCGCGAGCCGCGCCCTGGAAACCGATGAGATACTGGTAAACGTGGCCTTGCGAGAGGATGTGCTCGCCAAAAAACGAATCGTAGGTTAAATTCCCGCGCAAGTAATAATCATGCCATTTTACCTCCCTCGCGATCCACGGCTCGCCCGGCACATCGAGGCTCATTCCTTCAGCCTTCCATTGCTGGCACGATGTTTTGAATCTACTTTCCACGCCGTTCTTGTACTTGTCAAGCAAAGCATCAAGCTGCGTGTTCCCCGCAAGGTATCCGAATGCGAAGTGCAATGCTTTTGACTCGCCTGGTGCCAGCGTGATAGTGCGTTCAACGATCAACCCGCGGTGCTCGGGCGATACCTTCGGCGCGAGCGTGGCACTTAGCGGGTTGGAGGCGCCGGTTGGCATTTGCGTACCACCACTGCCAAAGAACTCGCGCGCGTCAATCGCCATTCCTGTGACCGGTCCATCGAGCGAAACGAGGAATGACTTTGGTGGCTCAAGATCCTCCAGCTTTGCCTCCTTCACGGGCGACTTCACTGCGCCTCCCGTGATCCGCTTGGCAACCGTCGCGTAAAGCAGGTTGAGAATGCTCCAGTTCAGTTTTTCCCCAGCAGAAAAGCCCGTGAATTTGCTCGTGCACGCGATCCCTTCCCCGGCACCCACGACGTTGAATTCTTGCACGAATTTTTTTGCGAATTGCCGGCGCAAGTATGGCGGGTCTTTCTTTGCAGTGAATGATTGCATGAATGCCCTATATGAAAATTGATACTGCTTGCATCCCCAGTATTCGATCCAGCGGAGTTTCACGGGCTCGCTTCGCATGTTCGAGACGTTTACTTGCGAGATCACGAGTGGATCGTCCCCGAACGGCGCGAAGATCACTTGATCAGCAGTGATCCCATTTTCCGAAACTTTTTTCCTGTAGTATCCGATGCCGAACACACGGTCGAAAGCTGGCTGGTTGCCCGTATAATACGTGGTCAACAGCAGCCGGTTACCTTCCACGAGATAACCGAGCCCTCCACCAAACTGGTATTCCTCTGGACAATAATCGTTGAGAAACTTCGGGCTACCCTCGTCCTGGCGGACTTGAACGTAACCATAATTGGATGCCACCGCTACGAGCCGGTCATTGCCAACCTGGTGGGATTGATCCGTGGATTTCCGCCAGAATTCGTTGGTGGGTGTTACAGCTTTTGGATCCTTGATTTGATTGCACGTGTACTTGTATGCAGGAAGCCCGTTCTCGTCCTCGATCCACTCCCCGAAATAACCCGAGCCATATGCCTTATCGTTCTTGTTTTCCATGTTTCGTTCCACTACGCGTTTCTCGTTAGTTCAAGTGATACTTCCTTGTATTGGATAATGACCAAGTTTCTCTCGGATGGCAAGCATGGCCTGCCATCTATCGACCGTGACGACCGGGTTAATCGTGTGACCACTAGCAAGGATATAACCTCCACCAGGCGCAATTTCTAGCATCAATCGTTTCGTATAGGCCTCGATCTCGCTGATCGTGCCCGTGGCGAGCATTACCGGAGACACGTTGCCGACAAGGGAGAGCTTATCACCAAAACGCTTCTTGATGTCGAAAATGGAATAGTCTGGATTCGCCGTCGTCGGTTCGATGGGGTTCAAGGCATCGACGTGGCAATCATTCACGATATCATCCAGGATGGCCGAAAGATCCCCATCGGAGTGCAGCAAGATTTTTGCACCGCGCTCGTGGGCCGCAGCGCAGCCACGTTTCAACCAAGGAAAAACATGTTCCTTGTACTGCTTGGGGCTCATGAACAAGCCATTTTTGAAGCCATAATCATCATACACGAGTATCAGCTTTGCATCGTTTTCAGCAAGAATCTTCACGCTCTCTACCATGAATTTTCCCCGGTCATCAAACACCTTCTTTGCTTGCTTGCTTCTCGTTAGTATGCGGGCAAACGTCTCGAACCCAAAGCTTTCCCATGAAACTTCCATCATACCCGTCGTCGAGGGGATCACGAAAACTTCATCCTTAAGCTCTTTTTGCACATCCCTTCCGGCAAGGAACCCGCTGAGCCGGGCAATCCAGTTCGGATCTGGCTGGTCCCATGCTTCATAATCCTCAAAGCTCTTGAAATGTCCACCCAGGTAGCCGAGGATTTCCGTTCCATCCTTGTAGTATTCGAAGTGCATGTTCCTTCCAAATTCGTCGATGAATCCACCTTTGGTCAGCTTCCGCGGAAACAGTGCGGTCACTGACGGAATCATGTCGATACCCGCGTCCTTGTAGAATTTCACGAGACCGCGCATACCTTTTACGACGATCTCCCGCTTCTCGACAGCACCATCCACAATTTTTTTTCGAAAAGGTAGGAATCGCGCGACCGCGAGAGCTTTTCCAAGACTACCAGGCGTGAAACCGTAATGCGTCGTTATCTCTTTGTTGGTTATGGCGATTTCAAAATACGGCACCTTGTCTGGTTCCTCGTGGTCAAGGGTCTTCAAGATTCTCGTTTGCGCGTCCATCGAAACGTGTCCTCGAATATATTCTTAGATCATTCTTAGATCAAGATATTCTCGAAAGGCTCATAAATATGCTGCTTGTTTCGACGGGTTGTTCAATAGAGCTCCCGTTTTTTCTCGGAATCGCGAATCGAAATCGGGGTGAAAGGAAATCTTGTTACTGGTGCAGCGAGACCAGTGAAAATGGTCAGGAAATAATGAAGACCGCTAAAAATCATCTAAAAATTAAAGGATTAGAAGGAACCATCCAACGCGTCCAGGATATCGCCACACCTGGTACGGAGCCCGATGTATTCCCGGGCATCGTGGTTGAACTCGCGGGTGACCACCGGGATCGGCCACTGCGTGTCCGCCCACTGCCTTCCAAGCGCCGCGTCCACGGCGTTCATGCTGGAGATTGCCTCGTCCAAGATGGCAGAGCTCACGTTCTTCGCTTGCGCATCCGCGATGGTGCGGTTCAGCATCCACAAGAGCTCGTTGTCCTCCAGCCCGTCGCGGAACGCGGCGAGCCGCAGCGTGGGCAAATACCCGTCCTCGTACGGCACGATCTCCGTGCCGTCGCCCCGCCCGTCATAACCGCAACCAGAGCGCCCAGCGTCGTTGTAATTATAGAAATAGAAAGTCCAGTGCAAGAATCCACTGATGTTGTAATGATAATCGACCCACCCGCGCAAGCGGCTCATGATAAGCGGCGTTCGCAAATCGGTGTCTGTTCCCGGGAAATTGTCCCCGTTCGAATACGTCCACACCTCGTGTCCAGCCCCATGAATTAGGGCGGAGACCTCTGGACTGAACGAATCCGGCGTGAGAACCCAGATATCGAGGGAATCAAGCCATTCATCGAACGCCGGCTCGTACATGAACGTTTGGAATGACCGGATTTGACCTTGTGAAGCGTTGTGGACTATCTGGTACACGAGATCGAACGCTTTCGGGGCCAGGGGATCGATTCTGGGATCCGGCTCGTCCGAGTGCTGCGTGATGGTCTCGCTTGCCCAAGTGGTGTTCCACGGCGTGGTTCTATTTTCAAGATGAGTGGTCACGTTCTCGTAGAACCACCGGATGAGGGTCAGGAAATTGTCTTTTGAACCGTTAAGCACGGCTTGGGCATTGCTGCGGCAATCAATGCCCGGGTAGAAATCGAGCTTGATCTGGTTCATCCCCGCGTCTAGCATCTCCTGGACGCGTGTGTAGAACCTTGACCAATTCCATTGGATGCCCGCTGACAAGTTAGCGGGATTCCAAGAGACCGCCGGGCAGTAAGGGCCATAGATACTAACTCCGATGCCATAAGGATCCACGCTATAATTCATGCCCAACTTGAGTAGCTGGTCTGCATATTGCGGGTTCTCCGGCCACAAGCCGATGACCGTGTCCACGGTGCGATTCAATGGCTTGAGGACATCCCAGACTGTCAACTGGAGCGTGAAATTCAACGTTGCATCGCGAGCCACCCGCTGCAAATATGACCGCGTGATGTACTCGAATCGAGTGGTATATGTGCCCGCGGACACGTTCCGGGGTACCTGGATCTCCAGCCAGAAGGGCACATTCGCCCGGGTCTCGGCGCCCGTGATGAACGATTTCCACGGCAAGAGGACATCGGCAATGTCGGGATTGAAGCAATTGATATAGCCAACTTGCCCGGTCCTGATCGGGATCTCCACCAGGCTGTCATTCGCTGCTTTCCATTTATTATCGCCCGCGGCAGCCGCCGAGCTGCTCCATTGATATCCCTGGAACGAGATCATCCTGCTCGCGAGCGGGGAGAACACGAGCTGAACCAGCTCCGCTTCCCCTCGCATAGCATGGATGTCGACCGTAGAATTCCGGGGGCTCACGGAGAAATCCGGGTGGTAATCGGGGAGAACCCGGTCATAGCTGTTTGCGAGCCAGAGGACCCCGTGGTCGCCCATCTCGGCAACGATCACGGGTGCGCTCGTCGCAATGTTTGTCTGCGTTAATATTAATGAGGAACTGAACGCCACAGCGAATATCACGAGTGACGCGTAAAACTGTTTTTTATAAAGGCGCGTAGATGCCTCCCGCGCCATACCCGTGTGATCCTTGGCGGGCATCGAAACCGTTGATACCGGGGTTGATGGTAGTGTCGTCCCTGTCGCCGGGGTTTTGCGAGTAGCCTTCGTTTTCCCGAAGTATTTCACGAGAAAGATGACGCTCGCGAAGGCAAGACCAATGAGGCCAATGAGCAGCAACAGAGGGTAGTAGAGGCCGACGCCCGTTCTGAACGGGTCCGTGACGGTTCCCAACCTGATCTGGAGCTTCAGGAGATATTCCTCCATCTCCCAGATTTCCAGGAGCGGATCGTGGAAGAAAAGCACGAACCCGGCCCCCCACAGCCACGTCGCAAGCAGCGTGAGCTTGGGCGACCACCGGGCGCGCTGTTGATGGCCATAGAAGAGGATCCAGGCCAGCGAGCTGATGAAACCAGCTAAAGACAAAGTTTGTGCGGCAGGCACAGTATTCGGTATCGTCGCGAAATCAAGCGCGAGGAGGATCGGCGAGAGCAATGAAATCAGAACAATGGTCAAGAAGCTCCCCGTTATCGAGACTTTGCAATACCACCACACGAGCAGCAAGATGAAGCTGATCGCAGTTCCCACGAGCACGCTCGTTCCCCACGAGTTGGTTGGCCCCTCTTGAAACACGAGTTGCGCGGGATACAGCGCCACGTACATGCACCAGAGCGCTACTCCTGCGAGGATCCATCCCTTGAATGTTCTGATGCGGATCCTTTCTTGAATCGACAGTGTCCTGGTCGAGGAATCGCCGTGATGCTCCGATGGTCCTTGATCCGTTCCATCAGTGGCACCAGCGCTCGCGCTGGCTTCCTTGAACCTTTTCAACGATTGCCACTGGTGGAGGAGGATGAACGAGCATTCCGCAACTGCGAGCCACACGAGAATGCAGAGGGATACCCAGAGCGGCTGCGTGGCAAGGATCCCCTGGAATGCGCCAAAACCGGCAAATCCAAGGAGGATGATGCAGAATCCCATTACGATCTCTGGTTTCTTGAGCGTGCCGCTTGTTCCTTTACTTGCGGTCAAGAATTCATAACATGTGAGGAACACCAGGCAAACTGCAGCCGTGTACGTGATTATCTCGAGCGAAGGCACAAGATAATGCAGTTCACGGAGGTCATTGTATGCCCACGTCCAGCGGCTCGAAAAAACGGAAAACGAGCCGACGATGAACAACAGGACTAGCAGTATGGAACAGACCGCGATAACCAAGCCAAGCTTGACCGCGTACACCACGCGTCGATCCAATTTTTCAAGTGCTAAGATGAGCAACGGGCACCCCAGGTAGGGGATTGCCAGCAAGAATGGGAATACATCATCAAATGGCGACGCCAACGCTAGGTCGGTCGCGCCATAGGAAAAGAAGAGCCAGTAACTGAGCAAAAAGAGGAGCAATGCCCCGGCTGCTTGAACCGGGATGAGCATCGTTCCTGGTCTAGAAGGTTCCTTCTGTTGAGCAAGGTCGTTCATGCACTAGTAATTGGCCGGGTGAAAATAAAGCGACCGCGCGGAAGGCAAGAGCTAGCAACTATCTTGGCATCTAAAACCAAATTTTAAATCAAATCTAGCACTCATTATCTCATTCTACTCGATGCGAAACACGGCGTCGATAACACATCTCCACGAATCGCGCATCAATTTCGCAAGGTGAATCATCCTCATGGTACATTTTGGGTACAGCATCACCGGCTTGGACAAGGACAAGAGCGCCATTGCCAGCAAGCGTGATAACAACGTGTCATTCAAGAAGACCCGGGAAGTATGCCACCACATCAAGGGTATGAACTTGCAGAAGGCCAAGGATTTCTGCGAACGTGTCATGAAATTCCAGGAGCCCGTGCCGTTCAAGCGGTACCACAAGTTGCAGGCGCACCGCGTCGGTGGCATCGGCCCCGGTAGGTGGCCCATCAAGTCCGCTGAGCGCGTCCTCGAGCTCTTGAAGGAAGTGGAGAACAACGCCGAGTACAAGGGCTTGGACGTCGACAAGTGCCGCATCATCCATTGCTGCGTGAACCAGGCCCGGGTGATCAAGAAATTCATTCCCCGCGCGCATGGCAGGTCCTCGCCCTACTTCCGCCGGATGATCCACATCGAAGTCGCCCTCGTGGAAGAGTCATAAATCTCCTTTTTCAAACCAGTTTTTTGATTTTTGCGATATTTTTCCTTCATTTAACCCAATTAAAAGTAAGAGAATAGGAACCGAAAGGTCAATCACGCCATGTCCCGTGAAGATGCTGGCTGTGATCTTCCTTGTCTTTCTTTTCTACGATAATGTCTTCGTCAGGCAGCCAGAATCGTTTCTTGCGGAGCCACTTTCCGATGTACACGAGCGACAGCATCACCGGCACTTCCCAGAAGAGGCCCATGGTAGTGCCGAGGGCCATGTCCGAACCAATACCACTGAGCGTGATCGCTGTTGCGATGGCGATCTCGAAATGGCTCGAGGAACCGATGATTGTAACGATGATACCCTCACGGTACTTGAACTTGAGGAGCTTGGTGATCATCAAGTTAATGGTGACCACGATCGCGAAGCTCAAGAGCAAGGGAATGGAGACCCGCACGAGTAAATACGGATTACCAATCAACGTGTTCCCGTTCAACGCGAAAAGGATGACAAGCGTCATGAGTAAAGCTCCGATGGCAACCTTGCCCAGCGCGTTTTTAAACACGTCATTAAACCATGTTTCACCTTTTCGAGCGATGACATTCTTGCGGGTAAAATAACCGACGATGATCGGGATCCCGATGAAAAGTGCCGCCGTGATTAGTAAGCCAACCCAATCAACGGATATAGTCGTGCTAAATACGAAATTCTGGAGACTCAGCATCAGCCCGACGACTGGTGCATACAAGAAAATGATGGAAAGCGTGTTAATACTTGTGTTCACCACGTTCTGTTCCTGGTTTCCCCCGGCCAGGTAACCCCAGACCAGCACCATTGCCGTGCACGGGCTCGAATGGAGCAAGATCACCGCAACAACGAGGTCAGGTTCATCGGAAAGTAACCAGCCGGCTAGGAAGACACCGAGTAAAGGGACGACAACCCAGTTCATCACGAGGGTGACTATTATTGGTGTGGGATTCTTGCTAAGTTTTTTCAACTCTTCCTTCCTGAGATTCATCACTGCCGGGTACATCATCAAGAACAAGCAGATGCCAATCGGGATGGATATAGTCCCGATCTTGAAACTATCGATCGCTTTTGCAAGATCGGGAACGAATTGGGAAAGAAGGATCCCCGCCACGATGCACAACGCGATCCAGAGCACGAGATATTTTTCGAAAAAGCTCAATCCTTCCGGCTTGGCTTTTCCTGCTGGTTTGGCATTCGTCTCCTTATTGTTCATCATAATCATAAACTCATATCAATTAAAATGATTATGTATCTATATTTTTCGATTTGTTTAAGATTTGTCCTTTACTATTTATAATTACACTACCAACATCGTGAGATTATGTCTTCAAGCGACAAGAAACGGGCTCGAATCATCAAAACACTTTCAAAGTGTGGAGACATTCCTGACCCGGAGCGGCATTTTAAAGCCTTGCTCGAGATAAAACAGCGATTTGACGAAGAAAAGGACAAGCAAATGCTCTTGAAAGTGTTCGATGCCATTGGGAATCGAGAGCGGTTGTTGATCCTCGACACGCTGAAGGAGAAGGACCGTTGCGTCTGCGAGCTCGAAGCCATCATGGAAAAGGTGCAAGCCTCGGTGTCCCATCACTTACGAATTCTCGAGCAAGCGGGGCTGATCCAGGGCTGGAAAAAGGGCAAGTTCACGCATTACTCGCTTGTAAAGTGCACTTTTACGAAGTTCACGCAAATGCTCGATGGCTGGGTGGCAAGCACGCGAAATTGGTTCGGCGATGTGCAACAACAAGCTCTATGAGGCCAGGAATGATCACGTGTTTCAGATCATTCTACAGAAAGGATAAATATCGTGAAAAGAGTGGAATATTAAAGGTATGGTGGAAATATAAAAACACGCAAGGTAGTTCCCCGTGGTATCAAAAATAAATAAACTCGAGAAAGAGGCTCTCCAACTATCACCACGCGAGCGAGCAACGCTCGCAGAACGGCTGCTGCATAGCCTGGATGGCAATGACGATCCTGACGCAGAACGCGCGTGGATTGAAGAGGCCGAGCGCAGGTACCAGGAATACAAACGCAGCGGGATGACTGGAAAGCCTGCAGAGAAAGTATTTAGCGAAATCCGGTCGAAAATCAAATGAAAGCGGCGGTCATCCTTCAAGATGCAGAGAAGGAAATGACGGAGGCTGTTCAGTTTTATGAAGCCCAGGCAAAAGGCTTGGGTGTTGAATTTTTGTCCGAGGTAGAACGAGCCATACAATCCATCAGAGAGACACCAGAAACATGGCCGATTCTTGAGGGAGACTTGAGGCGTCGCCTTTTACGGCGATTCCCATTTGGTATCTTATACCGAATCGAAGCCGATAAGATCCTCATTATAGCAGTTGCCCATTTACGTCGAAAACCTGGCTATTGGAAAGAGAGATTGTGACACGCGGCTTCAAGCCACGTGCTTGTGGCACGCGGTAAAAAAACCGAGATGTAAGTCATTTAAATTGAGTTTCGGGTGAATTCGAGATGAATGACTTCGTCTTCGGGTCGAAGTGCCCTATTAACTTTTTTGATGTTATCAATTCGAGCAAGAGTTCCTCGGCTTTTTCAACGGGAACATTGACTTTCCGTGCGATTTCATCCAGGGAAAGCCTCGGGCTTCCAGAAGCGATCGTTTTGATTATTCTCTTGATATCATACCAATATCGAGGTGATTGGGGCGGGAGTGAACTGGTAAGGTCAAGATGCGCAAGCCACCTAAGGACGGCATACACCACCTTGTAATTGTCCGCGGCAGGAAAACCCGCGTGGCCGTGGAACGTGAGCCACCAATAGTTCCCGAACGCTGCCACCTTGCCTCCGCTGGGCAATTCCAGGCCTAAAGCGGGTAATTCGCCCTGGTCTCCATCGATGGTGAAGGCGGGCTTGATGCTTCCTACGTAGGAAATGGTGCATCCCGAATCGTAAGTCAATTCCGTGAAAAAACCGTTCAAAAAGCCGTTGGCCCGTTTCAGCAGCGGTAGGATGCTTTTCTTGCCGGACATGGTATCCGGGTTGAATGTAAACCCCCATCCCGACGTGAGCTTGTTTAAACTTGAGAGCATAGCCGGTGCAATCGTCTCCTTTGCCGGACGAGGAGAGAACACCCCTGGGCGACTTTCTCTTGAATGATCTTGATGCTTTGTTCCGAAATAGGCTTGCTTGGTGTGCCAAGGATGAACGCAGATGCGTTGGATGTTTCAACTTGCATGATATTTTGGAAATAATCGAATAATACGAATCCACATAGCGTGAGATAGTCCGCAACCTGGTCGAAGTAATAATAGTATTTTTCCTTGATCCATTCTTCCGGAACCTTTCGAACTCTACATTCGAAGTCTTCTATGATAGCAATGCGATTCGAGATCGTAGTGGGTTGATTCTTCACGTTAGCATCCCGTAACAATGAAATATTTTCCACGTCCGGTTAAAACTCATTTGAAAGCGAAATAACAAACTCATTCATTATCAAGATCGGGTGGCGTTATCCTCCCGAAGCGGAGCCAGTTGCCGAACTTGCGCTTGAGCACGTCGATCTCCGGCTTGCTCGGGTTGTCGAATTCCACGAACACGTCGTTGGCATCGTACTTGATGATATCATCCATGCGCATTTCCTTGATAAATCGCCAAATGGCATTTGGGTCGAGATTATGGAGCAACCGGCCGAACTCGTCGATCGTGTAGCGGTTCTTCCCGTGCAACGCCTTATCAAACGCTGCTATACGATATGGCACCAGGTCCGCGCGGGCCCGTGGCTTCTTGTTGGCCGCCTCTTCGAAGCGCAGCCTGCTCAAGCATGCTGGGCATACCCATAATATGCCATAAACATAGGCAGACACGTGCTCGTGAATAAAACGCTCATGGAACGGCTTATGGCAAGCATCGCATTCCACGACGTATGGCCGGCACGCGTCACAGAAATTGCGGCCCAGCGGCACCGGCCCGCCGCAGCCCTCGCAATAAAACCCATTGTTCTGCATGGTACGTCGACGGTTACAGCACCCGGCTTAAAAAATATGCCGATCCTGGAACGAGCCACATGCCCGTCACGGCAGCTGCGTGTGGTAAATGGTACGTGCCCGGCGATTTCTTGCATCGAGCAATCCGAGGTACAATACACATCGATCGAGCCGGTATTTTTCGTGCGCGGCCTTTTTTTCGGGTCGGGAATTTTTTTTTGAGGGGTAGCTTATGGTTAACGATGCGGGAGAACCAAAAGGAACAGAAATATCCGGCCAGCATTGGACACTTAATATTTTTTTACTAAGAAACTTCCCGACTTCATT
>JAUQYW010000059.1 GCA_030587525.1 Candidatus Sigynarchaeota archaeon | reverse complement strand
CGATGACTGGATTCGCTCACGAGCCCTAGCGACATCCTGATCACCAGCACGCCCATGGACAATGCGCTCGAGGCGATTATACCTATCCGGTCGAGGAATTCCTTGTCCTCGGTCGAGATGGTCGTGCTGATCTCAATGCGCTTCTGGGAAGTCCCTTCGGTCATGACGGGATCCTCGAAGCGCTGCTATATCAGCCTTCGCTATCCGCACGATAGCGCACGAGTGGGCAACCGGCGGGGATCCAGTAACTCGGGTTGCTGGACGACACATGATTTTCTCGGGAAAGCCATAAATACGTGGTTTTCGTGTAGTTTCTTGCCACAAATTGTATAGAGCGATAAAAATGACGACCAAGCGGCCCCCGCAAGATGTGCTGCAATTGCAGAAGTTGAAGGGGGAATTCCTTGACGAAAACGTGACATTGATCAAGGCTGGGATCGCGGCGATCAAGGTTCTTGAAAGCGAAGGAAAGAAAGAGGACACCGTCCACTATCTCGATGAAACGGCTAGCCATTCCGAAAAAGCAGTCAGATTGCTTGATGAAATAGAGAAACTAGAAGGTTCCGATTGAAAAATCAGTCTAATCTCCGAGTTTGTCATTGAAAAAAGGAAGATATTTTCATTCTTGTTTCAACCGGGGCGCAAGCAAGGTCATATACATGACAAGCGCACCCACGAGGATGGCTGCGACCAGCACGAACAAGCCTTCCATGCCCATGGCAGGGCGCAGCAGCGAACCGAGAAAACCGCCGATTACACCCCCGCCAGACAAGAACAGCACAAAGACCTGGTAGGTGGCACCCTTGCGCGCCCCCTTGACCACGTCCATGAGCACGCGGTCGGCGGCGAGCGTGAACACCATGGCGCCCGTTCCCTTTGCCGTGACCCACACGAGGTAGACGGGCAAGTTAGGGGCGAGCCACGGCAAGCCGGCATAGAATGCAGCCGCGACAATGATGGACGGGATGACGAGCTTGCTGAGGTTCATCCCCATAGCCCTATGGGACGCGGCAATGGCGCCCACGATGCCGAAGGCGATGGCCGCTCCGAGCAGCTCGGTGAGGTAATACTGCGTGGGAAGGCCACCGTACTTGGCGATTAACCACGGCTCGAGCTGGACGTTGACGAGGCCCTCGCTGAGCGTGGAGAGCAGCATAAGGATGCTTGCGATCCACAAGGTCGTCTTATATGACGCCGGTATCGTGTCCCTTTCACGACCGATCAGCTCCTGCACTTGCCCGCGGGTGATCATGGGCTCTTGGATCATGAACGTCAGGACGGTGCCGATGCCGATCATGACAGCCATGGCGGCAAGGAACCAAGGCCACGCGCTGCCGACAAGAAACGAGACG
>JAUQYW010000021.1 GCA_030587525.1 Candidatus Sigynarchaeota archaeon | reverse complement strand
ATCGTTGACATAAGCATCGTGGGGGTCTACATAGCCACCGGATCACATAACCGGCCTGCGTGACATGTCCAATCAAGCGGTAAAGTCTTTTTTCTTCCACTCGTCGAAGGCCATTTTCATCAAGGCTTTCTCGGCCTCCTTTTGCGACGGGAAGGTGCCGTCCGTGGCCAGCTCGGGAAATTCGATGACCACGCAGCCATCGGCGGGGTGCAGTACCCGCAAGTTTTTCGCTTTGAACCGCTTGGCTTGCCCTGGCCCAGATTCATCGAAATCAATCTTGATGGCGGGCGTGAACCTGAATATCCGCTGCACGGCCTCTAGGAACTGGTTTTTTTGCTGGTCAGGTGACGCGTCGATGATGGCGTTCTTCTTGGCAAGGATCGGGGCGATGACCAGTCTTCCCACGATGTCGAGATCCTTCCCCATATCGAGATAGATGGCACCGCACAGCGCTTCTAGCACGTCGGATAATATTCCGGCGTCACTCTCGTGGATGGGGACGAGGGAGACCACGTGCTCGGCAAGCCCCAGCTCGACGGCCCGGGTGGCGAGAACTTTGTTACTCTCGAGGATGTTGCGCTGTTTCGTCAATTCCTCTTGATCCTTGATGCCCTCGTCGTAGAGTGCTTGTGCCATGACCAACTTCACGACCGCATCGCCGATATATTCGAGGCGCTCGTACGACTCGACCTTGTGTTGCTTGGCATAAACGGGCGTTGTCATAGCTTCCTCGAGCAACTGGGGGTTCTTGAACGCGTATCCGAGCCGCTTTTGCAGGATATTTCCATTTTTGAGAACCATGATTGCGGTCACTCTACCCTGCGTCCAACGACGCCGACGTAGCACAAGGCCTCGTCATAGCCGTCCACGCCAAGAAACTCGTTGCCTTCGTCATCGTAAAGGGCACCGATAGCGCAAGTTGAAAGTTGCAAAGCCTCGGCGACGAGGTACAAATTCTGCGCGAGGTGCCCCAGATCGATGAACATGTACCGGTACGCGCGCTGGCCATATTTCCACTTCGATCGCAACGACACCAGCGTCCACAAGAACGCGGCGGCGCAATCCTTCGCCATGGGTTGATCGAGGCAGATCGCTGCAACTTTCTTTCCGTAATCACCACCCAGCTTCAGCACGTCGAGCGCGTGGTCTGGCGGATAGTAATGGTACAAGCCATTCTTCACGCCATCCACGTTGTTTACCACCACATAGGTCTCGTATGGATACAAGCCACCGGCCGAAGGCACGTGCCGTAGCGCGAAGTTTCCTTGGTCGGTCTCGTCACCCGAGATGCCGGACGTGTACTTGAGCAGCGTCGAGAGCTCTGCAAGGCTCATAGGCTCCTTGGAAAAGCGGCGCCGGGAGCGGCGCTCCTCCAAAACGTGCTTGAGATCATTCGGTCCGAAGGTGAACTGCCTAGGCAAAGACATGCGCTCGGCATCCTCGTAGACCTTGAAATCATCGGGTTTTACAATGAAATCGGGGGATCGTTGTGGTAAATCCCCGCGGGTGTATTTCGTGCCCTGGAAAAAAGCATCCCCATATTCGTCGCTGTCCATCGCATCACGCTGCACTAAGGGTTATTCTTATGGTATCTTTCGACCAGAGCATCTTTATATATTTGTAGCCAGAAAAACATAATACAATCGAGGACATTTCTTGAAAATCCTTTTAATTTCGCGGTGAAAACATATGCTGTTCGCGATTACGTCTTTGGATCAATTTTACTCGTTTCGGACATTATTGCTCATAGTATTTATTGGCATTTTGCTCGTGGGATTCGTCTGGTTCATGGTAAAGGCACGCACGATGGAATCACCTCAAGCACGTCGCATTCAACAAGGCTACGGACTGTTCGGCCTGACGTACGCGTTTACGAGAATATTTTTCCTTCTTTCCGATTATGAAAGGGGCTCTCACTTAGGTACCGTTACACAGCTTCACTTGATCTGGGTCGGACTTGGCTATTCAGTTACTTTTGTTTCATTACTCGTAATTTACTACACGGTAGAAAAGCAAATCTTGAACCGGAAGCCAATCTTAACAGTTATTGCACTGGGATCATTCATCGTATGTTTAGTTTCTCTCGTTATGGTCATTCTCAATATTGGTGTGGATCTCGTGAACAACAATGGCCCTCAGAAGATCGCGCAATATACACTGTACATCACAGGTTCATTTCTCGCTATAGGTATCGCCGCGCTTTACATCGTTATCGCGAGGAACTCGTCTGGGGATGTTAAGAAGAAAGCTTTGCTCTCCCTCATTGGCCTTTTAATCATGTTTGGCGGCTTGCTTATGGATATGGATGCTTTGAGCGCGCTGGGCATAGACGCTATCCGCTTCTATCTCTCTCCTTTACTTTTCATCGTCGGCACGAGTATGTTCTTCGTTGCCCAGAGAAAGTGATCCTTTTTTTACCAATTATTTCTCAAACGATAAGATGAACCTGAAAGGAAAGGAAAAATTCACGATGCAAGTCATCTCGTGAAACAGGAAAAAAAGATGCTCATTTCTTTTTCTTGCTCGCGGCGGGCTTCACCGCTTTCTTCGCCGGCGCGGGCTGCGTCTCTTGCGAAGCCGGGCTTTCGGAAGGCTTGGCTTCCGCTGCAATTTTTTCCGCATCGGCTTTTTTCTGCGCTTCCTCTGCTTTCCTCGCTGCTTCAGCGCGTGCCATTTCCTCGTCCGCTTTTCTCTTTGCTTCCTCGGCAGCCCTCTTTGCTTCCTTGTCGGCTTCCATCGCAGCCGCGTCATCTGCCGATTTCGTTGCGTTCATTACTATTGTTCCACCGGTATTTTTCTTTCCATCAAATATTGTTTTAATATCGCGAGAGATCTTCTTGAAATCGAGGCGCCACCAGTTCGGATCGAGCTTTGTCTTTAGGATCTCGTTAGTGATCGTTTTAAGCGCGGGTGCAAACTTCGTGA
>JAUQYW010000804.1 GCA_030587525.1 Candidatus Sigynarchaeota archaeon | reverse complement strand
GGAAAAACTACCATTGTCAAGTGCTTAAAGGAGGGATTGGCCCAAATTACCTCGCTGCAGCCGACGATCGGTGTGGAGTATAATGAACTTCGTTTTCTTGATCATTATATTATCACTCACGATCTTGGCGGTCAAAAGAAGGATCTAATAAATTATTTGAGAAATCCGGCTCAATATTACGATGCAACGGAGATTTGTATATTTGTAATCGACGTCAAGGATGTTCAGAGGTACGATGTAGCCGTACTCTATGTGAAAGATGTACTGGATAAATTTATGGAGTTAGAGATTACCCCCTATTTATTTTTCTTATTTCACAAGGCAGAAAACTCGATCTTGAAGGCTGAGAAAGAAGAGGAAATACACATAGCATACCTCCAGGAGAAATTGGAACTGGTCGTGGAGAAGAGGTTTCCCACCGAATTCTATCGAACATCTGTCCATGATCAATGGTCCATTAAGAAAGCATTCTCTCGCGTCTTCAGCACTTTTTACCCAACTATGGATGCCCTCACGAAACTCGCGTTGAAAGGTGTTATCGAGACTCTCAATCTTAAGGGCGCAGTCCTCGTCGATGCAAGTGGGTTAATGATAGGATCTGAATTCAAGAAACCCGACGCATCAAACCTTGTTGCATACGTTGTACCATCCTTATTTCATCTAAAACAGAGACTCCTTGATGCAAAAATCGAAGTCGGTGTTTTATTGCTTGAGATCAATGATGATGAGTACGGATTTTTGAGACTAGAGGAAAAGGATATTACTGCATTCTTATGCTTGATAGCAGGGAAAAAGCAGTTCCCATCCCAGGAGGATTTCAAGAAATTGGCCAACCTGCTCCCGAACTTGCTGATTTCCCTAGGGATTAAGCTATGACGAATAAGAATTGTTTTTTCTCGTCGCTGCGTGGTGGTTCTCGGGGATCGTTGAGGACACGTCGCATCCATTCATAAAATAATTGGTTTTCACGATTACTGGAATTCATTGATGCGGGAACGGACGGTGACCTCGGTGATGCCGCAAGCTATGGCGATGTGTTTCTGTGCCATATTTTCCCCGAGCTGATTGCAAGCTAAATAGATTGCAGCGGCGATCATGCCCTTTGGATCCGGCACCCAATATCAATCGGATTTTTGGCAAGCGCTGGCCACCTGGTCGAAGTTCTTGAAGAAGAATATATTGAATGAGAATGTAATAAATAGGTCAAAAGCGAACTATAGATGGCGCCATGGATCCCGCGGTTCAAGCAATATGCCACTAACCGGCAAAGCAGCGGGACGATGGCGTCGAGTTGAACTAGGACATGCGGATCACGAAGCTCCAGAAGATAATTGCTTGCCCGTGGTGCAATACCAGGTCGAGTTTAGTGTGGACCGACGAGCGCGGCGAGTATTGCATATCTTGCAAGAAAAACTTGAAAACGGGAAAGAAGATTGGTGAAGAGAATTGATCATAACCTCATGATATCGCCAATCGCCAACGACACAGACGGGTAAACTATAACATTTTCGAGTTCCGCGACAGCCTGCTTTACCATCTCTTTCCAGCCCATTTTTTCCATGACATCAGCCACGAACACCCGGCTTATCGTTCGCGCGGCGATACAACTTTGACTATGCCCCCTTGATCGCGACCTCTTCATCAAGATTTTATCTGCGTACCAGAAAGCGTGGAAATTTAATGCATCTTGAATTATAACGGTCCCTATTATTCGTCGCCGCTACTTTTTTGGCTCAAGTCGAGAAATGTGAAAGATGATAAAGACCAGCGCATCCTTCACCGGGTTGAGACTTTCCGGGTTCTTGATGGACGTGTCGAAGCTGTACACCTTTCGATTCCGGATCTCGGAAAGCTTGAACACCTCTTGAGCCTTGGCATGGTTTGCTTTGGCTTCTGGCAAGTCCATCTTGTGAAAGCAAAACACGAGGGGAACCCTGGCCGCCTGTTGATCATTCAAGATCCTGTCGAGCTCGCGTTTCGATTCGTCGAAACGGGCGGCATCGGTCGTGTCCAGCACGAACATGAGCACCTGAGCCTGATCAAGTCCGTCGATCCATTCTTCCCGGTATTTGATCTGCCCCGGCGCATCCCAGACTGCAAATTCAAGCGCCTTGATGACCCACTTGGAGATGTTAAAGGCGGTCGTGGGCGCGAGGTTGACGACTTTCTCGTTCTTGATGGTCATGGATAGTGCCGTTTTCCCAGCATTGTCAATGCCGAACAAGAATATTTTCACTATAGGCATGTAGTATCGTTTATTCATTCGTGATAGAGTTTTAAAATATTTAACCAATTTCACAATCGGTTAAATCGCAACCATTTTTCGAATTCGCGGCTCAGGATCTCGAGTTCGGGCTTGGAAGGGTTGTAAAACTTCACGATGTGGGTATCCACGTCGTAAGTAACCAAGAAATCGTTGTCGATCTTCTTGATGAACCCGATGATCGATGCTTTGTCTATGCCTTTCAACGCCTTGCAGAGCTTGTCGATGGTCCAGGAATTACCGCTGGCAGCAAGCTTCTCGAATTCGAGCACGCGCACGTACACGATATTCACGTCGATTCCAGCAAATTCCTTCAAGCGCTCGTCCCGCTCCACGCTTAACTGGGCTTGCGTTTTCTTTTGCGCTGTCGTCGGGATCAATAACCCCAACGGCTTTACCAATTTCTTCACGGCAATCTTCATCTGGTCCTCCAACGAGGCCATCTTCGCGGCCTGCTTAACTTGCTTTTTCAACAAAACGTCATCGAGTTCCTGGTTCCCCTCGAGGAACTTGTCGAAATCAAAGGTGTCGATCGTGATTTCCCTTGGCACGAACGATGTACATGATTGCTCAATTAAATCGAAATTCCGGTTGATAATGACCTGGCACGGGTAACCGCAATGTATGGTGAACGTGATCAACAAAGTTTCGCTTTCCTTTTGCTCTTGAAGGATGACCGCGTTCACCCTTGCATCGAGGTTGTTCGCGCACGCCGCGCATCTCATTTTTTTCTGGCTGAAGACCTTCTTTTCCTTCTGGAACGGTGCTGCATCTAGGAGCGTTACTTTCATATCTGCGTGGATCGGAGGAACTTCGGAAGACGTGCGTTCTTGTTCTTTCTGGATAGGCCGTTCTCCAGGTAGCGATGCCTTCTGCTCCGGTTGTTCCGGTAATATTTCGGACGGCGAGGACATCAGCTTATTCTGGACGGGTGATGCTTCGGGTAACGGAACCTTCTGTTCGGCTTGCAAGGCGAGTATATCCAGCTGTGTTACTTCATGACCCGCGCTAACGAGCGATGCTTCTGCGGACGCTGCTTTTGGATCCTCTTGTACCGGGGGTATTTCGGACGACCTAAGCCTCTGCTCTTTCTGTGCAAGAGGTATTTCGCGAGGTGCTTTATCGCTATCTCCGGCATTTACCATGACGTCACTCGAACCTCAATCGATACCGACCGCGGAAATTTCGCGCCGCACGCGTTTCAATTCCTGCCAGGTTGTCTCGATTCGCGCGTCATTCTTGCGATCGATTGCCCCCTGGTGTTTTTCCACCAGTTCTTTTTCCTTCTGCAGTAACGTGGCCAGATCCGAATGCAGCAGCGTTGATTCCACCGTGGCATCGTGAATGACCTGAGTAGTCCGCACCTCCATCCTCGAGTCCAGGAACATGAGAAACAGGTGCTTGCATGACTCGGGATGCATCACGATAGTAATGCATCCATCATCGCTATGAATGTTTCCAATCGTGGGAATCGTGCACCGGCAAAAGGATTTGCACGCGGGGCATTGCACGCGGAACTTGATAGGCATGTTTGGAGACACCATTTCACCTGATATTCGTGGACGTTGATATCAACCTTGTAGGTCTCGCGTGAAAATTTCTTGCAAGTCACGAATAATTTTTCGCATCTTAGTCTCGGGAAATGATTTGAGATTTTTTGATACCGCCGGTATCATCGTCAACGAGTAGTATCGAAGTATTATTTTCCAGCATTATTTAGCACCCGTGCACGGTTTTTCCGGCGTTGCTGATTAGTAGGTACATCCTACGATATTCCTGCACGAGCAATTACTACTTTGATACCAAAAGAAATGACTTCTGTTGAATCTATTTCCAGTCTTCCCGAAGACTGTTAATAACTATGAATAACATACCGTCTTGATAAGGATATATAAACATATGTTTACAAAAATGTAAAGATCGGTAGAATTCCGCATCCGAAGGATCCATGGTCAGCGGTGGGTGCAAGCGCTTGAGCGAGTGACGTTCGACCCGATGGGGAACGAACCCATTGGAAACAAGAACCAACAGAGGCAGCACGTGCTTTTCCGAATACGCCTTCGAAAACATGGTGTCCTCGGTTATGTTCTCCGTCACATTCTCCTTGAGAACGTGGCATAGATGATGCAGACCATGACGAGGGAATAACAAATCGTGAGAACCATTGCTCGTGAGAACGTGGGATTAATGTCGAGTATGCTATCATGGGAAGCGATCTTAAACCATGTCCCTCCAATTGACTTGTAAAGACAAGATTTGAAGATTGCATCATGATACGTATTATAGTTTTTTTTTATGATTCCGCCACCTCATCTATTTTATGAATCTGCACCGAAAGGTTCAAAACCGTAAGATGCCAAGAGATATACATGCATGATACGACAAAAGCGATTGGCGTCGAAACAATTTATATACGACTCGATGATTTTTGGAACGGGCGATGCCCGTATTGCGGCCTGGTCGTCGATGAACTATATCCCGATGCAGGACATGTATATCGGAATGTAGACAAGTGGATTAACGCGGTGACGTATTGGTACGAGTGCACGAACCCATCGTGCACGGGACCGGACCGGTTCAAGGCGCCGCAGCCATACGTGTTACCATACAAGAAATTCGGGCAAGACGTGTGGCTTTTTACGTGCTTGGAGTGGGAACGATTCAAGACAACTCCGAAAGAGATCTGCAAGCGATTGTCGTTCCAAGGCGTCTTGATTTCAGAAGACGTGGTTTCCGGCATGCTTGACACCTACAAGCTCTTGAAAGAAGGGAAAATTGACGAGAACACGGCACAGATAGTTAAGAATCAAGGCCGCATCATCATCGGGTGTGATGGGACACCAACCGAGACCGGAAAGCCATCATTATGGACGTTCTACGACGTGATTAGTGGACGAATGCTTCACGTGGAATTCCTGGACCATGCAGACCACGAAACGCTGCTACGCATTTTCCGGATGATCGTTGAAAAATATGGCGTGCGAGTCGCGGGCTTCTTGTCCGACCACCAGAAATCGATCGTGAATGCTTGCAAGGCCTTTGATCCGAAGCTCCCACATCAATTCTGCCACTACCACTATTTAGGCAATCACTGGGTATTTATTGAAGAGAAAGATACCAATCTCAACAAGGAACTGCGCATGGTCGTGAATAAACTTCCGATAATGCTCAAGGGCTCGCAAGGAACCATGCTCTTCTCGCCAGGATATAAAATGGACAAGCAAGACTTTTTTGCACCATTGGCCAAGTTGCTTGAGAAATCCGTGAACTTCAAGGATGAGGAGTTCAAGCAATTAAAAGGTGTACTAGCCTTCGAAGCTTTGGAAAAGATCACGACGTCAATCGATTCAGAGTTGGCTAATCTCGATCAAGATTTGCGCCCGGTCATGCAATTGATAATGACACGAGATCTCATCCTGCAAGTGCTGAATAAGATGCGTCCCATCTATAATAATGTTAAAGAGCTTAATGCCATGTTTCAAGTAATCCGGAACACGTTGGGCGATCCAAATCTGGACAAGCAAAAGAAAAAGGAGCAACTTGATCGTGTTTATGCGTCATTATGGAAGGAACATAAGGCAGCAGCCGGGTACAACGTGTTAGGTGACCTGAAATCGCTCCAACCGGCATATTCTCTTTCCAATGCTATTATATTTTGCCAATGGCGCAGGTTATGGAACACGCACGCATCCGGTCTTTTCCATTACATGGACGTCGATGGCATGACACGCACGAATATTCCTAACGAGCACATCTTTGAGGAACTCCGGCGCGAGGTTGAAAAATCACACGGGTCATCACATGAAGCATACATGATTCTCACGAGGGGCGTGTTTCAAGTCAAGGATATCACGAGCAAGGATGCGATTAGTGTTCAAGAAGTACTAACAAGGTATGATGTGAAGGGATTGAAAGCATTGCGGCAACCATTGCAAGAACGGATTGACGAGCAAGTATCCTGGTTCCGGAATGCACCACTCGTGATTGATGCGGTTCATATCATCGCACAAAATATCAAGAACAAGAGTTGGGAGAAAAACGAATGACCTTGCGTCTAACTTGACCGTATCATAGAACAAGATGAGGTGGCGGAATCATA
>JAUQYW010000801.1 GCA_030587525.1 Candidatus Sigynarchaeota archaeon | reverse complement strand
CAAAAAGTAAAACCGCCATCTATTGTAAAAAAAGAATCTGGAAAAGATAATGATGCAATTACCAGCGCCTTAGAATTGTACTGCGCTGCATCCCAATCATGCACGATCGACGAGCTGGTCGATTATTTACACAAGGAAGGCGGTATTCCCGGTTTAACAGCGCGCGACCTCAAGATCGACTTGCTCAAGCGCATTAAGGATGGCAAGCTTGCCGCGCGGATCGATGGTGGCACGATCTTGTTTCAGCAGCCCGTTCGCGGCTCGGAACCGGTCATATTCGACAAGTCTCGCCCGTGCGTCGTCTGCAAGAGCAAGGTCGGTAAGGCACACTTCACGTGCGACTGCTCGGCCGAGTATCACTTCCGCTGCGCCCGAACGCTCGCCAACAAGGGCGAGGGCTGTTGGCAATGCGGTCAAGCCATCATAGGCGTTCCGCCTGTCGACGACGACGGCACCTACATCATTACCGCCGATGACATCGATGATCTATCACGCCAGCTCGACGAAGCACTCGACGTGGACACGCTCTTGCACAAGAATCTTTCTTCCCAAAAGTTCAAACACCTCGAAGACCGTACTCGATCATTTTCCACGCAAGGTGCCATTGGCGATATGCAAGACGCCCTGCGGGAGATGCAAGACAAGCTCTTCTCGCGCATAGGCACACTCCAGGACGAACTATCACGACAATCCAAGGACGGCCAGGAAACCATCGTCGCGGAAGTCCAGGTTATGAAAGACCATGTCATCATCGCAACCGAGCTGGCATTGTTCGTTGACAAACCGGACGAAATCAGAGGTCTTGTCCAGAAAGTGCTCAAGTCAAGCTGGCCAGCAGCAAAAAAGGATGCATGGGCCGCCGCGATGCAACGTGTCCTGGAAGACTGGAAAGCCATGAAGCCAACCTTGTGGCAAAAAGTCGGTAAGATGCTCGCAGGCGTGCTCGGCAAAGCCATCGGCGAGACAGCTTCAGGACTCGTTTCGGAGGGCATCAATACGCTCTGGTCGTGGCTATCGGCGAATCTCTAGTTTTAATTGAACAAGATGTACTCGAGCATCCTGAACCTTTTTGTTAGATGTACGCGTGCAACATCGAGGTGGAAGTCTTGAGGGAAAATTTACACGTGAAAAGTGCCTGAAGATCCTGCTATGTCCATTTGCGTTTACTGATATTGGTTCACGAAATTCCCTACCATTGACATGAGATATGAGCATCTTATTTATAAGAAACCATCGCGGAGTTATCCTAATTCTCGTTTTTAAAAAGTACATCATGAACGAAGACTAGCAGATCATGGC
>JAUQYW010000797.1 GCA_030587525.1 Candidatus Sigynarchaeota archaeon | reverse complement strand
AAAAAGGATGCGTGATCTCGGAGGGCAGCTTGCGAGCGTTCCCTGAGAAAGCTATCGAGCATTTTCTTGGCAAGTCCAGCGCCAGCAATCTCGAGCAACTCGTCTACAAGCAGGCATGGGCGAGGCTCGGCAACTGGGATGATGCCCGTCGAAAGGTACGGGGTGTCCGTGAGTTGTTCGGAGCACCACGAGACCCGAGTGGGGAAGAACCCGACATGTCATCGACCTTGCCTATGCTGGTGTATTCGTACTGGGTGCCTCGGTACTTGCAAGTCCATCTAGCGTGGAAGTGGAACGTGGACATCGCGTGGGTTCGCAACACGCTGGTGGGATGGAGGCGCAAGGTCGACGAGTTCTTGCCGGTTCCGTGTCAAGTCGAATTGCTACCTGCATTATTCGATGCACTCGCCATGCATTCCCGGTCGTTCACGAAGACGAAGGAGGAGCAGACGATCATTGGTATCTTGCAGAAAAAGCACGTCTTGCACTTGCTCGGCGAGCAAGTGGATTTACGGCCCTTGCTCAAGTCGGAACTGCACGGCGGCCTGCAATCGATTCGCGAGGCGTTCACGGGATGGCCGGCAGACTTGCAAACCCGCATCGACGGTAACGGAACAAGTATCGACACAGTCACATTCAGTTTGGCCGCGAAGGAGCTGGCATCGGACGTGCGGCGAACCATCGCTGGCTTGGAACCGGGATCCAATGGCGCCGTCGCGAGTACCACATTCCTCCACAAGGTCGAGTTCCTGGAACAACAGGTAACCGAACTCGCCCCGTTCTTGTCAAGATACATGCCGGGTAATAGATACACGTCATCAATCGCAACATTGCTGTCCTCCTTGGAGGCCGTGAGGGAAAGCGGGATGGTAGAGTTCCGAAATGCACTACGAGGTATAGTGGCATCCGCATTCGCAATAGTCCACCCGGACGCGACTGCACGATTCCTGGATGCGCTGATCCCCGACAACTGCACCACCCGCCCCTACATGTCAAGCAAGAGAAAAAGAGACGCGATACCAATAGAACTGCACATGAACAAGTATGTTATACCACGTAAATCGAGCCCGACCGCATGTGACACTGTGGACGGAAAGGAAAAGGAAGTATTTCTGACGAACGAGGGGATGACCACCCTCATGCGCGACGGCAAGCCGGTCTGGCTCGGCATACCCATCTACACGCCCGACCAGTTCGACACTCGAAGGGGAATCCTTGACCAGCGCAAGAGGGCATCATTCTGGTACCAGGTGATCCCGACGAAAGCCATCATCGAACGATTGCAGCGGGGTGCTGCCGTGCAATTGCTGCGCATCCACCCTCCGCGACCTGCGAGCCGGAAGATTGTCGTGGACATAGTCTTGTCGGCCTCCGATCGAGTTCCATTCAAGCGCAGCACGAGATTCATCGCTGCGATGGATGCCATCCATGGAACCAAGGACATTCCAAAAGGTTCCTACCTCAGCAATGATCTCAATGAGCTTGGGAAAAATGTCATCGCTGTTGGAACGGAAACGAGCCGCATCGACCTTGATGATCTAGGGTTCATGGAGGAATTCAAGAATGCCAAGGACAGGATCGATAAATGCATGGAAGAGATGGCGCTCGTGCAAGGAGCCATCGATCGCGGCAACGGAAGCCCGGGCAAGCAACGGCGCCGGAAAGCGCAGCACGAGTTGCTTGGCAAGCGCGTCGCCGACTTAAAGGCACAGGTCGACAAGGCCGTGGTGCTGCTATACGCGTACATGATCCGTCGCACGGGTGCCAAGCACGTTGGCTGGGACAAGGTCGAGGTAACAAACCGCGGAACTCGTGGAAAGCTTGCCAAGGCAGTCACCTCCATGCCGAAACGGAAGGATTTGAAGGAGGAATGCGCCGGCTTGTGCGCGGATCTACAAGATGCAGGATTTTTGCCGTCGTTTCAGATGCTCCATGTTTCCCCACCTTATACCAGCCAGGTATGCGATGCGTGCTTTGCCAGGACTGGTATCCCGCATCAGTCCCGTGATCCCGCGGCACCCTACCAGGAATTCAAGTGTAATATATGCGGGAGTAAGACAACTCGCCACGTTGCCTCGGCCCGGTCGGCAGCATTATTCTTGCAGCGAGCTATCGAAAAGAGGGAGAAATCTGTTGCTTGACAATAATTTCACGATACAGAAATCATTACAGCCGGATTTTCTCTAACGATCCGACTGGCTGGACGTGATCACGATGACAGAAAATGCCCGGCATTATAGTTAGAGTTGTAGAGCGAATTGCATTGTAGGAATAGTCAAGATAGACGTAATTCGTTGGGCTCATGACTAACTTGCGACCTTGGCGTAATTGTGCCAACGTGAGATCATCTCCAGCACTCCAGATTTGTCCGATGGCAGAATTAACCAAGCCGTCTTGCAAGATTTCGTTCCAACCTATCATGCGAATGCCATGGTCGGCTAAAAAAGCCGCTATTCGGTTCGTGAAATATGTCTGGAGGGCTTCTTCATTCGGCAAGCTCAAGTTACTTATGCGGTCTTGGCAGGAAGGACATTCGTGCCACTTGGCCTTGGGGACTTCATCCCCGCCGATGTGGATGATCCCGCCTGGAAATAAGCCGATGATCTCGAGCAAGACATTTTCCAGGAACGTCTACGTCGATTCCTTCCCGGCACAATACACGTCCTCGTAGATACCCCAGCTTGTCCCGACGGAATAAGGCCCTCCCGTGCAACCGAGCCATGGATATGACGCCAAGGCGGCTCGCGAATGGCCAGGCATCTCGATCTCGGGAACGATCGTGATGGATCGATCCGAAGCATACTTCACGATCTCGCGGATTTGGTCCTGGGTATAGTAACCACCATGCGGGATTCCATCCTTTGTACCATCCCCGCCGGCCTGGGATTCGTTGCGCCAAGCCCCGATCGTCGTGAGGTTGATATATTGCAAGATTTGAATGCGCCATCCTTGATCGTCGGTGAGGTGCCAGTGGAACGTGTTTAACTTGAAAAGTGCCATGAGATCCAGCATTTTCTTCACAAATTCCATGCCATGGAAGTATCTGGCCTCGTCCAGCATGAATCCACGCCATGAAAATCGTGGTGAATCCCGGATTATGCAGCACGGGATTGGCAGCGAACTTGGAGACGGGCTCGACGTGGATTCCACCGTTGCCGGCAGCAATTGCCGGAGCGTCTGGAGCCCGTAAAACAAGCCGGCTGGTGCTGGGGCCCTGATTTCGATTCGCCTCTGGGTGATGATAAGGGAATAGCCTTCTTGCTGGGATCCGGAAATCGAGGGATCGAGGACGAGCCATATTGTCGATTCCGTCGTGTGATATGAGAGGTTCGCAGGCGCGGAATAGGTCAGGTTCCAGCCGGTCGAGCGATTGATCAATTCGCAGAAATAGCTCGCGATTGGAGCGGTGCTTGCATTGACGCTGAAAAGTTGAACTGACGGGTCTAGTTCGAATGATCCTTGCATGGTGACATAACTCGCAGGAAAAGGTATCAATGCGGGACGGCTACTTGCGAGCCAATTTGTCGCGGAAATGCAGCATCCAGATCCGAATGCCACGAGCAAGATGATTTGCCAGCCAAGGAGCTTTCGTGACATTCGCTTCATATGAATCATGAACGGTTCCTCCAGTAGATTTATAAAACATCATCACGTTATTTTCTTTCGGATCTTCTTTCAATCGTCGTCAATGGTGATGGATATAGATTTTGAAGGTCGCTATTCGAGGACGCGGTCTATCTCAACCTTTAATTTCTTCCCGTTGCCGAAAATAATCTCGTAGAAGGAAATAATTGATAACTGGTTATCCGCATTAATGTCGTGCGGCTATGATCGCTTAAATGAATTAGGTCGCCGATAGGACAGAAGATTCCGATACAGGAATGCACTTCTGGTAAATCCCTCCCCTCGACATTTTTGTATGTCGATCTGCTAATTTTTGTGGCTTTTGTGCTCGGATTTGCGTAAAGTGCCGAAGATTCGTATACTTGTTAAATCTACATAGCGGATCAAATTTTCCTTGCGTCGCTCCGCTCCAAAACGTGAGAGAGAAACCAATCCACCTTTCTGAAGGTAGAGCCAAAAGAGACCCTTGAAGAACAAGATCTACGAACGAAATTGTACCCCCCTTGCACCTTCGGCGCTGGATATAAGGCTCGCCTTAGTACCCGCACGCACGGCGAGCCCCGAGGCTCATCGGTATCACGATAGTACCTTAAAACCATTAATCCAACAGCCAAAGACCAAAATTCGTGGAGACCCGACCGCACGTCTTCGACTGTAGAAATGTCTGTAGACGTGCTATTTTGGTTTCTGGACATCCCTAACATTTTAATGACCAACTTTCTTGTCGAGGTTAGGAAATAGTTTAGGTGCCTTCACGTGCTTCTTTTTGCCAAGTTTCGACCGGTTGAGAAACTCTCGATTTCGGCCTTGGGAGTTCACGAACTTGTCACATTTAGCCATAGCATCACTTAGCGGTTTGTCGATAATAACTCTTCCGACGTGATGTAATACTTGCAATGAAACCCTGGCGCTTTCACGAGTACATCGGAACCCTCGTATTCCTCGAATGGCGAGCGCGGAACTCTAAAGCATATCAACTCGATCTTCTCGATCTCATCGAACTTGCAGTAAATCTCGCGTACTTGACATAGAAGCCAAACTGTTAAATGATTATGCCGTGCTTGCGATGCATTTTGAAAGAGTTGTTGCTTTAATTTCATATCTGGAGCCCTTGTGGAACTCAGGTCGATGAGTTTTCCTAACTCATCATACACGATTACATTTAGATTTTGTCTTAATCCTATGAAGTCGTGATAAGGATCGTGGCCTATCGTGCAGCCAGTGTAGTTGCAAATAGTTTTTGCAAGCCTGGTCTTGCCCGAACCAATCCCGCCACGATCAAGCACGACTCTTCCGGATATCAGAGACAAAATCTCTTGTAAATCTTGCGATAGCATCCTCATCGACCTCATAGTTTTCCAAGGCTTCCATTGGTTCCTCGTCGTCTTCCAACTTGTCGAGCACGTCGCTCATCATTCTAAAGAGTTGAATGTTTGCCTTCTTTTGCGTGTTTTTT
>JAUQYW010000777.1 GCA_030587525.1 Candidatus Sigynarchaeota archaeon | reverse complement strand
AAAAATCAAGAGCTGCAACACAAGGACCTCCTCAGGGCCGTGCTTGCGCAAATAAATTACTTTTATGAACTACGCGCGTGCATTAACGAGGATTTATCCTTCAATCGCGGCTCCCTTCCAGATTTCTGGTCAGAACTTATCAATTTCTTGAAAAAAATGAACGATATGATCCAGATTACCGGCAAGGAAATGGAAGAATTAATTTACACGAGTCAATGGCGTGATGAAGCGAGGCCGCTTCTTGCGAAGGTGATCGAGTTCAAGAACTTCTGCTTGTATTGCAACTTCAATATGCCCCGTGGTGCTATAATCTGCCCGAATTGCAAGAAGGAGGTGCAGCCGGTCGTCATCGAGGCTCCTCAGATGAATCTCGGCTCGATGCAAGATTTCTTCTCCCAATCAACTTCGCAAGCTGATATGTCTGCTAATTCTCCGGCAGGTCCTGCTGCAAGTCTGGGTGGGATCCGGAAATGTCCAAAGTGCGGTGGTCTGGTCTCCGCGGATGATAATACCTGTATGAATTGCCAATACAAAGTACCATTATAAAATGAGTTCCTCAGTTAGTTACTCTATCCCACTTATCCCCCAACGTATAGTGCGTCACTTTATCCTTTATGCTGAATTATTCAGTTTTTTCGCGAGACCCAAAAATTCGTCGAAAAATTTCGGATATGTTTTCGCCACGCAGCCCGGGTTCTCGATCTTGATGCCTGGCACCTTCAACCCGGCGATGGCAAAGCTCATGGCGACGCGGTGGTCGTCATAGGTCTGGATGGACGCGCCGTGCAGCTTGCATCCGCCCTGGATCTCGAGGCCATCCCTGTGTTCCGTGACCGCGGTGCCGATTTTTTTCAAGTCCGTGGCAAGGGCGGCGATGCGGTCGGATTCCTTGACGCGGATGTTTTCCACGTTCGTGATGCGCGTCGTTCCCCTTGCGAATGCAGCGAGCACGGCCACGGTCGGCACGAGATCGGAAAAATCGTACATGTCAACATCGATAGCTTCGAGCGTGCCCGTACCGGTGACGTCGACGGTTTCCTCGTTCTGGTCCACGGTCGCGCCCATGCGCTCGAGGATCTCGAGGAACACAGCGTCGCCTTGCAGCGAGTTCGCGGGCAAGCGGGTCAGCACCGCGTGGCTTCCGGTCAAGGCAGCGGCCCCCGCGAAATACGACGCGCTGGAATAGTCCGACTCGATCATGTACTCGCGTCCGGCGTATTTTTTATCCGTGAAAACGTAGATCTCGCTATCCTCCTTCCAGCTCACCCGCGCGCCGAATTGCATCATCATGCGCGCCGACATGACGACGTACGGCCGCGAGACGAGCTTTCCCTTGACGTGGACTATCACGTCCTTGCTCGCGTAGGGCGCTGACAGGAGGATCGACGACAAGTACTGGCTCGACGTGCTGCCTTGGACCGTGGTCTCGCCGCCGCGGATGCCGCTCGCGTGCACCGTGAGCGGGGGGCAACCCGTGCTGTTGATGGTCGAGACATCGACGCCGAGTCCTTTCAAGCCATCGACGAGATCTTGGATGGGCCGCTGGCGCATGCGCTCGTTGCCGTCGATGACGTAATCGCCATGCCCCAGGGCGACCGCCGTGGTCAGGAAGCGCGCGCAAGTTCCCGAGTTGCCGATGAAAATAGGCTCGCTCGGCCGGTCCAGGGCACCGCCTTTACCATACACGATGATCACGTTCTGCTCCCGGGCGATGTCCAGGCTTATCCCGAGCTTCAAGAGCGCCCCGATCATATATTCCGTGTCGTCGGAGAACAACACGTTTCTCAGCGTCGAGTTACCACTAGCCAGCGCGGCGATGAGCAGCGCGCGGTTCGTGATGCTCTTGGATCCCGGGATGAGAATAGCCTTGTCGAACGGCCGCTTCAGCAGCGGGATGTCGAGGCTGGATGACTTGACACTCACAATAATTGGTATTATCGTGGGTTTTCTTTATTATTATCGTGAGTTTTCTTCATTCAAGAAAGAGTCGATTCGGTGATGGTATATGAGCCCGGCAAATAGCTTCGGCAGCACGTTCGTGATTACGCTGATCGGCGAGAGCCACGGCCGGCTGGTCGGCGTGGTGCTCGACGGTGTGCCGGCGGGATATGCAATTGACCTGGAAAGCATCAACAAGGAGATGGATCGCCGCAAGCCCGGGCAGAGCAAGGTGACCACGATCCGCGCCGAGGAGGACCGGGTGGAATGCTTGTCGGGAATTTTCAACGGCAAGACGACCGGCGCTCCGGTAACCCTCGTGACGTGGAACAAGGACGCGGACTCATCGGCGTACGAGAAATTCAAGAATCTCCCGCGCCCTGGGCACGCTGATTATACGGCGATGCTCCGGTACGGCGGGTTCCAGGATTACCGCGGCTCGGGTCGTTTTTCCGGCCGGCTCACGGCGGGGCTGGTTATGGCCGGCGCGTTCGCGAGCCAGGTATTCCGGGCTGTTTTGCCAGTCACGATCGGGGCGCACGCCCGGGAGATCGCGGGTATCAAGCACGAGGGCAATGTTGATGTAATGAAATTACGTGAACGTGTTGAACAGAACCCTGTCCGCTGCTATGATGCCGCGATTGCCAAGAAGATGGAAGAAGCGATCGAAAAGGCCCAGAAAGACAAGGATTCAGTCGGTGGCATTGTCGAGTGCATTATTTCAGGCTTGCCGGGCGGTCTCGGGGAACCGTTTTTCAACAGCATCGAGAGCCAGCTGGCCCACATCGTGTTGTCTATCGGCGCCGTGAAAGGGATCGAGTTCGGCGCAGGTTTCGGGGCGGCACGGTTGCACGGATCCGAGGATAACGATCCATATGTCGTCGATAAAGATGGCACGATCACCACCACTAGCAACAACGCGGGCGGCATCCTCGGCGGTATTACAACCGGCGCGCCCATCGTATTCCGAGTCGCTATCAAGCCGACATCGTCGATCGGCAAAAAGCAAAAGACCGTTGATATGGCCACGAAAAAACCCGCCGATCTCGAGTACGAGGGACGCCATGACCCGTGCATCGTGCCCCGCGCGGTGCCAGTCGTCGAGGCGGTATCGGCCATCGTCGTGCTGGATATCTTGCTCGCCGCCGGGGTGGTGCCGAGAATCAAGCGATAACCTACGAGAAATGTTTTTTCTGACGGCACATTTTTGACTGTGATTTAAATGGCCAAGATCCACGAGAACACCGCGACCGAGCTACTCCTGAAGCTAATCTCTGGTGAAACGACACCCGTCGAGGTTATGGCGCATTATCTGGAGCGGATCGGGAAGCTGGAACCCAAGATCCACGCGTTGACGTTCGTGAACAAGGATAACGCGATGAAAGAGGCGGAAAAAGCCGACAAGGAGCTCAAGAAGCCGAAGGGAAAGAAAAAACCCTTGCTTGGCATCCCGCTCATCGTCAAGGAATGCATTTCCACGGCAGGAATGCAGACGACGTGTTGTTCGAAGATATTGCAGGGCTACGTCCCGCCCTACGATGCCACGGTCGTGATACGGCTGAAAGAAGCCGGGGCGATTATTATTGGGAAAAGTAATATGGACGAATTTGCGATGGGGTCGTCCACTGAAAGATCCTGCTATGGACCTACAAAAAATCCTTGGGATTTTAAGAAAGTGCCGGGCGGGTCAAGCGGCGGTAGTGGTGCAGCCATCGCGGCGCGTGAGGCTCCCCTCGCGCTTGGCTCGGACACTGGCGGCTCGATCCGCTGCCCGGCCTCGTATTGCGGGGTTTCCGGCATCAAGTCGACCTATGGTCGCGTGTCCCGCTATGGCCTTGTCGCGTACGCGAACAGCCTTGAGCAGATCGGCCCTATCGCCACCACTGCGCGGGATTGCGCTATGCTGCTCGAGATCATGGCCGGGAAAGATCCCCTGGACTCCACGTGCGTCGATATGCCCGTGGACCAGTATTCTAAAGGCCTTCAATCAGTAAAAGGGCTGAAGATCGGCATCCCGAAGGAATTCTTCGCTGCCGGCTTGAAAGATGACGTGAAATCGGCGATCGACAAGGGGATCGACCTGCTGAAAAGCCTCGGTGCGACGACGACCGATGTTTCTTTGCCCTCTATTAAATATTCGCTTCCTGTGTATTATCTCATTGCCATGTGCGAGGCCAGCTCGAACCTGGCGCGGTTCGATGGCCTGCGGTACGGCGCGCGCGTCGACGTGCCCAAGGGGAACTTCGACACCGTGTATTCGAAGACGCGGCAAGAAGGTTTCGGCCCCGAGGTGCGCCGGCGCATCATCCTCGGCACGTACGCCCTGTCAGCGGGCTATTATGACATGTTCTACGTGAAAGCGCTCAAGGCCCGCACGATCATCCAGGACGATTTCAAGAAAGCCCTCGCTAAAGTCGACGTGTTGATCGGGCCGACCATGCCCACGACCGCATTCGACATCGGCACGAAGGTCGATGACCCGCTCACCATGTATCTCGAGGACGTGCTCACGGTGCCCATCAACCTCGCGGGTATCCCGTCCATGTCGGTGCCGGTCGGGTTCGACAAGGGCGGCATGCCGGTCGGCATGCAGATCATGGGAAACTTCTTCAAGGAGGCACAAGTGCTCGGCGTTGGCATGGCCATCGAGGACAAGCTGCAATTCCACAAGAAAATACCACCGGTAGGAGCGTAAATTACGATGGCCAGCGACGACGACGAAATGAAAGTGATGATCGGGTTAGAAGTGCATGTTCAATTAACGAAGCTCCATACGAAAATGTTCTGCAGCTGCAGCTCCGATTATCGTGGCAAGGAACCGAACACGGTGACGTGCGCGGTGTGCCTCGGCTTGCCCGGCACGCTTCCCGTGCTCAACAAGCGTGCCATCGAATTTGCCACGCTGCTGGGCATCGCGCTGAACTCGAAAATCCAGGAAAGCATGTTCTTCTTCAGGAAAAATTATTATTACCCCGACATGACCAAGAACTTCCAGATCACGCAATATGACAAAGCAGGCGGCGTGCCCATCTGCGTGGGCGGCGAGCTCACGTTCACGACCGGCAAGAACGAGAGGCGCGTGGTGCATTTCAGGCGGTTGCACCTCGAGGAAGACCCCGGGAAGTTGCAGTACGAGGGCTCGATCACGACCTCGCCATACGTGTACGTCGATTACAACCGGAACGGCAGCACGCTGGTCGAATGCGTTACGGAACCAGAATTACGGAGCCCTGAGGAAGCACGGGCGTTTCTCAAGAAGCTTCGGTCGATCATCGAGCACGTCGGCATCGCAGACCTGTCGTTGGAAGGCAGCATGCGCTGCGACGCGAACATCTCTTATAAAGGTCATGCCCGTGTCGAGGTGAAGAACATCTCGAGCATGAAGGAGGTCGAGCGCGCCCTCAACTTCGAGATGATGCGCCAGAAGCAGAAGATCAAGAGCGGGGTCGAGATCGTGCAGGAGACGCGCCACTGGGACGAGGTCCGGCGCGTCACGATATCGCTGCGCACGAAGGAAACCGAGAAAGACTACCGGTACTTCCCGGAACCGGATCTCGTTCCCGTGACTATTGATGCCAAGGAGCTCAAGCGCATCAAGGCGCTCCTCCCCGAGCTGCCCGATGCCCGCGTGCTGCGGTTTGTGAAGCAATACCAGATTCCCGCGTACGACGCGGAAGTCCTCGTCGATTCCAAGTCCATGGCCGACTTCTATGAGGCTGCGATCAAGATGTTCAACGACGCGAAGGACGTGTCCAACTGGCTCATGGGCGACGTGGCGCGTCGCCTCAACGAGGACAACCTTGACATCAGCGAGACCAAGATTTCGCCCAAGGCGCTCGTGCAGATGCTGCAGATGATCAAGGACGGTACGATCACGGGCAAGATCGGCAAGACGCTCGTGAAGGACATGCTCGACGGGACGATGCCCGCGGACCTCGTGAAGAAGCAGAACGTCAAGCGCATCGATGACGAGGCCATCTTGCAGAAGATCATCGACGAGGTCTTCGCGGAGAACGAGAACGTCGTCAAGGAAGTCAAGGAGGGCAAGAATCCCCGCACGTTCGAGTTCCTCGTCGGGCAAGTCATGAAGAAGACGAAGGGACAAGCCGACCCGGAGGTCACGCGAGCCCTTATCAAGAAGCGGCTCTGAAATTTCATGCGCTGCGTGCTCTCTTCTTATTTCTTGGCAAATCGCGCCTCGTGATAACCTGGATCTCCCCACAAGAATGCTGCGATCTTTCCCCTCATGGTTTCGGCGTCCTCGAGGCTCCAGGCCTGGTATAGGTGCACCGGCAAGCCCTTTCCCTCGATGCGTGCTATGATCGCGTGCAATGTCCGTTTTCCGAATGGAATAGCGAGGTTTCCGGTCGTGAAAATGGCGGTGACACTCGATAACGGCCACTCCTTGACCCGGCACATCCACCGGATCGGTTCCCTGGTCGACCGTTGCAAGTATCCAAGCTCATAAAGCAGCATGCCCCGGTCCTTGTTGAAATCGACCGTGAATGTCATGATGGTGTAAAATCTCAGTAAAATAACATCCCAAACGATCAAAAATGCTGGAAAAAAGATACCCACCCAATACCAGATATTGAGACTCGGATCCGTGAAATCGCCGAAGTATTGCACGCCGGAAACCAGCGCCACCATGCCTATGCACGCAAGAACTAGCGCCATGACAAGCATCATCACGAATATTCCGCGTAGGGATGGCCACTGGTCGATCGTGTTTTTATAAGCGAGCCCGTGCTCGTCGTCGGTCGTGATCACGCAATTGCTTGCTGCATCGTTCTTTGCCATGTATGTACGTCTCCCTGAGATATATCGGAAGTATATCATATTCGTTTAATCCGGGGCATAAACTTTACCTGGATCTCCCCACAACAATTTCGCGATCTTTTGTCGCATGGTTTCGGCGTCCTCCTCGCTCCAGGTTTGGTATAATTGCACCGGTTCGAACGTCTCGATATATACTCCTACCATGAGCAATTTTCGTTTTCCGGATGGGTTTTTGAATTTTACATGGATCATCACGGCGGCGACGTGAGATAAAGTGAAATTTTTAACCGCATATGACCACCGGATCGGTTCCCTAGTCGACCTGAACAAATAGACACTTTCGATGGCCAGCACATCTCGATCCTTGTTGAAATCGACCGTGAAT
>JAUQYW010000754.1 GCA_030587525.1 Candidatus Sigynarchaeota archaeon | reverse complement strand
CAGGCTTCCACGATTTGACATCCGTCGCTCCTCTTTATAGTTCTTTCCTTACAATACGCGTATTTTCTGCGAAACATGGAATCAAGCGATTCAACGAATTGTGTTTTAGCAAATCATCGAAACGGACAACAACGAAAAATGTTAAAGCGCATTCATTTCCCGAAACGTGCGTTTTTCGAAGAGCAAACGATCGTGAAAGAAATAAATATGTCGGTGCCCCACGTTTTAGTTAGGTAGACTCATTTAGTGCTTTTTTATTACAAATTCCCACAAAGACCACGGCCTTCAGGCCGTGGATACGACGGGAAGACATGTCGCGCCAAAGTGATCTCCAGAAATTCAGCACACCCCCGTCATCTATAAATCCATGCACGATGGAAACAAGCAATGGAGATTGGCGCGGACCTACGAGAAAATCGGGCACCGGCGCACCGATTGGCTCCAAAAAATCTCGACGATACTCGCGAACGAGCATGACGCGATCATCATCGAGGCCTTGAACGTTGCGGGCATGAAACGGTGGAACGGCGGTATCGCCAAGTCTGTCACGCTGGACTTCTCGTGGGGCGCGTTCGTGCGCATGCTCGGATACAAGATGGCGTGGCGTGGAAAGCAGCTCGTCACGATAGACCGCTTTTTCCCGTCGAGCAAGATGTGCTCGGCGTGCGGTGCCGTGAACAGCACGTTGACGCTTGCCGACCGCCATTGGACATGCCCGTCTTGCGGCGCGATGCACGACCGGGCCGTGAACGCGGCGACCAACATCAAGCGCGAGGGCATGCGCATCCTTTCGGAGAAAGGAATAAAGGTCATCAACCCAACATTACCGCTGGAACGGCGGGAATCAACGCTTCTGGAAACCCGGCAAGACCAGTTCCCTCGATGGCACGGGTCGATGAAAGAAGAATCCATGTCCTTTAGGGCGTGGTAGTTCAATTTATTAAGCCTAGTATTATTGTAGAGAATAACCACACGTTTCTTCATCCTATCCGGTTTAATCTTCGATGGTGCAGCCAAATACGCGGGAACTTTCAGCCACGCCTCCAGATGCATCATCACGAAATGCGGTCGTGGACGCGCGAGAATTCGCCTTGATCCAATCACGAGAAAAAAAAGAAAGATTGAAACGGTTGGCCTTTGAGATTGCAGTATTAGGAACGATCTTGGTACTCATCTATTTGGCGCAATATATTAATTATCTTGTCTTTCACGTGATGGCAGAGCTCTTCAGCATAACGATCCTCGGGGCCATCTTCATCATTTGCTGGAACACGAGACATCTGTCGAAAAACACCTTCTTTCTCGTGATCGGCGTCTCGGCGTTCTTCATCTCCATCATCGACATTCTGCACACGCTTGCGTATAAAGGTATGAATCTTTTCCTCGGATACCTTCCAGAGACAAATTTACCGACACAACTTTGGATTTACGGGCGCTATTTCCAATCGGCAACGATTCTCCTCGCGCTGCTCCTGATCAACAAGCAAATTCGATCACGGTACTTGATAGCATCATTTCTCCTCGTGAACACGCTGTTTTTATTTATGATCTTTACCCAAACTTTTCCTGCTGCTCACGACGGCAGCGCATTGACCCCGTTCAAGATCAGTAGCGAATACATCATCATTGCCGTTCTCGGACTATCTATTTACTTGCTGATCCGCCACCGGGCGGAATTCAGCCCAGATACCTTCAAATTAATCGCTTTGTTTCTTGCCTCCTTGATGATCTCCGAAATGTGCTTCACGTTTTATGTAGGCGTTTATGACTTGTCCAACTTGATCGGACATATATTCAGGATCCTTGCATCCGCGTTTTTCTACAAAGCAATCATCCAGATCAATCTTAAAAAGCCCTTGGTGAGCTTGTTCAAGAAATTGACTGATGACGAAATCGCCTTGAAAAAGAAAGCAGAAGACCTGGAAACGAGTAATAAACAACTGCAACAAGAAATCGCAAAACGTGTCCAAGCAGAAACTGTGCTGCACGAATTTATATCGGCGATGTCTCACGAGTTACGCACGCCTGTGACCGTGCTTTCACACGCCATCCATAATTTAATCACGTTTAATGAAAAATTGGGTGCAGACCAGAAAGCAGAGCTGCTCTCGAGCATTTCCCGCAATATTGCCTTGATGTCTGAATTGATGGAGGACTTGCTGACGCTCTCGCGGGTGGATGAAGGACGGCTTGCTTTGGAGTGGTCAACGGTTGATCTAAACGTCCTCATTACCGAGGTCGTCTCGCTCTTTGATGCTGTCATCAAGGATAAGGAAATTGCCTTGACCGTGACGGGAGATAAAGATGTCCACGTCCAAGCCGATAGAAAATTGGTTGGCCGTGTGGTCAGGATTTTCACGGACAACGCCGTCAAGTACTCTCCCGATGGTTCCAAGGTCGAAATACGTGTTATCGATAACTACAAGGGAGAATATAATTCACGCAATGTCGATGGCGTGTTGATACAGTTCATTGACAACGGCATTGGCATTGAAAAAGACCTCTTGCCGAAAATATTCCAGAGATTTGTCAGGTCGGAGAGAGTCAAGGAGATGCCGGGAACGGGACTGGGCCTTCCTATAGCCAAGGAAATCGTTGAAAAACACGGGGGACAAATTACCGTTTCGAGCGTGGTGGACAAGGGAACGACCTTTTCCGTCTTCTTACCGGAAAATAATAAATGATATCGGATGTAATAGATTCAAGTGGTGATAATCCACACATGAGCAGCACGAACACGATTTTAATCGTTGATGATAACGAGGATATCTTGCTGAACTTGAAGATATTCCTTGAGTTCAACGATTTCACGATTATCACTGCCCGGGATGGAAAGGTGGCTCTCGATATCCTTCTCAAGATGAGCTCGCTTCCAGATATTATCATTAGTGACATCATGATGCCCGAGATGGATGGTTACGACTTTTTCAAGGCCGTTTCTAGCGAACCAAGGCTCGCGCATATCCCTTTCATCTTCTTGACAGCTCGCACATCGCCCGAGGACGTTCGCCTGGGAAAGATACTCGGTGCCGACGATTATATCACCAAGCCCTTTAACCAGGATGATTTGCTCGCGATCATCAAGGGAAAAATCTACCGAAATAAAAAGATCGCTCGATTCAACGAGGTCCTGGGCACGTATCTAGAATCTATCCAGAATAAATCGTGCATCCCGGGGGAAATGACTAAACCTGTATACCTAATCGTGGTCATGTGGGACGACAAGGTCGGGCCATTTCTCGTGGATTATTCTCCCAAGGGCGAGAAGACGACATTCTCCTTGAAGGATATTAGCTTTCAACTATTCAATGCTTCGAGTGCCATTTACGGGGAGAAATTCACGGCAAATGCCGAGGGAATACTTCTTACCTTGGCGAATATCGAGCAACAAGCGTATATTTTCTTTGATTCATACCCTGACAGGACTAAGCGTGCCGGTGTCGTTCTCTACATGCTCGCGGTGATCCATCCTTGCCTAAGTTATTTGATTTCCCTCGGAATCAAGAAAGTCTTCCTAGAAATAACATGGTTGATCAAATCTAAGAAACAGGTCGATTTGAACAAGTACCAGGAACAAGTCACGACGTTAATCAGGACAACTTGAATTGAACACGGGAATCTTCGAGTGCACGTCGTGTTTTTTTGCACGTTTAAAAACCGCGAATCGATAGTATTAATCGACTTCTTGCTGGTGAATCACGTGGTTACTCCTAAAATAAAGCAAATGATACCCCTGATCGCCGGGATCTTAGCGATTGCTTCGCTTTTCATCCCGGTTGCATTCCGATCATATAATGATGGCGCGATTTACGTGTGGTATTGGGCATTGAACATCGACACGCGATCGCCCGTTGAAATCTGGTTTAATGAAGACCTTCTGGCAGTGATCGGTGGCATCCTGGAAACGGTCGTCATTATCATCGCTGCTGTGTTGCTGATCATCGCATCCTTGTCGATAAAGAAAGGGTTGAACAATAAACAATTGATCCAGAGAATTTTAGTTGCGAGCATGATACTCCTTATCATTTCCCCGGTTGGTTATATTATCGGCGCCATGGCATGGGATATCGATTTCTGGACAAGGTTCATGATCCACGTGGGATTGATCGGACCATTCATTTCTGCGGTCTTGGCGCTGATTACCTTAATACTATTCAAGAGATCATGACGGATTTGAATTACCCATGGTTGCGAAACGCCAACAGCTCTTTTTTACCTCTGTTTTTTTGATCTTTCTGGTGGCATCTTGGCATCCAAACATTCCGGGGACAGCATCACGGGTGATTTCGTCGCAAGTACCATCTATCACGGTCACGACTTGTGGGATGAATTTATCGATCCTGGTAAATGGCACGTGGCTGTTCCGGAACAGCACGTTCACCTTCGAATACGTGCTCTCGGGAGAGTCGACCGCGCGGGATTTCGCGAGCACGGCAATGTTGACGAAGCATGAAAACGTGTCCGTGCAAGATGCGCGTGGAAATGGCACCAAACACGTAATCGCGTACCAGAACGCGCATGTTTTGATCACGTTACACGTCATTGTTTATCCTTTTTCCAATGCAATAATGGTAAATGCCACTATCATGCCTTTGCAAGACTATGCGTTCAACGGTGAATTGAGCTTGTTTTCCTTGCCATCCGGAGACCTTCTGCCTGGGATTCCGCGGAGAGAAATGTAATTCTCCTATTTCGAGGGCGAGTCGATCTGGAGCGATTACGCGTTGAAGGATATCAATTCGACCATCTGGTGGGCAAGGACGCCTTTCCTGGCTCATAACTTGTCGACGGGGGTCTTGTTCGGGGCATTAACATCGAACAAATGGGAAACTCAAGTTTCTTGCATTAATGGAAGGATTTCCGTTACGAACGTGATCATTGGAGGCTTCGAGGCGCAAGCCGGCAAGAATATCTCGATCGAGCATGTATGGCTTCAGCTAGGAAGTAATTTTTCGCAACTTTTCTTGGAATATGCGGACCAGGTGAAATTTTTTAACCAGCCTATTCGACCGGGCGTTGTCGAAAACTTTTTCAGCACCGGCGCGGGTGAATGTGACTGGTATAGCCATTACGGCCACATCAGCGAGGAAACGGTGCTTGACGAGCTCGATACCTTATCGAGCCTGGTAGATGCTGGCTACAAATATTATATCATGGACGATGGCTGGGGCTCGGACGAGACCTTGAAGTATTACAATTGGAGCTCGTGGGATCCCGTGAAGTTCCCGAACGGTATGGCGCCGTGCATCGCGAAAGCGCACGGCGCGGGATTGAAATTCGTGGTGTGGAACCGGATCGGCTATGCACCGTTGTGGGTCCAGCAAACCCATCCCGGATGGCTTGCAAGCCAAGGGGGAGATCCAGAGAAAGATTCCGTGTATAACATGAGCCTTCCAGCCGTTCAAGCATACATCGCCGATGTTTTCACGACGTGGAAGAATCAAGGCATCGATGGCTTGAAGGTCGATTTCATCATCAGCGGCCTTTACTGGTCATGGGCTGCTCAAATATGGAACGAGGACAAGACTAGAACAGAGCTCGTCAATCAGTATCTCGATATCCTAGATAGAGAAGCCGCGAGGTGCAACTTGAGCATATTATTGTGCGGAACACCATACGGATACCCTTCCTTGGCAAGATATGCAAACCTGGTGGCATCACGGGTCACAGGAGATACTGCCTCGCAAGGCGGGCTCAACACATGGCAGATCGCAACGACATTGTTGCGATCGTTCTGGTGGGCGAGGGCCTTCAACACACCTGATCCCGACGCGTTCAACTCGAACAACATCCGAGGCATTTTGGCTGCTGCGGCCACCGGAGGTGCCTTGTATCATGGCAACGACTTTCAAAGCGTACATTCCGGCAACGCGCGCCTTGCCTGGGCCATCCACTGGGCAGCACCGGCTCTGCCAGACAACCTGGCGTACTGCGGTAACCTTGTCATTGCCCGTGGCAGGTCATTGGAGCATCGATCCTTCATCGCCATGAATCTCGACGAGTCCTCGTCCAGAGCATATTCCATCGAAATGCTTCCTATGTCGTCATCTGCTATCCGCATAAGCGCAATGTGCTCCATGGATGTTGTGGATGGAAGATTCGAAGGGATCTTAGGACCGGCTTCAGCGGAGATGCTCATCTTGTACACGGGGCAACCACCACTCCCCGTGTCGTCGTGCCTCGCGGATGAAATAGGCCGGTTTCTCTTAATGGCCGGGCCGATTGTCATAATCGCCGTGATCGCCCTCGTGCTCGTTTCTAAAAACAAAACCAAGCGAAACTCGTGATCTCGCTTTTTTTTTATCCATTCTTTATTCTCGTAACCGCGCCCTCGAAATCATCGCGAAACTCGCGCAGCGCGGCGCGATTCAGCTCGAGACACAAGTCTCGCGTTTCTGGGTCGTATACGATGTTTCCCAAGCCTTCTTCCTGTGCGAATTTAGCGATGACGAACAGATTCTGGAATGCCCAGTAACGCAGCCATACGATTTTCCCGGAATATCCCAGGATCTTGTTCAAGAAATACGTCATCGAAAGCTTGTTATCGAAGCGTTCGGCGGCTTTGAGAAATAAATCGACCTCGCGCTGGAACTTGATGAACCATATCGCCGATCTTTGTCGTACGATCGCGCGGGTCGATGGAATGCCCTGGTGGCCGACCAGCGCCACGTTGGGATCGAGGTCCCGGATGATGGCCGATGCTTTGATGATCTTGCGATAATCGCACGTGATCTCGTTCACGGCATCGTGGTCGCCGATGACGAGCATGTCATTATCCGCCACGTGAAAGAAGGAATGGCCATCGGAATGGCCCCCCGTCGTGATGACACGACCCTTATAACGCCCAATGTGCACCGTATCACCATCGTGCAGCGGCACCAGGCAAGCCTTTTCGAGCGGGGGCACGCGCATGAACTTGCTCACGAACAGCCGGAATTGTAGCCTTACCGATCCAAACCCGCTCTTCGCGAATAATTCATCGAAATTACCGGGCAAATACCGCGCCGCGTGTTCCACGAAATACGCCGTCTGCCGTGCATCGTTGCCGGGGAGGAGCCGCCACATATCCGCCGCTGGGCAATGCACCTTGACGACGTCGAACATGGAATGGTTTATGATGTACCGGTCAGCTTGGCAATGGTCGAAATGACCATGGGTATGGTAGATATTTTTTACGCGATGGAAGTTGATGTCGTCATCTTGCATCCGGACAAGCACTTTCGAGAGCACAGGGCGGATGTAATAGATGCCCGTGTCGAGCAAGTCGATCGCCCCGTCATCGCGCAAAAACGCGTAGACAACGCAATTTGCACCGAGCATATTGCGGTAAAAAAAGATGTCGTCGAATCCCGGGACTTTCATGGCAAGCATCATAAGGATCAAGGGGATAAAAACTCACGGCGTTTCAGCCGGTTTTTCCCGCAACGTTTCCCGCACGGTTAGAAAGAGCGGAATCGAAGCCAGGAACACGAACGATGCAATGAACATGTTCCATGCGATGTTTCCATTGGTCAGCGCGTACACGACACCACCGATCCAGACCCCTATGAGCTGGTTGACTGTGCTGGACATGTTGTTGATGCCTGTGAATTGGCCAATCTTGCCCGAGGGAAGGAGATCTTGCGTCCAGGCGCTGAGAATCGTGGGAACCCCGTTGAGGATGAATAAGATCAAGACGACCATAACGAAGACGAGGGCCAAATTAAGGGTATAAACCGCTAGAGGCACAAGCATAAAACCGATAGAACCGAGAATGATGGAAATCACGAGTGGTTTTTTCCTACCGTATGCATCACAGAACTTCCCTAGTAGGATCGACATGCCAAACCCGACGATCACGTAGATGCCCGCGACCATCGCGATGAGAATGATGTTGATCGGTAGCTGCGTGAAAAACTCGAAGATCCACGGCAAGAAAATCTTCGGCCCGATGTTGAACACGAGCGTTGCCACCATAATCTTGAAAAACTCCTTCTGCTTGGCCAATTCCGAGAACTTGAATGATGCCGCGATCTCCTTGTACCATGCTTTCC
>JAUQYW010000717.1 GCA_030587525.1 Candidatus Sigynarchaeota archaeon | reverse complement strand
TCTCATGGATAGAAGAAGAAACGACGGCAGATTTAACCGTTTTGACCCCTGCTTTAAATGCCCAGATAGGCTCTAAAGTCCGTGTTCCTTGACCGCTGTCAATACGTGGTGAAACCGATGGACGAAAAGGAAGCATGCCAGGTTTCTTGGCCTTGATATACTCTCCAGGTACAAGGCCCGGAAGGATTTTTTCGAGAAGCCTTGCTGGAAATTAAGGTATTGCCCTTATGGCCCGGTCGTGGAATTATTTCCCTTATTGCCGGTGCTGCAAGAAGATGCGACACGGCACAACGAATACTTGAAAGAATGCTTAGAGACTGGCACGTACTGCCTTTCCAACAAGCCACTTGATGCTGGGAGGCGAGCATTTTTCGAGCAATCAGTCAAATCTTTTAACGCGGCGGACTATCCAAGTTCAATTTCACCCGAAGTTCTCGCCCTGGGATGCTATGTCTTTGGACACGTATGCCCAGTCTTCATGATCGCAGAAAATAAGGCAGAGGATCGGGGGGAACATAAAGATCAAGGGAATGGAAAAAATAAAGAAGGAAGAAAGACATAGCAGTTCACGCGCTCGTGAATGCCAAGAACCGCTCGATGTAGTACAGGCAGACCTGGTTGCACGCGTAGTTGTAGAAGATGTCGAACTCGTGCCCGACATTAGGAAACAGGCCGGTGATGCAAGTCTTGTTCATCGCCGCCATGGCATCATCGAGCATATACACTTGCGTGGGCGACACGAGCCTGTCCGCAAGCCCCTCGAAGCACAAGACAGGGGGACTCGTTGCCGAGACCAGGTCGACGGGATTGAAGTAATGGAACTGGGAGAACGGCACGCCGAAGAAGTTCACGTCAGACGCGTCGTACCAGCTGGACATGTTGGTCGGGGGATAGAACGGGATGATGCCGCGGCAAGTCATAGTAGCGGAAAAATTGCCAGCGAAGAATGGATTGTCGTAACCCAGGCCAGCGGTCAAAGAAAGATGCGCGCCCGCGCTTCTGCCCATAAAGTAAACCTTGGACATGTTGACGTGGTACAAGCCCGCGTTGCTTTCCAGTAACGTGGTGAGGTTGGCGATCTCGAGGATCATGTCCTTGAGGGAGTATGGATCGCTATCGCCCTCGTCAAACAAGCCATACTGGATGTCGACGACGATGTAGCCCTTGCTGGCAAGATACAGCGTGGTAGGCAGAGTGTTGTAAATACCCTTGTCATACAATTCCCAGCTCCCGCCGTGGATGGCGATGATGACCGGCAACGAGTTTGCCGTGCTCGTGATACCTTTCGGGCCGTACCAGTCGAACTTCAAGGACTGTCCCTTGTCCATCGTGTAAACGATATCGTGCAGCTCATCGGTTTCACCGATGGGCAGCGTGAACATCATATCCTTTAACGACAGGGGCATAGTTCTGAACCCCGTGCGAATGTTTTGCGGGATCGTGCTTTCCCAGCCAGCGCCGAAATCGACCGTGAATTGCTGGTCGATGGAAGTGACGGTACCTTGGATCTGCACGAGCGGGATCGCATTGATTCCCGCAAGCACAAACCCGGCGATAGCGAAGATGGCTCGCAGTGCCCTGTCTTGCTTTCGTTTCGTGCGGGGCATATAACGAACGAGCATCAAGGTCATAGGGAGCAAAAAAAAGACCATCGTGATTGCCAGGTCGCCGGCTATCCAGTATTGGACTTGGTGGCCGCTGCTGAAAAACACCATGGGCAAGTATATCGACATCGCAAAAACGAGGAAGATGAAGGGGATGCCGATGCACTTTATCACCTTGATGAAGCTCGGTTTGCGGACCCAAGACTCCTCGTCAATCACGGGGGATAATGCTCGGGAACTTGGCACGGTCGTCTTGTAAATCGCAATGCCAGCGAAGATCGGAAACACGTGCGTGATGGCGTTCAGCGTGATGGCGATCGTGAGCATGGTTCCATACACGATGTTATATCGCACGGAACTCAAGGCCACCACGAGCGTGAAAAGGAAATTGGTGAGCAGCATGAAACACGACCCGATCAAGTACCCGGAAAGGTACCAGTTGATGCGGGCCGCTTGCTTGTCCTTTTTATAATCGAGGAACAAGTATCCTACGATTACAAAAAAGAGGTTCATCCCAATCGTCGCACCCAGCAAGATATCGATGATGCTATCAAATACCGTTCCTGACGGGACGGCCAACGACCAGGTCCCGCCAAAGATCGTGAACGCGTTGAGGACCACGAGCACGATAGATAACACGTTCAACAGTCGCTTGAGATCGAGTTTTTGCATGATATGTTCACGATCAATTGCATTTATTGAAACAATAACTGGTTGGATATGCGCCTTAAAAAGCGATTCTGCACGGTTTCTGGAATAATCGCCACATTTTTATATGGAAAATCGTAGTCAAACTTATCCGGTTTAGTTGTTTGTTGGTGCACGAAATATGGACAAAAAAGCCATACTTGCTAAATTAAACGAGATTGAATCGAAGGTCAAGGAAATCCGCGACATGCTCGGGGAAGCGTCGGAAGGAAGCAAAGGTGCCGATGAAGAGGAAGCTCCGAGCGAGGGAGAATCCAAGCCTGTAGAATCAACGCGCATAGCTTGTCCCAAATGTGGTAACTTGAAACTGATACAGATGGTCGATAAGGCTAAAGTGCTCTATTATCATCAAGGCGCGCCGATTTACGCGAAAAAAGGTGTCTGTTCTAAATGTGGCACAGAAGTGCCTCAATAATTTCATCGATCACATCCACTCCTCTTGTTTTTTTTATTCGTTCGTGCTGTATCGGGAAGGTTTTATTTAATGGATGAGAATATTGATAGTAGGATGTACATCACCAGTTGATCGACAATGCCGAAAATCAAGGTCAACAGCTTGGAAATGAACTACAACGAGTTCGGCGCGGGTAACAAGGGCACGCCCATCTTGCTCTTGCACGGGCTCGGCTCGCAATCAAAGTTTATGGAACCGCTAGCCAATTTTCTCGTAAAGAATTGCCAATCCCACGTGTTCACGGTCGATTTGCCCGGCTTTGGATACTCCGACCGCCACGAGGATCATCCGGACACGGATCAGAGCTATTCCATTGAATCCTTCGCCAAGGATGTCGTCGGGTGGCTGGACGCGATGGGCTTGAAAAAGGTCCATTTTCTCGGCCATAGCATGGGCGGGATGATTGCCCAGCTAATTGCCAAGGAACATGCCGACCGCATCGAGAAGCTCATCTTGCTCGCCACGGGGACGCACCTCCGGGTGTCTTCAGTCGAAGTGGGATTAGCCAAGATACTCCCATTAAAGGCCACCGTGAAGATCTCGTTTGGCCGCGCCTTCCCGACAGACGCGCCCGCGAAGATCGACGAGGCCGTCACTGCAAGCATGCAGCGGACATCTAGGACGGCTTTCGTGAAGGGTTTGGCGCAGATAACAAAGAAGCACTTCTATTCTGAGCCGTGGCTGTCCCAGATCAAGGTCCCGACCCTCGTGATCGGTTCCGAGAACGATCGGCAGCTCGGTTACGACATGTCGAAGCTCCTCGCCGAGAAAATCCCCGGTGCAATCTTGTACACGATTCGCGGCGGTTGCCATGAGGCACAGGTGATGTTTACTGACGAGGTAGGCAAAGCCGTGGTAAAGTTCATCACGGCGTGATAGCCCGGCGGAATCACGAAAGAAAAAAGTCTCTTATCGTTACTTTTTCTCCCCCTTCACGATCCATGTAGATGCCTTCCCTTGACGTTATCTCATATTCGTGAAACGTCGATTTATATAGAAGTCCATAACAGACAAATTTTTCTATGTACGTAGCAATAAGAAGCGTACGAGCAAGTGTGTTTAAGGTGACATTTCATGCCGGAATCTGACAAGAAAAAGGAAAAAATCATCGGGATCGACCTCGGCACGTCGAACAGCGCTGCTGCAGTCGTGATGTTGGATACACGACATCCAATCATGATCCCAGCGGCGGAAGGAACCACGATCGGTGGTGGAAAAGCGTTCCCTTCTTTCATCGCATTCACGAAGGACAAGACCATCCTGGTCGCGGAGCCGGCGAGACGCCAAGCCGTGTCGAACCCCGAGCGCACCATCACGGCCATCAAGCGCAAGATGGGTACCGACTACAAGGTCGAGATCGATGGTAAGAAATACACACCGCAAGAGATCTCGGCCATACTCCTCGCCAAGATAAAGAAAGACGCGGAAGATTACATGAATGAAAAGGTCGAGAAAGCCGTCATCACGGTTCCTGCCTATTTCAACGATGCGCAGCGGACTGCGACCAAGGACGCCGGCAAGATCGCGGGCTTGGACGTGGTTCGCATCATCAACGAGCCCACCGCCGCGGCACTCGCATATGGCCTCGACAAGGAAGGCCAATCGATGAAGATCGTCGTGCTGGATCTCGGTGGCGGTACCTTCGATGTCACGATCATGGAAATGGGCGAAGGCGTCTTCCAGGTAATCTCCACGTCCGGTGACACGCAGCTCGGTGGCACGGACATGGACCGCTTGATCCAGGAAGACATCGCGGGGGAATTCAGGCGCAAGGAGAACATCGACTTGCTCAAGGATCCGACGGCCAAGCGCCGCGTGCTGGAGGCCGCGGAGAAAGCGAAGATCGAGCTGTCCACCATGTTCAGCACGCAGATCAACCTCCCTTTCATCGCGCAAGACTCGAGCGGTCCAAAGCATCTGGAGATGGAATACACCCGGGCGCGCTTGGAGAAGACAATCGCATCCGTGCTGGAACGACTCAAGCCGATAATGCAGCGCGCGGTCGACGACGCGAAGCTTTCCAAGGATGAAATAAAGAAGATCATCCTGGTCGGAGGGCCAACGCGCATGCCGTGCGTTCTCGATCGGTTCGAGCAGTTCTTCGGCAAGAAAGCAGAGCACGGGGTCGATCCCATGGAGGCGGTAGCTGCCGGCGCGGCTATCCAAGGAGCGGTGCTCGCGGGCTCGATCAAGGACATCTTGCTGCTTGATGTCACGCCGCTCAGCCTTGGTGTCGAGACCCTTGGCAATGTCATGACGCGGATCATCGACCGCAACACGACGATTCCTGTCAGGCGCCAGAAAGTGTTCTCGACGGCATCCGACAATCAACCGTCCGTTGAAATCCACGTGCTCCAGGGCGAGCGCCCTCTTGCCAAGGACAACATCTCGCTGGGCAAGTTTTTCCTCGACGGGATACCGCCTGCACCTCGTGGCCTCCCGCAGATCGAAGTGACGTTTGAAATCGATGCAAATGGCATCATGAACGTCACTGCCAAGGACCTGGGCACGGGCAAGAATCAATCCATCAGGATCGAAGGCACGAAGAAGCTTTCCGAGAACGACATCGAACGGATGCGCTCCGAGGCTGAAAAGCACAAGGACACTGACGAGCAGCTGCAGAAAGTGATCCAGGCGCGCAACGAGCTCGATAGCCTGGCGTACCAGGGCGAGAAGCTCATGAAAGAAAACCCGGAAAAGATGGATGAAACCCTCAAGAACAACTTGCTGAAGGCTGTAGAGCTCGCGCACGACACGGTCAAGACGCAAGGCGAGAACGAAAAGGCGCTCGCCGATGCCAAGGCGAATCTCGAGAAATACCTCCACGAGCTCGCTCAGAAGATCTATGCCAAGGCTGGTGGGCAAGGTGGAGCTCCTGGTGGTGGACCGGGTGGTATGCCTCCCGATATGGACGAGATGATGCGCAGGGCACAGCAAGCTGCTGGCAACCGCGGTGCCGGGCCAGAGAACGAGGCGCAAGACGAGCAAGAACCCCCAAAAGACACGAAAAAAGGCCCCGAGAGCAAGAAGCGGGTCGTTGATGTCGAGTGGGAAGACGACGATAAGAAGTAAATCCCCTCTTTTTAACCGTTTTTTCATCGCTTTTCATGTTAATTGGACAAGCCAGACAACAAGTTGCCACGACCTTGAAAATTTTTAAGCGTTGAATACCAACTCACAATTTAAGAATCGAATCACTTTCAAGTATATTGGTGGAGATAATGGTTCAAAAAACAATAGATCTCGCGTGCATCGGCTCGGCGTGCGTTGATGTGATCATGGCGGTTTCGGATGTCTTTCGCTTCGAGATGATCGACGCGCATTCCCCCGACACGGTGAAAAAATACACGGCGATCGAGTATTCATCGAAGCTGAACGTGAGCTCCGTGAAGTTTGCCCCGGGCGGTAGTGCTGCGAACGTGGCCTCGAATCTCGGAAATCTCGGGCTGAAGACAGCCTATATCGGAAAAATTGGTGACGATACCATGGGACGGATGACCCGGGACGACCTTGCGAAAGCGGGTGTTGATTTGACCTCATGTATTTTAACAAAACAGGATGCCACCGCGGTCTCGGTCGTTTTGCTCACGCCGCTAGGGAAAGACCGTAGCATCTTGGCTTACAAGGGGGCTAACAACTTGCTCCAACCCTCCGAAATTAAGGACGATTGGCTTCAAACGGTCAGAAACTTGCAATGGACCTCGCTCACGTCGCAATCCGCCATAGAAACCATTGACAAATGCATAATTGCAGTTAAAAAGGGCGGTGGAAAAGTTTTTGCTTGCCCGAGCATTTCCATCATCAAGAATAGCCACGACGCAGCGGTCAAGCTCATAAAAAAATCGGACATGCTGGTCCTCAACAAAGAGGAGCTGATAGAACTGACCTCGATAAAGAACTTGTTGCACGCGATGCAAGATGCCTTGGAACTCGGCCCGAAGATCGTGGCTTGCACGGATGGCGGCACCGGCTCTTATATAACCGACGGGAAGACCTTGATTTCCGCGGGCGTGTATCCTGTCGAGGTGGCCGACACGACTGGCGCGGGCGATGCATTCGCGAGCGGGCTCATTTACGGGAACTTGAATGGAATGGACCTGGAGCAAATGGTGAAGTTTGGCTCTGCAATCGCTGCATTCGAGTGCATGGTCACGGGTGTCAGGGAAGGGATCCCGCACGCGGTGGCGACGATCAAGGATTTCATCAGTAAAAACCTCCTCAAGCTCGAGAAATCAACGTTTACAGGCATATGATGCCTAATCTTTTCAATTTTTTATGGGCGAGCTAATGCACGTTCTTTTTCGCGATATAATCTCGCGCTAGCATGAATAATTGGTGAAAAATGTAATATCGATGTTTAAATTAAATAGAGAAAAAAAAGGGTTCAGGTTTTAGCTAGCTGGTTCCCAATATCAAAACTGGAATTCATTCATTCTTCCTATCCTTGTGGATCTTACTCATCTTGCGCTTGATGACGAGAAAAGTTATCGACACGATACCACCAACGATGCCACCAATGAGCGGGATGAGAATTCCCTTTTCAAACAAGACTCTCCAAAAATTCTCGTCTGCTCTCACCACGACCGAGACCACGTCTTGCACCTCGCTCCCGAGCCCATCGGTCACGTTGATTGAATAGTTGTAAGTCCCAGCCGGCAATCCATCAACATTCACGAGCACGTTCTGCCCCGAAACCCAGTACCCGCTGTACATTTCGACGCCATCTTTGGACACGGAATACCATCCGTCCACCACATCTGGATCCGTGATGGTCCAGATAATATTGCTGCCTGTTGCACCGACCACATATGTAATGTTGGAAGGATTGGAGAGCTGGATAATCGTGTTCTCGACGATGGCAAATACTTCCTCCGATCTATCGCTCTCTCCGGCACTGTTTCTCGCCGTGATCTTGTAGTAATAGATCACTCTATCCGCGACGGCTATGTCTGTGAAAGTGGTGACGTTTCCAACGAGTGTCAAGAAGGTTTCGCCATTTTCTGCAGTACCCCTGTAGATGCTGTACCCGGTGATCACGGAGCCACCATTCGATGCTGGTACTTGCCAAGAAAGCGAAATATCATCACTTGATATCGATGCCGTGACGTTCGAAGGAGGCAGGGGGGTAGTTTTGGGGACCCCGATTGAATAAGACGTCTGGGTGCCCACGCCGGCTTCATTCACTGCGGCGATGCGATAATAATACGGCTGGCCGTTCTGGAGATTGGTATCGATGAACGTTGTCACGTTTCCAACGGTAACCAAGAATGGCTGGACACTCGCATTCGTTCCCCGGTAGATGGAATAGTTCGTGATTGCAGAGAATCCATCCGCTGCGGGGGGACTCCACGTGAGCTGGTTATACATGTTCCCACTTTGCAAGCCGAGACCAATCGGTACTCCGGGGAGCGTGAATGGCATCGCACTCGCGGGAGCCGATTTGTTGCTCTCGCCGGCCACATTTCTCGCAGTGATCGAGTAATGGTACACCACGCCAGGTACCGCGCTGGTATCCTCGTAAGCAGTCTGGATGCCGATCGTGGTTAACAAGGTCATCGTCGACACGCTTTCCCCGCGATAAATGGAATAATTGGTTATAGGATACGATCCGCTTGATGCTGGAGCAGACCATTGAACCGTCACGTTGTTTTTACCGCCAGTGGCAGTGAAAGCCTGTGGCATCGTCGGTCGTTCCCAATCATACCCCATGATCTTATAGATTTGCAAGCCATTAACATCATTTGCCATGTACAAGTATGCACCACTGATGCAAGCGTCCGTTACCCCCTGAGAGAGGTAATGGGTGCTGATTAGCTGGGGTGCTGCTGGATTCGTGAAGTTTACCACACGCATTCCGATGGACGACAACTGATCGGCAGTATAACCTATGCCGTCTTGGACAACGACGCGGAAGGCATATGTTCCAGGCAAAGATCCAAGGTTAACGGGATTGCTTGGGATCGAGATGTTCACGCAGAACAAGCCAGAAGATGCACCGCCTATATATGCGATGTTTTTGCCAATAAACATGCCACGCAAGGTTCCAAACCCGTTGATGGATGTGATCTGCGTGGGGGACGCGGGATTCGTTACGTTTAAGATTCGGAGGTACCCGTTGCCCGTCGTCGTGTAAGCCAGGCTACCCTTCACGCTAACGCCGGTGCATGAACTCGCTGCAGGGGGATAATACCCAATATTAGTGGGATTGGATGGGTTCGACGTGTTGAGGCAATACATCCGGCTGTTATAATCGGCAACGTACGTGATACCCCCCTTCACGTCGACATCGTATGCAGTTGTAGGCGTCGAATAACTCCCGATCTTAACGGGGTTGTTGATATTCGAGATGTTTACACACACGAGGCCCGCTGTGCCATACGCGACGAACGCGGTTAATCCCCTTACCTCGACATTGGAAGCATTTCCTGTTGTCTTGTAGATACCGCGTTGAACCGGGGCTGTGGGATTTGTCACATCAATGATGCGGAGTCCCTCGGAATGCGTGGTAAGGAATGCGAATCTCCCGTTCACCGTGATCGAAGTAGATATCCCGGGCAAATCAAGTGAACCGACATAGGCTGGCGTGACGCGATCCGCGATTCGGAACACTTCAAGCGTTTTTGAGAAGTCATCGGTCACACACACGAATCCGCCCTCGACATCGAGTCGTACCGGGTAATCACTTGAGCTCGTGTATGTCTTGATGAGGAAAGGTGAGGATGGATTTGTAACGTTGATGCAATCGATGCCACCCGGTGAATAATTTGTAACAATTGCGATCATCCCACTCAAGCATACGCGCAATGCAATCCCCGACGTGGGACAAGTCCCAAGTGGAACTATTGAACGCGGGTTAGAAACATTAAAACACATCAAGCCCGAGTTCTCGTTGGCAAGGTATGCAACATCGCCGGAAACGACGACGCCTTGTGCAAGATAAGGTGTGTTGTACGTCGCAACAACTGAGATTGCATGCAAGTCCGTAATGTTCAGGCATTTTAAACCATCCGTGGCTGCAGCACAGTACAAAAAATTGCCGAATGGACAAATTGGGCCCAAACTAGTTCCCATGGGCGCGTTATATGTTGTGATAATCGTTGGTTTGGATGGATTCGAGACATCCACGCACGTCATAGTTGCAAACATGGTTATGCCGACCATATAGGCAACTTGGCCGGTCACGGCAATGTTGGTTCCTTGACACATAACTGATCCAAGCAATGCTGGCTTTCGAGGATTCGTGACATTTATACACCGAAGATAATTAGAATCTGCTACGAAGGCAACATTCCCTTCGACTGCAACATCTTGTGCCGTGCCGGGCGTGTCGCAAGATCCAATCAACTGCGGATCACTTGGATTGGAAATATCGAAACAATGCAAGCCTGCATCATATGCAGCTACGTATGCTATGTTATCAACGATATCGACCCCGTAGAGTGCGTTCGCAGCCGTGTAATTGCCGATAGGACCGAATCCGGCGCTATTTTCTAGTACAACCGGACCAAGCATCGCGCCCGTTTCTTGCTCGTCTATTCCACGTTTTACACTCAGAAATGTACACGCGGTAAAAGCGAGAAACATGCAGAGCATGATCCCTATACATCGATTAAAATGATTTGTTTTGCCCATGATTTCACTCTTAAATTCTCATTTAACGCCAAATCTCATTAAAATAGATAATAGTAACATGTCATGCGTGATTTTTCAAATTACGCATTAAAGCAGAAGTCCTCGGTGGAACATCAATTAGCCAGCATCTTCCTTTATTCTTGAAGTCCACGCCCCCATAAAATGTAAAAATAAGAGTTAAATAACAAATCCGATTCTAACATAACAGCAACTAGAATGATCAGAAGTGGTGGACATCTTGCATAAAATCCAAGAACTCAAGCAAAAAAGTCTTGAACTGCTGAAAAATTTCAAGGGCGCGTTAGAAATCGCAGATTTCAAGAAATTTTTGCTCGTGAACTTTTCCTCGCACACGTCCGGTCCCGCTGGGATGCTATCCATGCTCGGCATGGGTGAAAGCACGGCGCTCACGCTATCCTACGATCCGATGCGGAAACTCTACTTTCACAAGATACTCGGGGCGAATCAGGACCTGAGCCAATTATTCCTCTACACGAAGCGGGAACCCATCATGAAAGAATTTTTCTCCAAGGACCCCGTTTCTATCTTGAAAGATTTCCTGACGCCTAAGGAACTGGAGCTACTGGGCATCGGTGCAAAGCGGAAAAAAATGGTGCACGTGGCAGCATCCGAGTTCCAGATGCTGGAGAGCATGCGCGGCACGCAACAGAAAACGATCCAGCTCGATGTCGATATGGTGTATGACAACCTTGAAAGCTTCATCGCCGGGTACGATGCGAGAAGCCGCGTTTTCTTGATAAAAGGAACCGGCGGGGATTTGCTGTTCGATGTCAACTTCACACCATTGGCCAAGAAAGACGACGTGAATCTCGTCACGTTCGACGTGTACCTCGATGAATCCAAGGAGATTGGGAAACACGCGTATATCATGATGGACCAAGACTCGAAAATCAAGTTCATCGACGAAGTCAAGGACACGAACGTCCAGAACATGCTGTATTGCCTCGTCGTGCCCGTGGCATCGTTCAACGTGCCGTGATGGCATACGCGTCCTTTTATCAACCCCGTATTTTGCAGATCATCTCTTTCCTTTTTATTAACCGGACATTACCTCCGGTAACCAAGGATAGAACTGCAACGTCGTGAGCAACGTGGTGAACGCAATCATCCTCGCTGGCGGGTATGGGACGCGGCTTCGGCCCATCACGTGCAGCATCCCCAAGCCCATGCTTCCGGTCGTCAACAAGCCGCTGCTCAACTTCATCATCTCAAAATTGATGCAGGAAACGCCCGGCTTGAAAAAGATCGTCATCGCCGTGAACTACCGGGCCCACGATATCGATGCCTACATGAAAGAGTGGCAAAAGGCCGTGAGCTGCGAGATCCACGTGCAAGATGAGCGAAAGCCACTCGGCACCGGCGGGGCGCTCAAGTTCTCGCAAAAGTTGCTCGAAGATGATAGCTTTTTCATGCTGAACGGGGACGTGGTCTCGTATTTCAGCTACAAGGACATGCTGGCGCAGCACAAGAAGACGAAAGCCGTTGCCACGATTTCTGCGATACGGGTCCCGGACGTGTCGCGCTATGGCGTGCTCGTTTCCGACAGGAACGACACCATAATCCGCGAGTTTTACGAAAAGCCCAAGACCACGGAGCTGATCAAGAAATATTCCAGCTACCCGGTCAACGCGGGCACGTACCTGCTCGAACCTGCCATCTTCGATTACATCACGCCCGAGAAAAAGGTGTCGATCGAAAAAGACGTATTCCCGCACGTTGCCAAGAAACGCATGGCGCATAAGTTCGAGTTTTCCGGCATCTGGAAGGATTTCGGGCTGCCAGAGGAGTACCTTGCGGGGAACTTCATCATCCTTGAGGAGGAAACAAGGCGCCTCGGTGCCGAAAATATCATGCACCCGTCCGTCAAGCTCGGGAAGGGGACGATCATCAAAGCGCCAGTGTGCTTCGACGAGAACGTGACGATAGGAGATAAATGCGTTATCGGGCCCCACGTGGTTCTCGGCAAGGACTGCGAGGTAGGCGATAATGTAAAGCTCAGTGAAAGCGTTTTTCTCGAAAATTGCAGCATCGATGATGACAACGACATTATAAAGGTCATCATGGGAGATGGCGTGAACACGGGAACGAATGTCCAGCTGATCGGCCCTGCGATCCTTGGGTCTAATGTCTATATCGAGGATCAAGTCATGTTAAAGGCCATGGCAAACCAGACCGTGAAGGTGTGCCCGTGGGTGACCATCACGGCCGAATCGGTCGAACATTCTGGCTCGAACGGGGCATTTATCCATTAATCCTTCGTTTTTAGTTACTCTTTATACCGGCGCTCGTTCGTCTGCAAAAGAAAGCTTTAAAATTTTCCATACTGTACTCGAACCATTCACTCCCTCCATGAATGTCTGAGAAATTCAGCAAAGATGAACGAACTATGGCTAAATTAGAAATTGGTATAGAAGCGCCCGACTTGAAAGGGTCATCCGTGACCAAGACGGGCGACTTCGACTTGAAAAAATCGATGAAAGCAAAGCCGGTTGTCGTCGTGTTCTCCCGGTATTTCGGCTGTCCCGCGTGCCAAGCAGATTTTGATGAGTTGGTCGAAGTTAAAGATAAACTTGCAAAGAAAGCGACCATCGTGTACATCACGCAATCGACCAAGAGCAGTGCAGAGAAATTCTTGTCGGACAAAAAGGGCGTTGATTTCTCGATCTTGTGCGATCCCGAAAAACCTTATCCCTTGTACAAGGCATGGGGCGTGGGCAAGGTGGGCATCTCTACCCTCCCAAAACTGATCAAGAAAGCGAAGGCGAGCAAGCACGAACATGGCCCGAAGGAAGGCGACGAGGCGCAATCCCCCGCGGATTTCGTGGTCGGCACGGATGGAAAGCTCGTGTACGTGAATTACTCGCTGCTTGATATTGGCAAGTTACTGGAGTTAGTGGAAAAACTGTGAGTATATCGTTCCGTTTAGGAATAAACGTATATAAGATGACGAAACAGATAATGCATCATTAGCAATACCGGCAAAAAACGAGGAAGTCTACATGGCAGATCTCGCGAAAATTAAAGAATTAGTAGTAAAGCTAGAAATCGATGATATAGAGAAAGCTGTTAAAGACGCACTGGACGCCAAAATTCCTGCTGAGGAAATCCTAAAAGCTTTGTCCGACGGCATGACTGATGTTGGAAAGCTCTACGAACAAAAGGAGTATTATTTGCCAGAACTTGTACTTGCAGGTGAATGCATGAACACGGGCATCGCTCTTCTTAAACCGTTCTTGAAAGCAGGACGTTCATCCAAGGGCACCATCGTCATTTCCACCGTCAAGGGTGACTTGCACGACATCGGAAAAAACGTCGCAGCCACCTTACTCACGTCGGCAGGATTTAACATAATCGACCTCGGCAAGGACGTGGAACCGAAGGATATCGTCGCCGCCGTTAAAAAGAATAATGCGGATATGGTTGCATTGTCGTCATTACTCACCATGACCGTCGTGGAAATCGAAAACGTTGCCAAGGCACTCAAGGAAGCAGGATTACGTGACAAGGTGAAGATCATCTGCGGTGGTGCGCCGCTGAACCAGGAGCTCGCCGAAAAACTTGGCGCCGATTACAACTGCGACGACGCGCCGCAAGGTGTCGAGGTGGCCACGAAGATCATGGCTGCCAAGGGTGGTGCAGCGCCGGCCGCAAAGAAAGAAGCGAAGCCAGCCGCCGCAAAGAAAGAGGAAGCAAAAGCTGCCCCGGCAAAGAAGGAAGAAGCGAAACCTGCAGCAGAGCCGAAGAAAGCAGCGGCGAAGCCTGCTGCTGGCAAGAAAAAGAAATAACTTGTTTTTCTTTTTTATTGGTTCAATATCAAAACCGATCATTTTATGCACGATCTCATACATGTGCGGAGTCGTTTCATCATGTACGTTTCACGACTGAATATCAAGGAGAATAAATCGAAGTTCATTGCCTTGACCGCGGTCTTCGCGGGATTGTTTGCCCTCGGCAATTTCATCGCCATCCCGGGCGTGGCATCGATCGAAATGATCGTCACGTTCGTGTGCGCCGGGCTTTTCGGGCCAGAAATCGCCATCATATCGAGCCTTGCAGGCGAAGCTATCGTGATGCCCATCGCGCCGCCAAGCGAGTCGCTATTCATCTATTCCACGTTCATCGGCGACGCGATCGCAGCCCTGGTCATGGGCTATGGCCGTCGTATCGCTTTCCCGATGGAAAAAACCTTCAAGATGGAACCGCGCAAAGCGCGGGTTTTCGGCGAATCGATCGCCTACATCTTCATGCTGGCCAGCAGGTACTCCTTCTACATCCTGTTCGATGCAATCGTGCTGTATTCTGGCTTGCTGATCGACCCGGATGGAATCAGCGTTGCGATGGTCGCTTACGTGGGCGTGCACATGCTTCGCTTCGTCTTGAAAGCGATTTTCTTGCCGCTGTGCATCTTGATCGCCGAGACCATCCGCAAGAACATGGGCAAGGTGTATTTCGACCTGGAAAAAGTCGAAATCGCCGACGTCGCGAAGAGCGGCGCATAATACCAAACATAAATACCGAATCAATTTTCTACTAATTTTTATCTTCCTTGCACGTGAAACGGGATCATGGATCGCTTCTTCAACCCGTCGTCGATAGCCATCTTCGGAGCTTCGGCATCGCCGGGCAAGGCGGGCTACAACATCACGTGGAACCTCCGGAATGCCAAGGTTCCAAACGGCATATATCCCATCAACCCGAACCGCGACAAGATACTTGGATTCAAGGCATATGCTTCGATGGATGGAATCCCCGCGAGTGCTCGCCCCGTTGACCTGACGGTCATCTGCTTGCCGCCGCGGCTTGTGCTGGAAACAGTCAAGACGTGCATCCATGATGGCGTGAAGGCGATCATCATCGAGTCCGGGCAGATCGGGGAAACTGACACCGAGCACGCGCAGAACACGAAGGCACTCAGGCAGTTGCTGACGTCGATGAAAGACCCGCCACGGATCATGGGCCCGAACTCGATCGGCGTCGTGAACATGCACAACGGCGTCAACACGTCCCTCATACCGTTCGAATCCTTGCCAGCCCCGGAGCCGAAGGGCGTCGCCATCGCCGGCCAGACTGGCTTGATCGCGTCGGGCTATCTCCAGCGGATCATCGCGGAGAAGACGTTTCCCGTGTCGAAGATCTGCTGCCTCGGCAACAAGCTCGACGTGAACGAGCTCGATGCGATCGAGTATCTCGCCAACGATGCTGACACGGGCGTGATCGCCATGTATCTCGAAAACATCAAGGATGGCAAACGATTCCTGAGCCTCGTTCGTGACTGCAATTCCGCTAAGAACAAGCCCATCGTGCTCGTGAAAGCGGGCCGCACCGAAGCGGGGGCAAAGGCCGTGCAGTCCCACACTGAATCGATCGCCGGCGACGACCGCGTGTTCAACGCTGCGGTCCGTGCTTGCGGCGCCGTGCGCGTTTTGAATTTTGAAGAGCTCTGGGCGCAATCCCAATTCTTCTCTCGCGCCGGGTTACCACAAGGAAATAAGATAGGGGTCATATCGATCACTGGCGCCGGTTGCGCGCTGACGGTCGACGCTGCTGATATGAGCAAGGTCGCCACCACGCCGCTGCCCGATCGAGCCCGGGCACGGCTGCAAGAGATCTATCCATCGTGGTTTTCTTTCACGAACCCGGTCGACTTGTGGGCCGCGATCGAGCAGCAAGGTTCCACGAAAGCGTGGTCGCACGCGATCCAGACGCTGCTGGAAAGCGAATACGACGCCGTTGTTATCGTGACCCTTGCTATGCCGGAATCCTTGCTCGATTGGGACCACCTCGAAAGGATGCGAAAAGCCCATCCTGAGAAACCTATCATCTTCGCTCTGCTCGGGGGCCATGCAAACATGGTGGCGGAATGGAAGGAACTAGCAGCGCGGATCGGCATCCCGATCGTCAACAGCCCGGATACCGCGATACAAGTGCTCTCGCGGGCGTGGGAGCTCGTGCGATGGCGTGAATCATACAAGGGTAACATCGGGGATAGTGGCAAACGATGATGAACCGGATGATCAGTTTTTCCAAGGCGCACCCTTCGGCCGCGAAGGTCTTGCCAACTGCCATGTACATCTGCACAGGGCTCGCTATCTTGCTCGCGAGCGGGCCGTGGTCGATCACCGCGGCAGGATGGCAAGTGTATTATGGGCCAGTCGTGTGGACCATCGGGATGCTCGCCATCGCGATCTTGCTCATCAAGAAAGCGGCACGCCTCGACTTGAAACCGTTGCACCAGCAGCATGAAGGAACGAAATCCCTTGCACTCCGGATTGCCGGCTATTTTTGCATCATCTTGATCATCCGGCAGCTGATGATATGGCAGTTCTACAACCCGTGGGAGAAGTTACCGATCGTGTTCCTCGTCATCTTGCAAGTAATGCTCGTGGAAGGCACGAGATTGACGGATTTCGGCCTCAAGGATTGGAATGCGCGGAATATCGGACTTGCCTTCATCATCGCAGCCACCGAATTCGTGCTCACGACCACCTGCATTATAATCATTTACATAATCACTTTCGGACCAGATGTGATTTATCACATGTACATCAGCTGGACGAGCCAGTTATACTGGATTTCCTTCCCGTATCAATTCCTCGCCGTGGGCTTTGCCGAGGAGTTATTTTTCAGGGGATACATCTATACCAAGCTCCGGGTGCATTTTTCTAGAACGCGCCGTGACAAGGAATCGTTCGTGCTCGCTATGGCCATCACTAATATCTTGTTCGGCTTCTTCCACGTGCCATGGTATGTGGGTTCAGACTTTTCGTTCGATGTCATAGGATGCATCCAGCGGGTCATCGTGACGGGCGCGATGGGCGTTTGCTTCAGCTACATTTACGAGAAGTCCGGGAGCCTGGCCGCACCGATGCTCGTGCACGGCTTTTCCAACTCGATCCAACCGCTCGTTGCGTTTTTCACGCCGCTGATATATCCATCGGACTGGAGCGTCGCATTCTTCGAATGGCGCTTCGTTCTTGCCGGGCTGGTTATGCTGCCGGTATTCATCTTGATCACGAGGTTCTACGCCAGCCACGCGCTCACGAAGCGCGAGCCCACGCCATGGATGCTCGCCCAGGAGGAAAGTGCGGGCCTTGATGCAGCGCGGAAAGGTTAAATCCACAACGAGCGTGTTTTAATTCATGGATCCCCGGGAAAAGATTCTCAAGGAATTCGACACAATCATCGCCGCGAGCGAGCCGAGCAAGCACGATGTTTCCATGTTGTTGAGAGACTTGTACAATTATTGTACGGGCGGCGAAATGTTCATCATTGGAGAGAAAGATGATTTCACCGTCAAGAAGGTCGAAGGGGACACGTTCTTTAACTCGTATACACGAGTTTTGCACCTCGGTGTCATCAACGAGGCTACCAAGAAGTACGCGTTCGACACCTTACTGAACATGATGTTCTATTACCAGTACATCCTAGAGAATCCCGACGACAAGTTCGGATATAAACGCAACACCGAGAAAAAACTCGCCTACGAGTACGTAACAGCGGCAATCACCGAGCATTTCCTGCACGAGTTTTGCCGCCCCGACCCCGAGATCGAGGCTATAATAGCGAAGTTCGGCCTTATAGAGGAATTTATCGTCATCAAGATGTTTACCAAGAAGTACATCCGCATGATCGAGTACGAGGGTGATCTTGGAATATTGCTCTTAAAGATCCAGGGAACCATGAAGATGTACTTCGAAACGCTGGAGGACACGTCGCAAGACGCGGCTATGCTCGACACGCTTGGAAAGAACGCGTCATTGAATGCCACGGACAATGATCAAGAAGAGCTCTTGAAGAATTTGCTCGAAAACCTCACGATCGATTGATCGCGAGGAATAAGGCTCCAGTTCCTTTTTATCCAGGCAACGAGCAAGTCAGCATGTGTCCACATTTGGTTGAAACGGGTTTAAGGATTTGGCCTTGCATAGTCATCTCAAGACAACATGAAAGGATAGCATGATGAGCAGGACATACTCTTTCGTCGTTCTCCCTGGCTACGTCGATCCGGACGTCGTGGCGATCTATCGCGCAAAAAAAGTGGATCCATCTGATGCAATAAGCGAGGGGGAAAGTGAATTGCTTGGACCGAAGCCTCGATGCGCCCTTCACAAGGGAATCATCACGGGGGATCGCGTCATCTGCAAGCACTGTGGAGCTGTTTATTGCCGCCAGTGCGCGAAGGAGCTGGTCGACGTTGAAACGACATGCTTCGCGTGCGGACATACCCTAGATTTTGATTGGATTTTGAGCCACGTTCCTGAGCGGTAATGTTCTACTCGAAAACCGCGCACCGCATGGAGACAGAACCATACACGATGTTTTCCGCCACGAATCGCAGTCGATCCGACGGGTGCTTGGCGCCTATTATATAAAGCAGCGGGAGAAAGTGCTCAGGCGTCGGGATAGGTAAATGGCTCCTTGGAAGGGCCTCGTAATCGATGATGGTGGCGTCCTTTCCCTCGATGAGTAATCGCTTGATCATTTCATCGAACTCTATTGCCCAATCATAACCACCCTCCGAAAGCTGCATCATGCCGAGGTTGTGCACGATGTTCCCGCTGCCAAGGATGAGCACCCCGCGCTCGCGAAGCTCTGCCAAGCTCTTTCCAATCTCAAAGTGTTTTTGCCCAGGAACAGTGTAGTCAAGGCTTAACTGCACGACGGGAATATCCGCTCGCGGATACATGCGCGCCAGGACGATCCACGTGCCGTGGTCGAGTCCCCATTCTGTATCGAGGCCAACACCGATGCCAACTAGCTGTTTCGCGACGAGTTTTGCCAGTGCAGGAGACCCGGCCGCCGGGTATTTCATCTTGTACAAGGTATCGGGAAATCCCCAGAAGTCATAAATCGTTCTGGGCTTGGCCATGCCCGTCACTTTCGTGCCGCGGGTTTCCCAGTGCGCGGAGATCGAAAGGATCACGGATGGTCGCGGGATCTCCTCGCCCAATCTTTTCCAGGCGCGTGAAGACGCGTTGTCTTCGATGGCATTCATCGGGCTCCCGTGGCCGACGAATATCACGGGCATTCGGGTCGATTTCACGTTCCAGGCCATGGAGCAACCTTGCGAGATCCACGATAAAAAGGTGATCCCGTTTATCTATGCCTTATTCCTTCATGATGGATAGTTTATTATACGAAGTATCCAAATCACTAGCAACCAGACATGTGCCTCTAGGTACATGTTTTTGTGGTCAAAAAAAGGTGATATACATTATGGTTGAGAAAATCTGGTTGAAATGTAAGTACTGGCCGAAAGAAGTCCCAGCAGAGGTTGATATACCGCTGATCCGCTTGGACGAGTTCATCACCCGGGGAGTTAAGGAAGACCCGGAGATGCACGCCTTCTGGTTCATGGAGGCGTATTACTCCTACAGGTGGTTGGACGATAACGTGAATAAATTCGCCAATGTGCTTCAAAAAGTCTTAGGTGCTAAGGAAAATGACGTACTCGCCATTGCATTGCCAAATTGCCCCCAATTCGTCGTGGCATATTATGCAGCACAGCGCATCGGCATGACCGTGACGACGCTGAATCCCACGTATGCAGAAGCGGAGATGATCCATTGCCTCACGGGAAGTAAGGCTAAGTTCCTCATCACGTTGGATGCCGTGTGGGAAAAGATTTTGAAACAAGGCGCGATCCTCAAGGGATTGCCAGTTGCAGACCCGAAAAACGTGGTCATCACGAACGTCGTCGACGAGGCGCACGGGCTACCAGGCTTCAAGAAAGTGCTCGGGAAGAAGATCAAGGACAAGAAAACGGGACAGCCCATGATCCCCTCCGGGAAAGCACCTGGTTGCCCCCAGTATCTCGCGCTCATGAAAAAAGCCACTACCGATGTCACGCCAGCAAATTACGACGTGAAAACGCACGTGGCCGCGCTGCTATGGACGGGTGGTACCACGGGAATGCCCAAAGCTGCAATGCTGAGCACCTATAACATCGTTGCAAACTCGTATCAGATGATGGCATGGTTCTTCACGGCGAAGAAAGGCTCTTGTATCCTGGGCGTGTTGCCGGCATTCCACGTGTTCGGCGGCGTGAGCGTGCTCTGCGTGAGCTTGTGCGTGAAAGGATGGGCCATTTATTACGTGAAACCGCCTGAGACGGAGGTCATGCTGAAGGAACTCGAGGAAATTAAGAAGGAAAATCCCACCTCTAACTTCTTTTACCCCGGCGCTGAAATCCTGTTCAAGCGCATCGCAGATCTGCCGATGGAAACTATCCAAAAGTATGATATAAAGGGCATCTTTGACTTGTGCATCTCGGCTGCCGGTCCCCTCCACCGTGAAGTCCAGGAAGCCTTCGAGACCCGCACGGGCGCGAAGCTCGTGGAAGCTTACGGCTTGACCGAGGCTAGCCCAGCGGTTTCAGCTGGTAACTTCTTCGGCGAGCGAAAGATCGGGTTCATCGGGTTGCCGTTCTCCAGCACCGAGTGGAAGCTCGTTGATCGAGAAACTGGCAAGGATCTGCAAGGATTCGGCCCCGAAGTGATGGGTGAAATCGCCGTCGCGGGCCCGCAAGTCATGATGGGATACCTCCCCTCATCGTCGAAGGACGCTGCAGAGCAGTCCAAGAAGACCGTCGTGAAATATGCCGACGGGAAGCTCTGGTTACTCACGGGTGACATTGGCTACATGGACGAGGATGGCATGATAAAGATCATGGACCGAAAGAAGGAGCTCATCAAATACAAGGGCCATTCCGTATTCCCGAAAGAGGTCGAGGAGCTCATGTACCAGAACGAGGCGGTTCTCGAGGTCGCCGTGGCCGGCATACCGGACCCTGATGCAGGCGAGGTCGTGAAGGCCTATATTGTCCTCAAGCCCGAGTTCAAGGGCAAGGTCACGGAGCAAGACTTGATCAAGTGGTCCAAGGACAAGATGGCGGTGTGGAAGACGCCCACCTTGATCGAGTTCAAGGAAGAGTTGCCCAAAACCATGGTCGGGAAAGTGCTGCGGCGTATCTTGCAAGATGAGACCATCAAGAAAATGCAAGCAGATAAAGCGGCCAAGAAATAAGAGTAACAATAATAGAAATAACTGTTGATCTTTTGAATTTTTCTTTTATTTTGAAACTATATCCTTCTCTTCATTCTTGACTATCAAACCACGATTTCTTTACCTCACGGGATGAAAATGACTAAACGAACGAAGAATCCGGCACCACCTTCTATGGTTGATGCAAAACCGGTTGAGAGATGGAAATCATGTTCTATTTGCAGGCCCATCCCCGCAGCTTCCTCGGAGTTCTGGAAAGGCGGCGAGACGGAAGGACCCGGTCTTCCAGCAAATTCCATCAAGCTGGAAATCATTGGTTGGCCGTATTACGACGATTCCACGTCATCGTCAAATAGCTGCATTAAGCGTTGTCCCGAATGCGGTACATGCTACCAATGGAGCACCGAATATGAGTACCTGGTCAACGGCTCGGAAGATGATATCCATCTCACGCGGTTGAGCGACGAGGAAGGAAATAAAGCTGTCAAACTCGTCTTGGAAGCTGTTGATCGGGCGAAACAAAAATTCCATAATGATGGCCAAGCGTGCATCCCCTTGCTCGATGCATTTGATAAAACATCGGGCGTAGTAGAAGTGAAAAAAGTGACGAATGCCTCCCGGTTTTTCTACCATTACCAGCTCGTCTATCGCGAGGACATTTCATTTGCGATTCCCGCGCTTGTCAAGGCATTGCTGAACCACAACCATACCCCGCCGAAATGCGACGTTGGCCGGGAATTGTACTGGGTGCTTCGTGATTTTGCGAACAAGGCACCGGCGAATAAAAAACGCATCTTGACATTGCTTGGAGACTTGAAATTTCAGGAAACGCCGTTAGAAGTCCAGGACTTGATCAAGGATTGCATTGCTGTGAAATAATAGACGGTTACATCGGGGCGTTGCATTTCGGGCAAGTGTGATGCTTGAAGCCTGCAGCATTGCACCTGGAGCATTTAATGCTTGAAAGGATCGGTTCTCCATCGAGCAATTGCCGAAGCTCGCTGAAACCCGGGATATTCAGAATCTTGGCAAATACTTCGTCGATTCGGGCCCGAGTTGCATCCTTGGTGATTATCGTGAATGGTTTGAAGGGCTTATCGTGGATTTCAGTCCATAAGGAATCTAATGCAACCAGATCGATGCTCGCCAGTTTCTTGAAGTTAAGTATTTCTAGGTCTGAATACCAGGTCTTAGGAAACTTGATCCATGGGCCAGCAGTCTCCTGTCGTTCCATCAGCAAGGTGAAGAAGCCGAGCGTCGAATTCAGCCACATCGCGAGGTACCGCTCCATCTTGTGCCGGTTCTCGCCATCGATTTCGTTCCAACGAGTCGGCCACCACACGTTTGATAAGGCGTCTTCAGGCAAGATGACCGCTGCTACGCTGTTCGTGGACAAGCCGAGCTCCTTGGGGAGTAACAAGCTTCCTGCCCTCGACCACAGCAACCTCGCGTCCCGAAGCTTCCTTCCAGGTCTTGTCGTTGCCAAAGGTTCCAGGTATCCGTTGATTGATGTCGAAATGCTATTGATCGACGACGCGTCCATACCCCAAAGCGCTGGGTACACAGTTTTTCCGTTCACGTGTTCTGGTATCTCGAACCCGTCGTAGATATCTCTCCCATCGGGACCGAGCACTGCCAGGAGAGAAAGCTTCACGGTCTCTATAGATCCGACGATGCCTTTAGACGGGATAAAGATTATCCCGTGTTTCAAGTGATATGCCACTCGGTTCAGATCGGTCTGGGCAAAAGATACCGGGAGCGCCCAGGAAACCGATGCCGATGCTGGTGCCGGGGTTAATGTGGTTTGCTTGTTAGCGGAACGTCGCGTTTTTTTTACGGGATATACGGATTTTTCGATTCGCATTGATGATATTTCCGCGTATTTGGTGCTATCCACGATGATCTCGGTCGTTCCGTTTGCATTACTCAGTCGTGCTGGCGTTTCATGCTCGATACAATGAGTGAATGCAAGTGCCTCGATAGCGGTCTTTGGCTGCTTCCACAGATTGACGAAAATCGTTTCATCGTGCTTGGGAAACGCCGCGCTCGTGGCTAGATCGCGCTTTTGCATCACGAGCAAGACTTCGCTGAGCCCGCTTGATTCCGAGAAACTATAATTGCCAAAGTCGTGACTCGCGATGACATATTCTATCTGATACTTCGAGAACACATTTCGCGTGGGCAGCCATGCCGAGCCATTCAAGACCGCTCGAGGCAACACCAGGGCAAGAACACCGCCTGGAGCGAGATACTTGTCGGCAATCGCAACGAAAACTGAACCGAGGCCGGCCGTGATATTTGCATCCAGGTGGTATTTCACGAGCAGCCGCTTCATTTCATCTTGCAGTTCTTTCCGATCTTCCACTTGTTCGATGTTTCCAAACAGCAAGTTGTTGTACACGCTCCGCGTGAACGGCGGATTCATGGTGCATAGCTGCATTTCGGGAAGCGACACGTGTTTCGATGCTTCATCCAAGCCCACGCTTGCGCCCATGATGTTGCCGGATAGCGACCTTGTTAAACCGATGTCTCTCCCCTTAGCAAATTCCAAACTTCCTAATTTCATTGTTCTGCTTTTACCTGGGACATCCTCCGGGGCGCGATACACGCCTAATGGCAACCGATATAGGTTCATCGTGCTGATAGGCACGTGGGAATCGTTCATCACGATGGCCGTTGCCGCGATGTGAACCGCGGCTGCAAGAATGTCAAAACCCCACAAGCCGTTCTCGACCAAGCACTTGTGCACAAGATCGACGCTCGGCATTTTCCCTGCCTTCATAACCCGTGCAATATATTTGTCAACAGATGCACTCAAGGCTGCTTTCAGTAGAGAACCAGTCCCGCAAGATAGGTCGACGATGGTGAAGTGCTTAAACGAAGCAGGGCTCACCCAATCGAGTCCAAACTCGTGCTTATCGATGGCGAGCTTCAGCAAGATGGTAGCGGCCGGGATTTTTGTATAAAAGGTGCCGAGATACTTGGCGTCGGATAAGAGCTTATGGAAGATGCGCCCCAGGAGGTCATGCCGCAACGCACTACCTTTCGTAGAGATCTGGAGCGCCCGGCTCGCGAGGTCGTTCAAGCGCGAGCTTATGCTTGGAACGATCGATAGCACGTTTAAGATGTCCCTGGCGATCTCGAAAATCGGGGAAAAACCTCCCGATTCGAGGATCTTATCCCATTGCCTTATGAATGATCCGATCGAATCACCAGAACCGAGGGCCTCTTTTAATCCGCATATGCTTTTATCTTTTTGAGAGAGTACCTCCTGATAGAGCATCGCGCTGGTGAGGATCAGGCCAGAAGCGCGAAGCGCTGCGAGCTCTTGTTTTTCGACGGGAATCGCCATGTCCTTCAACACCTAGCTTGAATGGATGCCTTTCGGTGATGCCATGACATCCTTGACCTTGTCACGAAGCCCGGGCACGTCCTTGATTCCTTGCACGAAGGTTTCGATGCCATCATCGATGAGCTGGACGCATTCAGCCACGAGGTCTTCGTTGACTAGCGAATGGTAAGCTTCGCGAAGCACTTCGGGAAATGCTTCTAGATCGAGCTCGTGCCATGCTTTGGCTTCAATCTCGGAAAAGATCTTGACCTTTGCTATGGTCTTCATCAAGCTGTTATCGAGATCGTCGCTTGATTTTATTCTCAATTCGGAGGGAAAAAGAATCCCGATGACAAGGCGCGCAATTCCATCCGCAATGAGCGTGCTTGACCTATCCTCTAGCAAGGCTTCCGCGCCAGGCGTGTCACCAAATTCACCTTCCAGGACAACCATCAAGCCTAGATATTCAAGAGAAACTACGTCGGGCGCAGCATTGACTGCATCAAGTTTCGTGGCACGACCAAGAGCCGATGGTTTCTGGATCGCTGTTTTCGAGAAAATTTTCCCCAATTTCGCAGTCAGTGCTTTGGCGCTATATTCCATGTAAACCACGGGAACATCATCCAGCAATGTGACATGATCTCTTGAGCTGCATATTTAAACATTTTGGATGCTGAGTTCTCTCAAATCTGCCAATCTGGCAAGTGACATAATTATAATATTAAAGGTCGCTATATTCTCATTTTAATTCGTGCAACATTATAAGAATAAGTATGAAATTTATACCAGATCCTAAAAGGTGCTAAAATGAAGCATGTTCAATTACATATCGAGTCTTTACACTTAGTTATGGGGATTTACGCCCTTGCAGACCTCGATAAATTTCGTAGCCGCGCGCACGTCATTTTCGAGATGGTCCTTATTAGGATACTCTTGGCAGACGATAGGTTTAGTATCATGGATGCTACATAAGTTTGCTTGCAAAAACTCGCATTGGCCACGAAGGTTGTTGATCAAGATGTACCGGATTCCCTTGAGTATCCCTTGCTTCATGATCACGATCGATTTTGGCTGGAAAATCGCGATGTAACATGTATCGGGTAAGAACCAGTGCGGTAAATATTCATTCTTTAGACCATTTGACACTCTCACGTGGTTGTCGACGATGAACCGAACCAGCTCATTGACGCCTTCCCGGTGCTCATCAAGAAATGCCATCTCCGGCGATTTTTGCGAACCCTTTTCGGTCGTGGTTCCTTGATCGATCGGATGCACCTTGTACCAGCCAAGCGGAATCACCGCAGCTGGGGCGAGGGACTTCATGTCGATCTGGAATCCGCGGACGATGTCTTCACGATCTTGTTGTTTCCACCGTGCCACGTCGTCCATACGGATATCGATGACATAATCGTGGCGGCAACATTCGCCACAAAGCGTGCACTTGTAGCGATAATACTGCTTTTTCCCTCCGTGCTGGAGGCAAAACACGCGCTCATCGCTTTCAGGCATATAATCCCCGACCACTATATGCATTTCGAGAAGGAACGTGGAATTAGTGTTATCGCAACATGGCAAGCCCTTCGATGATGACGAACAGCAAAACCAGATAAATGAACCACATGACGACGCCCTTCTTGTCAAGATTTCCTATCGCGCCACCTTGATGTAATGAAATGAAAGTCGTACCGAGCTGCGCGAGTGGCTTTACTACCGTATAAGCGGGATTCTCCTTGTGCTTTGTCGGGTACGCCACCCCGCCGGGCACGAGCAAGACATCCGTTCGCTTGGCACGCAATTCTGCCATCACGGCTTCCTCCGTGAACTCATCAACGTGCAACAGTGTCCACCCGCAGAGCCGGTCCTTGTCTGGTTGATGAACGTCGGTCACCGCAACGGGTGCAATGTCCGGATGCTGTTTGCAAAACTCGATGGATACATCGTCGATGGTTGCGATGTCGTCGTCCCAATTTGAGACCTCCATCAAGTCAAATCCGAGCTGGAGTGCCTTCTCGCGGGTGAGATGCGTGCCAGGTTTCCACCGCGGTTTTGTACCCCCAGTAGACCAAGGAAAATGATTGATTGACACCACCGCGTGCTGCTTATGTGCTTCTTCGACGATGCATTGCACCTTCTCGTCAGCATCCAAGCTCTTGAGCTTGTCAAAATCCCATTCGTGAAGCCCGAGGACATTCACGTCGCCACGCTTGGTCGAGATTTCCACACCTTGCATGACCAGGATCTTGTCCTTGTACTTTTCCTTGAGCCTGCGAATGTCATCGGCATTCGCCAGCGTGTCATGATCGGTCACGAAGAAAGCATTGAAACCCATCGCGATGTGCCACGCGATGCCTTCCTCGACTGTCATAGCCCCATCGCTGTACCGGGTATGAAAGTGCGTATCAAGCACCACGTTGTACTTGCTCTTATCATAGCCGGCGGGATGGTACTGGCTGGATGGTCCGAACCAATCCGAGATCTTGAACTTGTACTTGCGCGGGCCGGCCAATGCTATCGCAATTGACGTGGAGATGATGATTCCCGCGGTCATGCAGTATGACATGAAACGGCCGACCAGTCCAAGCCAGTCGAGCCAATTAATAAGCACGGCGGGAACGATGAGCGGCCAGAACACGATTGCAATCTTTAACTCGGTCTTCATGATGCAACAAATTATCATCGTTGCTAATAAACAATTCCACGCTATCCCAACGTTAATAGAAAGGTTAAGGAAAGAGGAAGAATTAATATGACAGAATAATTATGCAAGGTAAAAGCTCAACGAAAGCAGATGTACAAGATAAGCCGGCTGCGGCGGGCTCAAATTCTCCCAAGCTCTTCTTATTGCTTATGAGTTGCGGCTTGCTGATACAGCCATTTCCCATCATCTATTTGCCGGAAGAACTCAAGATATTTTACGCAATTAGCATTACCTTGGTCTTTTTACTCGTAGCAATCCACGTTCGTGGGAAGGAATCTCTGAAAAAATACTTCCCTGTTATGTTTGCCTTCTTCACGAGTGCCCTCGTCTTAACGCTCCAGTTTTACACCCGCGGTGGTGGCATCGGTTCAACGCCGTGGGAAAAGGTGCTCTGGATGGTCGCCAGCGCGAGCTTGGTCGTCGTTCCCATCATTCTTTTGACCAAGAAAACAGGAAGTAACATGGCATCTATTTTCTTACAGAAAGGTGATCTCAAAAAAGGACTCATCATCGGACTAGTCACCTTCACGGCATTTCTAGTGACTTCAGTGCCAGCTGCCATCTATATTTTTGGCGGAAGGGCGGATAGAATCACGCCAGAGAATCTCATCGCCTGGTCGCCGTGGATCGTGGCTTTCGTGTTCTTGAACAGCTTGCGAGAAGAATTATGGTTCAGGGGTATTTTCTTGAAAAAGTTCGAGAAATTTTTCAAGGCAGATATCGCCAATCTCTTGCAAGCTATCCCTTTTTCGATCGCTCACTTAGGAATCCGCTTCGACTTTACGACGATCATATATTTAGTATTGTTCTTCTTTCTGGGTCTAGGATTTGGCGCGATTATGCAGAAGACGAACAGCATCCTGGGTGCAGTCTTGTTCCACGCGGGAGCCGACATTCCCGTTATGATCATGACCTTTTCCTTGCTCTGAGAGCCGTTAACCGATTGTTTTATGTTTTTTCTCACTATGTTTTCTTCTCATGGAACGCGATAAATTCTCGGTCTTGACCCGATTTTTGCGCTACGTGAAAATCTACACGACATCTGAGGAAGAAAAGGAAGAGATACCGAGCACGCCACGTCAGTTTGACCTAGCCCGTGTTCTAGTGCAAGAGCTGAAGGAAATGGGTGTATCCGACGTGAACATGGACGAGCATTGCATCGTCGTCGCCACCATTCCTGCTACCGTTGACCCGAATCGTGCACCTTCGATCCCGACGATCTGTTTCATCGCCCATATCGACACGTCTCCCGAGGAGCCGGGGGAGAACGTGCAGCCACGGATCATCATATACCTCGGCGGTAGCATTACATTTCCCGGGAATCCCGAGCTCGTCATCACGCCAGCGGAGATACAAGAAATTCCCGTGGACATGGTCGGCGAGGAGCTGGTCACGTCGGACGGAACGACCTTGTTGGGTGCCGACGACAAGGCAGGGATCGCGGAGATCATGGCCGCGGCGGCCTTCTTGATGGATCATCCAGATTATCCTCATGGTATAATTAAGCTGGTCTTCACGCCGGACGAGGAAGTGGGGCACAGCGTCGATAAAGTCGACGTATCTAATTTAAGCGCAGCGTTTGGCTACACATTAGATGGGGATATGCTTGGAGTCATCGAAGCCGAATGTTTTAATGCTGCATCGGGTGTCATCACGATCCAAGGATTCAACATACATCCGGGCTATGCTTATGGAAAGATGGTGAATGCGATCCGCATCTTACGGGACGTGATTTCGGTCTTCCCCGATGATATTGCCCCAGAAACAATGAAGGATCACGATGGTTACTTGCACCCGGCACATATCAAAGGCGCCGTGAACGAGGCCAGGCTCGATTTCATCTTGCGCGATTTTGATCACGATAAATTGCAAGCAAAGATCACAACCATCAAGGATGGCATCGCTGCCGTGCAGCAGCGCTGGCCACGGGCCAAGATCACGGTCGAGTTCAAGGACGGGTATCGCAACATGAAGGAGATCATGGACCAAAACCTGCGGGTAATCGAAATCGCCGAGGAAGCGATCAAGATGGCGGGCGTCTTGCCGCGGCATAAGGCTATCCGAGGTGGCACGGATGGCGCCAGGCTCTGTTTTATGGGATTGCCTTGCCCAAACTTGTTCGCAGGAGGCATGAATTTTCACAGCAAGAAGGAATTCGTCCCTGTGAGCTGGATGGAGAAAGCGGTGCTGATGATCTTGAACATCATTGAAATTGTTGCAAGATGATATGGAGAGGGTGATTCTACGTGCAGGATTATTACAAAATAAAAACATGGCGCATCGATGTTATGAAAGAAACGATGGCCATAGTACGAGTGGGCACGTATAGTATGCCCGATGGCAAGATAATCGCGTTGCCCGTGGATGGGATGAAAAACGACGTTTTCAACGATATAATGTTCCCGGAATCGAATCGCCTTGCCGTCGATGGCAAGAAATTTGGTGAAGCATCAGCACGAATCTGCGTGGTCGATGCGGATTGCCTCGATGCAGCGCTTGCGCTCAAGGCCCAGGGATACAACCCCGTGGTCTTGAATATGGCGAGCTGGACGCACCCTGGCGGCGGTTATCTTTCAGGGGCAGGAGCGCAGGAAGAGAGTTTGTTCCGGCGTACCAATTACTTCCAGCATTTGGTGAATCCTGATCGATTACCCCGGAAAAACACGCTCAAGTATCCGATCCCTGAATATGGAGCGATATATTCCCCGGACGTGATCGTGTTTCG
>JAUQYW010000710.1 GCA_030587525.1 Candidatus Sigynarchaeota archaeon | reverse complement strand
CACGTGTTTTCATATAAGAGAAAATCTTTGATTACATTCGCAATAAATTTATTATCTTTTTTCACAGATTCGATAGATGAATATAATTGTTCGTCGTTGATGAACTCTGGATATAATTCAATGATAAATTTTGCATAATCAAATTCAAGAGTAATTTCATTAATCGAATGCAAACCAAAAATTTCTAGGATTTTAGAAGGTGATTTTTTTCCTGGGCGCTGTGTTTTTGATAAAACATAATTCTTAGGCAGTTTTCCGAGCTTTTTGAGATATTCTTGTGCATTAATTTCATTCGGATCAATTTGTAAGGCTTTTCGAAAACAAAAAACTGCGCGAAAAGAATCTCGGGCAGTCATTAATGCTTCTCCAAGTGTAGTCCAGCATAGTGCCTCTTTGGGGTTATATTTGACAGCATTTCGTGCAGAATTGACTGCTTCACAAAAAGTGCGCCGCTGCAGGGTGTTTTGTGAAACGGAAATTTCTTTTTCACGAAGATAAACACTAATATTATTCCAGTTGGAATAAGAAAAAGGATCTAATCCAAGGGCATACTGATATGCATTGATTATATTTTCAAGTTTATCTATTGTCATTTTAGATAAATCATTATCCTCTTTGCTGTCTTTTTCCTCAGATTCTTTAATTATCTTTTTATTAGGTCTAACTTGGGAGAATTTCGACATTATTTCTTTTTCTCTATTCTTATAATCTCTGGATAGTGGCATTCATATCAACACTGATAGATAATTGATGAGATTGAAAGCAATTTTTCAATTTAAAAATTTCTATACAGAGAATATCCATACTTTTCCGTTCCTTGTAATTTTTGGAGATTCGTACTAAGAATCTTACAGCACACGGGAATTCACGTCCAGAAGATGTTGCGTAAGGCTGTATATGCAAAAAACGGGTAATGTGCTGAAATTGTGATGATGTTGTATGAATGATCCCGGAGATTATCTTTTGTAGGACAGCAAGAGAAGATATATGCGTGTTGATATATGTCGGCAATACTATTGCAGATTCTGTTGAATCTTTGGATTTCCTTTGTTTGTAATGTCAAAAAATTTAAATAGTTGATTTTGTAATAGTACAATGTTTTAACCGTAATTACTCGGAATGGTAAAAAGTCGAGTTGCCGCCTATCTCCAAACGATATGAGGTGGCGGTGGTGACGAGTATAAAATCACAGATATCGACGAAAAATGAGAATCGGAACGTGATCAGCATGAAACTCCGAAGCTTGCCTGCATTGCTCGTGCTTTTTGGCATTGCAATGACATTGTCATCGATAGGGTTCTTGCTCTTCTTGAAAGCATTGATGTAATCTAATTTTCCTATGCACGAAGCATTGATTCGTGTATTTGTCGCTTTTTATAGCTAGAAAGAAATTTAGTTTCAGTTAACGTGCGATTAATGCTCAAGTATCTCCCGAAATCCATACACGGGATCTCGAATTCAGGTTTGGACATGCATCGATGCAAACCACCATGAAAATCTCGTCGCCGTTAAAGAGGTGGAGAAATGCAGTCGAGTTTAAATACTTGGGTCGAAATCTCTTATTAAACAGAATAGTGAGCTCGACACTGCCTATTCACGGTGATCTCCATGCCCAGAAAACTGCGTTTGATTCCTAGCGAAGGCGTGGCGGCTATTGAAGTCACGCTGAGCAAATTCACCATGGAAGACCTTTACGGGAAAAAAACACTGGAAAAAAGGACCGCAGCGGGAGAAACTCTCTCGCAAGTCGCTGTCACGCTCGACGGGGCGCATTTTTTGACCTCCGGCTCGACGAGTTCCCAGTACATCGATGAGAGCGGATTACTGGTCTCGGACGTGGTTCCTACCGATCAAGACGGGAAAAAGTTGCAAATATTTCCAGACATGTTCCAGGAAGACGTGCGTTTAAAACAAGTCATCTCGATCGAAGAATATTTCACCTATAACATAACCAAAACATACTTGCTGGAATCCGAGGGCGATCTCGCGCCGCTGGTCGAACGGTGCCAGCAATTGCTTGCGGAAAAAAAGTTTTTGGCATTCATGTATGCGTACTACGGAACTGCATTCCCTGAAGTCGCGGTATTGATTCCCGTGGACAAGCACATCATCGTGGCCGTGGGTACGCCCGCCTCGTTGCTCTGGGCAAAATTAAACTCTAACCTGCCAGAGCTCTTTTCCGAGGAAGAGTCGAGCGAGGATGAGGAGCCCGAATTCGGAGAATTCTGGTAGTTGGTGAAAAATCATGCAGTTGCATATTGCCCTGGAAAACATTGACACTTTCATCGAGATCACGCCGACCCACAAGCCAATTAAACGGCATTTTCGCACGCCGGAAGGACGGAAAGCAATACACAAGCGATTGCTAGTGTTTGACGCCCAATTTCGCTCGGAGATCCTCTCAAAACAGCAAGATATCTCCGCGATGCTGAAAAAAGAAAATCCTGATGTCGATATCGACAGCGCAGGGGTTGCATTGACACGTACCGCCCGGATCGTTGTTGATAAGGATCTCAAGCCCATCTACACGTTCAAGGAATTTGATGTCATGACTCGCCCGGACGGGACGAGGCAAGAGCGGCCGCACAAGCCCATTCCCCCGAATGCCGATGAGCCGATCCCGGTTAAAATCACGGATAAATTGCTGGACCCCGTGGAAGTTGCCACGAAATTCGTGATCTCTCGGTCATTTTTCCTCTCCCACACGGATGGAGTTTCCTACAAGTTCCTGTACGAAATCGCAAAAAATCTCTCGACTGCAGGCAAGTTTGCACGTTTGCAAGCATTCGACCCAATCACGAAAAAACCCGCTCCACTGGTTCTCAGAGAAAGTGCAAAACCTTATCCAGGCGTCTTTCTCGAGGGACGTATTCGCGGGGACGAGTACTGCTTGATGCTCCACCTGTCAGATCAAGAGTTGAAGATACCCGAAGCCACGGTTGCACCGAAGGAGGGTGACACGGCATGAAGATACCGGAAAATAAAGTTGAAAATCGTATCGGGGACTACGTGCGCGGTGGAATTGACAGCGCTCCTTCGGTCGAAATCGCGTACCTTGCGGATAGTTATAAGCAGACCATTGCCCAGAAACTTTCACCCATCATCCCTGTTGAATTAGCCGAGTGGAAGCAAGGCAAGGGTACCTGGCACATCGGGGAAAACCTCTACTGTAGCATTAAAGTGGATGGCACCTTCGCCGTGTTGTATTATAAAAAAGACGAGAACGAAGGAAAATCATGCTTCGTGACCCATTCGACCCACAGTACTTGGATGTTCTTGCCAGTGAACAAGGATTTGGAAGACTTGTTCGCAAGGATGCCGTTCAACAAGATAATTCTCGCCGGGGAAATCTTTGCTGCTCCCGGGAATCCCCCCGATTTTGAAAGCAGGGCAAAAAATTACGAATTTACCCATTATTCTCGGAATCCCGATACACCGGCGGATCTAGAGCGAATAGGGTATCGAGTATTTGACATCATCCAAATCGATGGCGAGGACTGGCTCGAAAAGCCCTATGCCGAGCGATTCAACAGGCTCCAAAAAATGTTTCCCGATCATGGACGGATTGCCCACGTCGTGACAAAAATTCTTGGCAGCACCGAGCTATCCGATTACTATGCAGCGACGGTTGCGAACGGGCAAGAAGGCATCGTGATCCGGAATTCAGATACTTTCAAGGGATACAAGGTTAAACCCATTCATTCGATCGACGTCGTGATCATCGGGGCGGTCGAAGGAATCGAGGAGGCGAAGGTTGGTCCAGGCATGCTTGCATCCGCTCTGGTTGCCCTTGAAAATCCTGATGAGACCTTTATCGTCTTATCAAAGGTCGGCGGGGGAATCGATGACCAGCAAAGATCGGACATGTGGAAGAAGATGCACTTTGCGAACCAACCCAATTTCGTTGCCGCCACTTCTGATGGGCGCTCCTTCAGGATGGTCAAGCCTGAGATCGTTGTCGAGATTGATTACCTAGACATCATCACGCAAGGATCACAAGGTCTCGATATAGCGCAAACGGCATTGAAGTTCAATAAAGAAACGGATACCTGGGAAATCATCAAGTCCGTGCCGTTCGTGAGCTTGATATCGCCGCGATTTTCAGCCACGAATGCGATCCGTGATGACAAGACTCCCTCGCCTGATAATATCCGCGTGTCGCAAGTCACGGATCTCGTGGATGTAGCATCCCAGGGTCCTATAGCGAAGATCAACTTGCCGCCGTCCAAGATCCTTGCCCGGTACGTTTTTGCCAAGGGTGAAGACATGGTACGGAAATACATGGCGTGGCAGACGAACAAACACGAACAAGATCCCAACTTTTCCGATTACGTCGTGTACAGCTTGGACTACAGCGCGAACCGTGCTGAACCATTTAAGCGGTCTGTCACCATTACCAGCAATCTTCCCCAGATGTGGTCGCTGTTCGAGGAACAAGTACGGAAAGGCATCATCGGCGCGACCGGGGTCATCACCCGTGGCTGGACCATTTATTCCCAAACCGACGCACGCGGGACTCCACTCGAAATCGCGCAACCTGCGGAAAAACCCGCGAAAACCGCTAGCAAGAAAGCTGTGAAAGCGGTGAAAGAACCTGCGGTGGGCGGAACCGGAACACCAGATCAAAAACCCGCGAAAAAACCCGCAAAAAAGCCAGCGAAAGAAGCTGCTAACAAGGCACGTACAGAACCTTAATAATTGCAGAGTAATCCTCATGGTGCAAATTTTCTTTTATGGCGGTATAAACGAAATCGGCGGGAACAAGATTCTCCTGAAAAGTTCCAGCGGAAATAGTACATTGCTCGACTTCGGTCTATCCTTCTCTACCATAAAACAATATTATGATATCTTTACTCGCCCACGCACGGGGTGCCCGTTAAACGATTGCATTCAGCTCGGATTGCTGCCGTCCCCCCGCGAGGCGATATCACGCATCTATAGGGATGACCTGGACCCAGTCCTTCATGTGGACCCGACAGCAAACGCGGAGGCAATTTGCGTGAAGGACGTATATTTATCACATGCTCATCTCGATCACGTTCATGACGTGAAGTACTTGCATAAATGCATCAAAATTGCATGTAGTGCAATCACGAAAATCGTGTTGGAACAAGTTCAGTTGAATTCCCGCATGGGCTCGCAGTTAATAACGTATACCGCGAACCGGCTCGTTGATGGCCAGTTAGGCTCTCTAGTTCGGCGAGACTGGCAACCTGGAGACGCTGGGGAGCTGTTCCCCTTGGCGGGTGGCGACTTCAAGTGCAGCATGCATTACGTGGACCATTCGATACCTGGGGCGACGGGGCTCCTCCTCGAAGAAGAAACCACGGATCGCCGCATCGCGTATACCGGGGACCTCCGAATGCACGGGCGGATGAGCAAGGAGTCGCAAGATTTCATTGATTTTGTCGCGGATGCCCATCCTGATGCGTTGATAATCGAAGGTACACGATTGACACCCGGGTCCGAATCCGAATTGCCAACTGAGCAAGCAGTGGAAGATAAAATCTCCCAAATCTTGAAGGCAAATTCAAGCAACCTCGCATTGTTTGGCTGCAGTGGTAATGATCTCGCCCGGTTGACGTCGTTTTATAATGCAGCAAATATATCTCACCGAGCCTTGGTAGTAGATTACAAGATCTATGAACTCTGGAAACGCCTTTGTACTGTTCACCCGTATAACATCAACATAATCAAATTGAAGGTTTACTTGCCTCGACAGCGGGAAGGCGATTATTCAGTCGATAATTACCAAGGAAATAAATCTCTTACAAAGCTAGTTAGGGATCCTGGCTCGTCATCTATCATCGTTAAAGCAGAGACCATCCGAGAACATCCGGAGAACTATCTTGTTTATTTACCCCGCTGGCATATCAACGAGCTTCTTGATCTCAAACCCGCGCCAGGCTTCACCTATATTTGGTCAATGTCCGATCCATTTGACCTGGAAGGAGAAATCGCCGAGGATAAATTTAATGCTTGGATGGACAAGTTCAAGGGTTTCATAGAAAAGGTGCATTGCAGCGGCCACGCTCGACCGCATGATTTAGCAACGATGGTCAACAAAATACGGCCTAAACTTCTTATTCCCGTCCACACTGCTGTGCCTCGAGCGTGGGAAAGCCTCGGGTTAGACGAAGGCATCAAGATCGAGTATCCGGTGCTAGCTCGCGGGATTACAATATAGAATGGTTACCAAGTACATTCATTCCAGATCACGTGCGGTTGAAGCGCAAGCATTTCTCGAACTCCCTGCTGAGGATCTCCAGCTCCGGTTTCGACGGGTTGTAGAATCGCACCGTCTGCGCGTCCTCGTTGTAGGTGACTAGGAAGTCGTTATTTATCTTGCGGATGAAGCCGACCAGCGTCGTCTTGTCCAGGTTTTTCAGCATTTTGCAGAGCTTATCGATCGGGTACGTGGTGTTTCCCGCCGCGAGTTTCTCGAACTCGAGCACCCGCAAGTACACGATGTTCACGTCGATCTCGACGACCTCCCGCAAGCGTGCTTCGCGTTCCGCCCGTAACATCTCCTCGGTCTTCTTCTGCGCCGTCGTCGGTATCAGCATGGCGAGCGGCTTGACGAGCTTTTTCACGGCGATCTTCATCTGGTCCTCGAGGCCCACGAGCTTGGCCGCTTGCTTGGCTTGTTTTTTCAAAAGAACGTCATCGAGTTCCTCCTGGCCCTCGAGGAACTTGTCAAAATCGAAATCATCAACGGATCCGCGGGTTTTAAACGAGCTGCAAATGTGATCGATCAGCTCGAGATCCTTATTGAGGATCACTTGGCAGCCGTGCCCACATTGCGCTCCGAACTTGATGATCACGTTGTTGGAGTCCTTTTGCTTTTGGATAACGACGACGGGCAGCCGCGCGTCGATGTTGTTTGCGCAGCCGTGGCATTTCACCTTGGTGGAAGTGATTTCTTTCTGGACGTCTTTGCACGCGGCTAGATCGGGTTGCGATACTTCCGCCACGGGCTGCGCTGCAGCGGGTTGTGGTGGTGTTGCTGCTTGCTGAACCTGGGTCGCCTGGGGCAAAATCGCTGGTGAGTTCGATTCCGGCTGTGCCGTGGCAGTGCCCGGCACCGCGCCTTTCTGCTCCGCTTGCCAGGGCCCCGCTGCAAGTGCTGCTGGTCCTTGGCCGGCTTGCAGCGAGATCGTGCTTGGCACCGGAGACTGCTGGACCGTCTTCTCCACTGATGGCTCGGCGGGCACCATTGCCGTGCTCGGTCTCGATGGCTCCGGCTCTTGCTGGGCTGGTTTTTGCTCCTTTTGGGAAATGGTACCTTCTGGAGCCTTGCTTGCGTCACTCGTTTCCGCCATGGAAGCATACATCCTTTTTTGAACTGATCTCGGTCGCGGGAAGGAACTCGCGATGGACAGACGGCAAATACCTTAGACTTACTGCACGGGCGTCTATAAAAATTCTTCGCAAAAGCACGGAAACCGGGCATCGAGCAATCGAACGCACGAGCGCGTTCAACGGGAATCACTTGTTTCGCTCGTGGATGAAACAAGGATTCTTCAAAGCCATCATTCGATGCTCTCAATTTTTTCTAAATGGGGAAGTAATTGCTTTTATGTAGATAGTGAGGTAGAGTAATCATGCTAAAGGAATAAATTGACAAAGAATAAGGAAAAAAGGGAAATGAAATGGGTAAAAAAAAAAGCACAACAAAAGAAACCAGCGAAGCCCCAGAAAAGAGCAGCAAAGATCCAGTGAAAGGCAGCGAAGCCCCAGCAAAAGGATTAACCTCGGCCATGTATATCGAGGTCTCCATGAAGGCCATACCCAAAGCGCTCGACATCTTTATGCCGAAATGGCAAGCAGTGCCGAAAACGTTCAAGGACGAGTACGAGAAAAAACATATAAGCGAAAACATTTTCGTAGAAATATTATTAGGCGTGGTCGAAAGGGAGTTGCAACCATTGAGCGTGCCTCTGAAAGAATGGGATGAGTTTGAAAAAGCGCACGGTACAGAAATTGATGCATTTTTCGCCTCTAATCCCGAAACCAAGAAGAAATTCGACGATCTCCAGAAAGAAACGAACGATAAACTCGAACAATTCATGAATGAGGAATTGAACAAGGAGATTAGCGAAGCCGAGAAGTCCACGTTCGTTGCCATCGAGTCGAAGGTAAAGGCACAGCAGGAAGCAGTGGAGGAATCCGAACGCAAGACTGGCCCGCTCAAATTTGAGGTGAAGGATGGCCACGTGGTGGTTCTGGACTTGAACAGTTTAAACTTGAAAGAGGTACCTACCGAAGTCGGATCCTTGATACATCTCCAGGAGCTCCGGGTGTCATACAACAACTTGGAATCGCTGCCGGATAGTATTGCAAATCTCACGAAGCTGAAGGATCTTTCTCTATCCAGAAATGCGTTCACCAAAATAACATTTGATTTCGGGAAACTCGAGTTCCTCGAGAATCTCAATCTTAGCTTGAACCAACGCTTGTCTGCGATGCCAACAGGGATAACGAGCTTGAAATCCCTTCAAAGATTGTATTTAAGTGGAGATTTCCCCTTGCCGAAGACCATGTCGAAATTGAAAACATTAATATTACTGGACTTGAATGGGGAACCTCCTCAGCTCCCACTGGGTTCCCCGCAACCCGTTGGCTACCAATCGAAGCTCACGACTGCTGAATCCCTTGCAATGATTGCACCTCTTACCAATCTTGAGAAATTGACGATAATCCATAGCGAGCTGGAAACAATTCCCCCATACATCACGGCCATGAAGGAGTTAAATGCCCTCACCATCACTTTTTCACGGTTGAAATCCATCCCTACCACGATCGAGGGGTTGAAAAAGCTCGATTCCCTCAACCTTATCGTTAACAAGCTGGAGTCTGTCGATCCGATCGCGAATATGCTATCGCTGTTTTCTCTCTTCGTGAGTGGCAACCAGTTAACCACGCTCCCAGAATCGTTCATAAAATTAAAGGACCTCGATTATATCGATTACAGCGACAACCCAATCAAGGACTTGCCAGCACCCGTCACGAAATGGCTCGACGATATCAAGGAACGAGGTGGCACGGTCATTAAACCGTGGTAATGGTTTATCCGTCAAAGTAACGAAGGATGCTGCTAGAAGGGTATTTTCTTCTAATTTTCTTGATTTTTTCATCAAGTAAAAAAATGCTCGTCTTTATCCATAGATCGTGGTAATTGGAATACCTTGTTTTTTTCACAATTGTAAAAGAACAGCCTCGATTCCGATAGCTTTCGGGTATCGCCATCGGCCCAAAATGTGAAGAATTCGGGATGCGCGTGCACCGGCTTGCGTGCATACGTGTGATTGAACATGCTGCCTCGCGTCAAGTGGCGCGCGAGCTGCCACGATGCACCTTGGTCGTGCGATTCCCACGCGTCCATCTCGCCCCCGGGATTGTACAGCTGCGGTCCAGCCGACGTGGGCCCGACGATCAACCATCGCCGATCTTCGAGCAGGTACATCGCGCCAACGTCGTAGTTGCTGTGCGAGATGAACCCACCCGATATCACCCAGTTCCCGCCGGTCCAGCGCGCGGTAGTCCAGGTGCGGGGATCGTTCCTGGGACCCGACTCGAAGCCCGACGAGGTGACGTAGAGGATGACGGGAAAGCCGCGGGCATCGAAGTCCATGTCGACGAGGTACACCAGCTTTCGTTCCCTATCATAGTCGTGAACCCGGGTGTTGTTATCGACATTCGTCAAAGGAACATGGACGGGTTCACCCGCAGCGGTGGTCCATGTGTGCCCCGCATCTGGTGTTTCCATATAATACAGGTTCGTCCGCGCGTTCAGCCCCCCGTCCTCGGGATGATAGTTGAATGCCGTGCCCACCCTCGTCCCGTCGCTCCAGCTGATCTGGTAGTGGCCCTTCTGGATGGCTGCCACCATCGCTGGCCTTTTCCACCGTCGACCATCCACGCTGGAGCTGCAGTGCAAGAACCTGCGATGGTTCACGTACTTGGTGAACAGCACGAAAAAGCCACGGCTTTGCAGCCATGTCACCTCGGGATAGGAAAAGTTCGTCGTCTTGACGCGTTCGAATTCGTCGATGGAATAAGGTAACGTGCTTCGATGGATGTACGAGGGGCGGCTGGTGCCGTGGGAGCTGGAGAAAATCCAGACATAACCATCCACATCCAGCCCG
>JAUQYW010000685.1 GCA_030587525.1 Candidatus Sigynarchaeota archaeon | reverse complement strand
CGTGCCTTGCGCGACGACCTTCCCGCCGTGCACGCCTGGTCCTGGGCCGAGGTCCAGGATGTGATCGGAATTCCGCATGAAGTCCTCGTCGTGCTCGATGACCATGACCGTGTTGCCGAGGTCGCGCAGCTGCTTAAGCATCTTGATGAGCTGCATCTTGTCCTTCGCATGCAGCCCGATGCTCGGCTCGTCAAGCACGTACAGCACGCCCACGAGCGATGAACCGATCTGCGACGCGAGCCTGATGCGCTGACTCTCGCCGCCGGACAGCGTACCAGCCATACGGTTCAGTGAAAGGTAGTCCAAGTTCACGTTGATGAGGAAATTCAGCCGGCTCTTGATTTCCTTGATCACGTCCTTGACGATCTGCTTGTCGTGGCTCGATAGCGTCTTCTCCAGCTTCACCATGACGTCCATGATTTCCCGGATGGAGAGATCGGACAGCTCATAAACGTTCTTGCCATCGACGAGCACCGACAAGCTCTCGGGACGCAACCGCTTGCCCTTGCAATCGGGGCACGGCTTTTCCGACATGAACTGCGCGTAGTAATCCCTTGCCATGGCAGAATTGGTTTCCATGTACCGCCGGTTGACCGTGTTGAACACGCCTTCCCATTTGCGCTTCATCTTGCCCGTGTACTGCAAGTCAGCGTCCTCGCCGCCGAACTCGAAGTTGAACTCGAGCTTCTCGTCCCCGCTGCCGAGTAGCAGCACCTCGAGGAAATGCTTGTCGAGGTCGTTCACGGGGGCTTCGAAATCTTGCTTGTAATGCTTGAACAGTTCCTTGATCATACGCCACGAGTAGGAATTGACGTTCCCGAAGCCGGGCACCTTCTCGAGCCCGGACAAATATATTGGCTGCTCGGTATCAGAGATGATGAGCTCGGGGTCGAATGTGAGCATCGAACCGAGCCCGCTGCATGTCGGGCATGCCCCGATCGGATTGTTGAACGAAAACATTCGCGGGCTGATCTCCATGAAGGAGATGCCGCACGCCGTGCAGGCGAACTTCTCGCTAAATTCTTGCAACTTCCCGTCGGCATCCTCGATGAAGACAAGCCCGTCAGACAGTTTGAGCGCGTTCTCGATCGCGTCGGCGAGACGCTTCTTGATATCCTTGCCCATGACAAGACGATCGACCACGACCGCGATGTCGTGTTTCTTGTTTTTTTCAAGATTGATAGGATCTTCCAAGGATTTGGTTTCGCCGTCGACGCGCACGCGAAGATAGCCTTGCTGCTTGAACTTCTTGAACTCATCCTGGTAGGTGCCTTTCTTCTGCCGAGCGATAGGCGATAGGATCTGCAGCTTCGCCTTGTCGGGAAATTGCAGCACCTTCTCGATGATCTCCTGCGAGGTCTGGGGAACGATGGGCTTGCCGCATTGCGGGCAGATTGGTTTACCGATGTGGGCAAACAACAGCCGCATGTAATCGTTGATCTCGGTGACCGTGCCCACGGTCGACCGGGGGTTCTTGGACACGGTCTTTTGCTCGATCGCGATGGCGGGGGAAAGGCCATCTATGAAATCCACGTCGGGCTTATTGAGCTCCCCGAGGAACTGCCGGGCGTAGGTCGATAACGATTCGAGATACCTGCGCTGGCCCTCAGCATATATCGTGTCCATCGCCAGCGAAGACTTCCCGGAGCCGGAAACGCCTGTCACGATGACAAGCTTGTTCCGTGGAATCTTGACATCGATATTTTTCAAGTTATGCTGGCGGGCGCCCTTGACATGGATGTATTCGTCGACCATGTGCTTCTCACTGGATCAAGATGCAAGCGACAAGATGATGTTTATTCTTTATGTACATAATCGGGTCGATAGGTCTGTAGAATTCATGAAACACGACTTCGCGCCGTGCTAAACGAATAAAAACAGCGGGCGGGATATGCATCTATCAAACATGCACTACCAGCACCCGAAAGGTTATCACGTTGACGCTACCATCTATCGATTCGGCGAATATCTTAATGTCGATCTGCCATGCCTGCATCATGATGGAATTTTTCTGCATTTACCCGTGGTTTTTTGGCGGTTATGAGGAGCTCAATGATCCTGGCCAGCCAATATTAATTTCCCTGGGTATTGGAATAGTCCTCGGGATCATCATTGCCTCGGTCGCGGCGGCTTTCGGAAGGTTGAACATTCGCTCCCTTGGAAGTGCAAGCGCAGCCATCACGTTCGTTGCCGCCGTTCTCGCGGTTTATGCCAGCATATTTGCCATCACGGTTCTGGAATTGGCGTGTTCCGCCGCTATCGGGGCCATGGGAACCGTGCTACTCGTATCGACCAATTACACGAATTCACATGGCTTGATCAGCAACCAGCGATTGCGCGACCTGCACGTGCTAGAAGCGTGCGCCGCGGTGCTGTTCTTGTCCTTCAATGCCTGGTTGGTGGGTAGTAGCTGGAGTTTCCGCCACGTCGGCATCGCCTTCATTTCCGGATTGTTACTTGTTGCCTTTTCCTATGCCAAGGATATACACGTGCGAGACATCAAGACTATCAAGAGCTGGAGCACGAAACGAACAGCGGAGGCGATTCTCCTAGGTATCCATGCCTTGCTGTTGCTCGTCGTGGGTGCTGCCATTGGCTTCGTGGTAGTATCTCGTGTCAAGACAACCAGCTTGGACATGAGTTTTCAAGGATTTTTGAACCAGATGTTGCTCATCGCGGCCATAGGAATTGCCGTGATCACCGCGGGGCTCGTGATCTTTATCGTATTGGAGAAGGAAAGCGCCGATATTGTAAAGCGCAAAACATTTCACCAGCTCGCGCCCGTGATACTCATGCCGGCATCCACCGTCTGCTTGGCAATTGCCGGCTATACCTTCTGGAATAGCACCGGCATCGATATTATGGACGTGCAGACATGGATCGCCGTGGCAGGGATCGCCGTGGCCTTGTTTTTTGAAAGTATGATCATCTTGCAGCAACTCACGCGCAAGTCGTTCGTGACATTGATCCTCGCCACGGTCTTGATTGCGTTAGGCGTGTTGTTCGTCACGGATATGAAATACCCGCAGGATTGGATGAGATATCCAGAAGGCTGGATACCGTTAAAGGACATTTTCACGATCGTCGTGCTGGTCGCAATCGCCACGGGCATTGCCTGGTTTGCAGTATCGTTGCTATGGAAAACAAAGAAATCAACTCAAAGCACGCGACTTGTTACGAAGGAGGTGCATTTGGTATGAGATCTCCAGCGAAAATTTTCCTGATCATGGCGATCGTGCTGGTGATCGCGAGCACGGGAACGCAGCGTGTAGACGATCCCAGCATCGATGGGAACACCAGCGGGATCACTCCTTCCCAGTATCTTGGCGGTCCGTATCCGCTTCTCGACGACTCGGGTTTCGGGACGGCGCATACGGAGATGATAATCCCGTCCCAGTTTTTCACGGGCATGGTAGAATATTACAACGACACCTTGTTGCACAAATCAGTACTCATGTGCCGGGATGCCAGCATTTCATGGAACCGGTTCGAGTTCGCGTGGAGTGTTGTCCAGCCAACGCCGACGACGTGGGATTGGAGCGGCCTGGATGCCTACATGAACTTTTCTGACAATTACGGGCTGCGAATCCTGCCCGTGCTCGCCTACGGCAATGAATGGGCAAGCGAAAATGGTGATTACTTCGCTCCGATCGTGAACATGACTGCTTGGCAAGCATATATCGACGCGGTGGTCTCCCGGTACAAGGACCGCCCGAGCATGAGTAGCAGATGGTGGCAAATCTGGAACGAGGCAAACATAGAAATGTTCTTCCATGGTGATTTCGTCACGGAATTCCTTCCCGCTATGGTTGCCGCCGCGCAGCAAATCCGCGCGACAGACAGCACGGCAAAAATCCTCGCGAACGCGTTGGCCACCGACATAGCGGATGACTTGCAAAAAATGGTGGATTACATCGGGAAGGACCAGTTCAACTTGCTCTTCGACGGCGTCGATATCCATCCATATTCCGACACGGTGGCCGAGATCGAGCAAAAAATCGATGCTGTAAAAAAGATCCTGGCCCCCTGGTATGACGGCGAGCTCTGGATCACGGAGATCGGGTGGCCCGTGAATCCGGCCATCCAGGGTGTTTCGGCGGAGTACACCAAGGCGCAAAACATCGCGAAGACCCTTGTTTTGTCTCGCAGCATGAACGTTTCGCACACGATCGTGCACATGTGGTGCGACTGGGGCTGGATGAATGGCGAGCCGAAAGTCCAGAATGCCACGTACGGCGAGAACTGGTTCGGCATTGTCGACTTGTGGGCCAACCCCAAGCCATCGTATTTCACTTTCAAGACCGTGGCAAACCTCATCGGTTACGCGAGCCATTTCGGTCCTGCCACGCGCACGGGTTGGAATATCGGCCAGCATATCGAGATCCACGTCTTCAAGCAAGCTAATGGCGCGTGGATCATCCCCGCGTGGAGCCCGCAAGACGAGAGCATTCCCGCACATCTCGAGATCCCGCTTTCCAATATTACGACCATCGATGCATACGGGAACACCTTGGCAACGTTGACGGGCGTGACGAGCATCCCGTTCTCGATCACGAGCGACATGAAAATTTTTATGATCAATCCAGTGCAAGTAGAAGAATATACAGCACAAGACTTCCAGGTCTCGTTGGATTTTGGAACCACCGCTGCCATAGCCACGATCATAATGCCGCTCCTCGTCATCGCGACGGTCGGCCTCGCGATCCAGGGTTTCCGGAAAAAAAAGGAAATATTAATCAAGAATCCACGAGATTAATCGTTGACGTGAAGTGATAGGTACCCGGTACCAAATGTAGCCGGATCGAACCGTGGTCCATTCCGAGGATATGGATCCCTTGGACATCGACTACTTTGACACCACTTTCATGTATTTTTTCTTCGCTAACCACTGGCACGACCACGGTCGCCGTGGTATTTGCTGGAACGGTCACGCGAAAATCGAGCTGATCACGATCAATAGTCCACTCGGAAGCGATCGTGCCGCGTATTGTGGTCACGGTTCCCTTTACCTTCGCGAATTGCTTGCTGGGACGCGGCTGCACGATGAAATGCTCGTATCCAGGCTTATCCTCGTCTAGATTGATGCCGAGCACCACACGGATTATGAATTCTCCAATCGAGCCGTATGAGTAATGGCAGAACGAGTTCATAAGCTTGCTTTGGAATCCCCGTCCTTTCACGAAGCCATCCCAGCGCTCCCACATCGTCGTCGCGCCCTGGTCGATCATATAAAACCAGGACGGGAACCGGCGGCTGAATAGCAGCTTGTATGCAATAGCCACATTTCCCCACCGTGCGAGCTCAAGCATCATGCGGGTCGTGGAGTTGAACCCGGTCGACAGGCGATGATCGTACCGTTCCAGCGCCTCGATGAGATGCTGGACGGCCTTGGGACGGAGATCATCGGGCAGGATGTCAAAATGCAACGCGAGGGCATATCCAGCTTGCGTGTCGCCCTTGATCCGGCCATCCTTGTCCACGTACGATTTGAGAAATGCCTTCTTGATGCGATCCGCAAGGCTTGCATACTGCTCGGCATCGGCGGTTTTCCCGAGGATGGCAGCCATTTTCCCCAATAACTGCGCAGATCGTGCTAAAAAGATGGTAGCATGCACGTCTTTAGGCACCATACCGCCTTTGCGCGGGTAACCTTTCGCCTTGATCGTGCTGCCATTGAGCCAATCGCCGAAGTCAATCACGCCCTTGTCTTTTTTCCACAATAAGTTCGGGTTGCGGGCAAGGACCTGGTCAACGAATCGTTTCGCCGATGAATAATGCACCTCGATCCCGCGCGTGTCGTGATAGTTCAAGTACATATCCCATGGCAAGAGCACCCCGCAGTCCGCCCAGGCCGGTGCCCCCCGGAACTTGATGATAGCCCCGCCTTTCATGAACGGGTTCGGGCTAATGTCAGAGAATCGCCCGTCCTCGAACTGGGCGTCGCGGATATCCTTCACCCATTTCGTGTAAAACGCGGCCATATCCATAATCATCATCGATGGCTGGCTGAAGACTTGGGCATCACCCATCCACCCGAGCCGTTCGCTGCGTTGCGGGCAATCCGTGGGGATGGAAATGATGTTATCACGCAGCGTCCAGAATATATTTTGCCACAAGCGGTTCAGCGATGGATCCGAGCACTCGAAGGTCGAGATGACTAGCGGGTCGGAAGCGACAGCGCAGCCAGTGACCATATCGAGCGACGGGGTGGTGCCCTGCTTCAAGCCGGTCACCTCGACGTATTGAAAGCCGTGGTAGGTGAACCGGGGATGGAGTTCCCGGTCCTCGTTCCCGCCGAGCATGTAGACATCCTCCGCCCGTGCAACGCTCAAGTTTGTCGTGTACAAGCTTCCATCAAGATCGAGCATCTCGCCATGGCGAACCTTCACGGTCGCGTTGGCATCGCGCTGAGACCCGTTGAGGCGGAGGATGCACCACCCGGCAATGTTTTGTCCAAGATTGAAGATGAACACGCCCGGATTCGGTTCGCTCATTGCCACCGGCGTGATCTGTTTCACAACGCGGATGGACTCGTTCATCTGGGCAACTATATTAATATGAATAGTATCATCGATCGTTACAGGCAACCAGCTTGAATCATCGAACCCTGGTGCATCCCATCCTGATTGTTCCTTCCTGGTATCGTAGATTTCGCCGAGATAGTGATCCGCGCGCCGCACAGGGCCATCTTCCCAGATTTTCCAGTCTTGCCCGGTGAGCACGAAACTTGTCGATCCATCGGAATATTCGATGATTAGCTGCGCCAACAAACGCCGGTTGACGCCATACATTCGTGACTTGATGAAAAACTTGACGTTGCCGAATCCGATGTTGCCAATGTACCACCCGTCCGCGAGCATAGCCCCGATGACATTTTCTCCTTCACGCAAGAGACTGGTAACATCGTATGCTTGATACTGCACGCGCTTGTGATAATCGGTATATTCCGGTGCGAGAACATGGTCCCCCACGCGGTGCCCGTTGATGCTTGCCTCGTACTCGCCCAATGCAGTGATGTAAAAGGTCGCGTGCTTGATGCTCTTCTCGATGGAAAACGCTTTGCGGAGGAGCGGCGAGGGGTCGATCTCTTGCTTGATATGAGCACGTCGTCGGATGTTTCGAGGCGGGCTTCCGATCCACTTGGCCTTCCAGTCTTCCGGTGCCAGCAATCCCATGCTCCAACGGGCGATCTCGCTCCAGCTCGTCGGCTTTCCAGCTGCATCCCACGCCCGGACCTTCCACACGCAGCGATCCCGGGTCTTTAGCGGCTTCCCGCCATAAATCACGTTGATCGTCTGGTTTGAAGGCACGCGCCCCGTGTCCCAGAGATCCGCGACGGCCTCGTCGAAACGATCCTCGCTGGTGGCGACGAGAACCTGGTATCCCGTTTGGTTATCTCCCCGCGTGGCCGATTCGACTACCCAACTCAGGCGGGGAGCCACCACGTCGATACCTTCGGGATTTGAAAGAAACTCGACACGTAGAGAATGTACTTGCATATGACCACATTATTGATAGCAATTAATAAAAAGAATATCAATACAGCCGTACCGTTGCCAAAGGGCAGCCAAGAAGGATTTTATTCGTGTTCCCAGGACAGCGATAATCCTTTAACTCATCCTGGATGTAAGGGATGCAAGGGCAGCAATAAGGCATGTTACCGCAGAACTTGCACGTGTTCGCGCCTCGCGTGATGGTCCTCGCTTGCACGTCGGCAAATGCCGCATCGAGCTTGGCAAGGTTGCCATCGAACTTGAACTTGTGGCGAGGATTGTCGGAATTCAGCAGGAGAATGCATGGATAGGCGGTCATATCATACTTTATAACGACGTTCGCTTCCATGATCATCTCGCATTGCACGGGTGGCGGCGGCAGCATCGAAAACGCGTCATCCTCGAACGCTGGCTCGACAAACACGCTGAACGGCGGTTTCAAGATGGACAATCCCTCCCGCATATCCTTCAAGAATGCTAGCCACTGCTCCGGCATAAAAAACGATGGATCCAGGCGTTCCCAGGCCAATTTTCCCCGACCCAGGCGTGAAAAATAGAGGATAAAGAAGGACTGGATGCCTGTGGCATCGTGCATACGGTGCATGTATTCCACGTAAAATCGTGCATTTTCGGCCGGCGTGCTCGTGACCGGAAACGCGCATATGATGCCATTGACATCGATCCCGCGCTGCACGGCCGCGGCCGCGTTGCGTGCAACACCCTCGAGAGGATATTTGCAGTCCAATATCATTTCCAGCCGGGGGTCATCGCCAACCAGGTTAATGGACAAGGAAATTCCGTTCTTCTTGATCCACGGGAGATGCTTCTGGACGAGGGTGCCGTTCGTCGCGATGTTGACGGGATACCCCGAAACGCGGCACATCTCGCACAAGTCCTGGATGCCCGGGTGCAAGAACGGCTCGCCACCGAAGAGGTGGACAAGCTCCACGTCTTCGCGTGCTAATGATTTCAAGACGAGTTCCAGCTGCTCGGGTTTCATATACCCCGCTGAGCTGTTTACCGGGCAGCTGTCGACGTAGCAGTGAGCACACTGCAGATTGCACGCGTCCGTGACCATGAGGTTCAAGACGATCGGTGCCTTGGCGCCTGGCACGACGGGACATTTCTTCATTGATGCTCATCGTCATTTTTTCTTGTCTTGCTTGAGGTACGTGGCCTTCAAGTCGCGGATCTTGTCGCGGAGATAAGCGGCCTGCTCGAACTTGAGCTGGTTGGCGAACTCGATCATCTGCAGCTCGAGCGTCTTGATGAGCTCGATCACCTCGACCTCCGAATCCATCTTCTGCTTGAGCTGCTCCTCGATGTTGGCGATGTCCTTCTGCTGCTTGGCCATCTCCTCGGACATGGAACCGGGAATGGCCTTCGTGATCGTCGTTGGCGTGATGCCGTGCTTCTGGTTGTACTCGATTTGCATCGCGCGGCGCTTGTTGGTTATATCGATCGCAGACTTCATGCTCCGGGTCATGGTGTCGGCGTACAAGATCACGTGGCCGTTCACGTTGCGGCTGGCACGGCCGATGGTCTGGATGAGCGACCGGGTGTCTCGCAGGAAGCCTTCCTTGTCCGCGTCGAGGATGCCGATGAGCGAGACCTCGGGGATGTCGAGGCCCTCGCGCAGCAGGTTGATGCCCACGATCACGTCGAACTTGTCGAGCCGCAAGTTGCGGATGATCTCGGCGCGCTCGATCGTATTGATCTCGTCGTGCAAATACTCAGCCCGAACATTGATCTCCTTGAAATACTGGGACAAGTTCTCGGCCATGTGCTTCGTGAGCGTGGTTACCATGACCTTTTCCCCATGTTTGATGACGGGGCCCATTTCCTTCACCAGGTTGTCGATCTGCCCCGCCGTGGGCCGCACCTCGACGTACGGATCCACGAGGCCGGTCGGCCGGATGATCATCTCGACGACTTGCGACGATTCCTTCATCTCCCAGTCGCCCGGCGTCGCGGACATGAAGATCACCTGCTTGATCTTGGCCTTCCACTCGTCGAACGTGAGCGGCCGGTTGTCGTACGCCGACGGGAGACGGAACCCGTAATCGACGAGGTTCTTCTTCCGGGATTTGTCGCCTTCGAGCATACCGTGAATTTGAGGCAGCGAAATGTGGCACTCGTCGACGACGATGAGAAAGTTATCTGAAAAATAGTCGATGAGCGTGCGAGGTGGCTGGCCAGGCTTGCGGCCGTCTAGGAACCGAGAATAATTCTCGATACCCGTGCAATACCCGAGCTCGCGGATCATCTCCAGGTCGTACTTCGTGCGCTGCTCGAGCCGGTGCGCTTCCAGCATCTTGCCTTGTGCCTTGAGCTCGGCGAGCCGGTCATCAAGCTCTCCCTCGATGCCTTGCAGCGCGTCGTCGAACCGGTAATCGGGAATGATGAAGTGCTTGGCGGGGAAGAGGACGAGCTTGTCAACCTTCCGGATCTTGTCGAGCGTGACGGGGTGGATCTCGTGGATGGACTCGATTTCATCGCCGAACATCTCGATACGATATGCCCGTTCCATGTATGCGGGATAGATGTCGATGATATCCCCGCGGACGCGGAACTTGCCCCGCTGGAAATCGATATCGTCGCGCTCGTGCAGCGTCTTGATGAATCCCTTGATCAACGCGTCCCGGGAGATCTGCTGGCCTACCTGGATCATGAACTGGAATTGTTTCCACTCGTCCGGGTTGCCGATGCCATAGATACACGACACGCTTGCGACCACGATCACGTCGTTACGCGTGAGCAAGGAATAGCACGCGCTGAGCCGCATACGCTCGATTTCCATGTTGATATCGAGGTCTTTTTCGATGTACCGGTCGGTCGTGGGCAAGTATGCCTCGGGCTGGAAATAATTGTAGTAGCTCACATAGTACTCGACCGCGTTCTCGGGGAACAGCTCCTTAAACTCGTTGTACAATTGCGCCGCCAGCGTTTTGTTCGGGCTCATAATTAAGGTCGGCTTCTGAACGGCCTCAATAACGTTTGCGATCGTGAACGTCTTCCCGCTGCCCGTGATCCCGAGCAGGGTCTGAAACCGGTCCCCGCGCTGCAAGCCCTCGACCAGCTTCTTGATGGCTTCGGGCTGATCGCCCTTGGGTTTGTGATCCGACTTGATCTCGAATTTCATGGTCGATATTCTCTCTTGGTGGTGGCAATTAATACGATTATCGAAACCCTGGTACAAGGGGGGAATTTTATTATGTTGTTAAGAACATTTTTTATGAGCGGGACATTTTAGTCCTTTAAGTTACGCAGTTCAACCGAAGTCATGATTTAACATGTCGGAGCAGATTACCTATCGCGTGGTGATTTCCAAAGGCGAAAGAGCCATGCAGATCACGGTCGAGCCCAACGTCTTTTTCAAGGCATTTGTCGGGAAAAAGATCGATGAGGCCATCGATGGCGGGCTGATCGGGTACCCGGGCTACGAGTTTACCGTCAAGGGCGGGTCCGACCTCGCGGGCTTTCCCATGCGCAAGGACGTGCAAGGCGGTATCAAGAAGCGCATCCTCGCGGGGAAGGCGAGCGTCGGCATCCGGCGGCACCGGATCCGCAAGGGTGACCGCATCCGCGTTCTCGTCCGGGGCAACACGATCACGGACCAAATTGTCCAAGTAAATTGCGTCGTTACCAAAGAAGGGAAAGTTCAGCTCTTCGTGGAAAAGAAGGAAGAAGGTGGCGCCACTCCAGCAGGCGAGGCCAAGGCCGAGGATGCTGGCAAGAAGAAAGATAAAAAGAAGAAGGAAAAGAAGTGAGTGACCCATGGTAAAGAAAAGCGTCTGTTCATTTTGCAGGAACGAAGTGGAATTTGGCCGGGGCACGATGCGCATCTTGAATGATGGCACGATCTTGTTTTTCTGCTGCGGCAAATGCCGGACCGCGATGATCGAACATAAACGGAACCCACGCAAAACAAAATGGACAAAGGTCTACGGAACGCAATAAATATTTTCCTATTTTTCCCCAAAGCACCCGATCATCGGTCTTCAGGTGCACTTTTTTGCTTATTCTTTAAAATACTTTAATGTAGGATAAACCATCGAGATCATGACAGAAGGAGATTGTGCGTGAAACCAGGAGAAGCAAGTCAGACGGCGGAATTCAACGCGCTTTTCCGCGCCATGGAGTCTGCACGGCACCCACGTCGAAAGCGACTATTCGAAGACCCGCTCGCCCCGTATTTCCTCGGAGCAAGGGCTCGGAAATTCCTTCGGCTGTCACGCGTGCCTCTATTGGGACATCTCGTGCCGTATTACATAGATAGGAAATGGCCTGGGGTACGGCCGTCGTCGCTCGGCCGGACGTGCTGGATCGATGAACAACTCGGTGACTCGCTTCGAAATGGTGCCAAACAGGTCGTGATTCTCGGCGCCGGGTATGATTGCCGCGCTTATCGAATACCAGGAATAAACCAGACGAGAGTCTTCGAGCTGGATCATCCCAGCACCCTTGCGGCGAAAAAAGACCACCTCACTCGCAAGTTGGGAAAATTGCCCGAGCACGTGACCTACGTGCCGATTGATTTTGACCTCCAAGACATTACCACGGAGCTTAAACTGGCGGGTTTTGACCAGGCTGCCCTCACCTTCTTCATCTGGGAAGGCGTGATGCACTACCTCACAGCAGAGGCGGTCGACGCGACTCTACGTGCCATCTCCGCTCTAACGATTCCCGGGAGTCGCCTTGTGTTTACCTATGTCCATCGTGGGTTGATCGATGGGACCGTCCATTTCGGAAAGCTGGGAGACGTGCCGAGCACGCTACAGGACGTCGGGGAGACGTGGAAGTTTGGCTTGTATCCGGAGAAACTCGCAAGATATCTCGCGGAACGAGGATTTTCCCTCGTCGTTGACGTTAATTCCCTTGAATACCGGGCAATGTACATGGGTCCCTCTGGTCGCCACATGAAGGGATTTGAATTTTATCACGCGGCGGTGGCAGAAGTGCGAAAAGGAGCTGCTTGAAAAGAATGGCGGAAAAACAAAGCCTCGAGAAACCATGCCCGGTATGCAGCGCTTTAGGCACCCACATGTACGCAGATTTTGACAGCGACATGAGTTTTCCAAAGGAGTTCGTATCGTTGACCGATGTCCGGCGGTTTGGCGAAGACGATTACCTACGACAATGTCCCGCTTGCGGCGCCTACTACAAATGCCATTGGGAAACCGATAACGACATTATTTGCCCAACGCACACGGGCGAATACACGCGAATTTCAAAGGACGAAGCCGATCAGATGCTATTGCATGACGACATGTCCAATAAAATCTACGGGTCACATTACTTGTGGTTTCGAGATATCGTTCACACGTTCCCGGGATTACCCAAGGATTTTGTTGAAGAGATAAAGTCAAGTAATTGTGAGCCAGTGGTAGATGGAGCGATGATCAAGCCTTTTACCCTTTCCCTCAAGGAAACGCATTATTTTTTCAACAAATCAAGTGCGCTCGATACAAAACACGAGGAAAAGATCAAGCAATTGCATCTCCCCAAAATTGTCGCTCGCCGAACCGTTGCCCGTGTAGCCCGGCCTGTTCACCATTTTTATGTCATCTCTACCATTGATAAAGAAGGATTGATCAACATTGATACCGTCTTCAATATCGTTATTACCGATAAAAAATATCACTTAAATTATGCGCTAGCATTTCTCAATTCCAAATTTTGTGCTTGGTTCATGAATTCTTTCCTTTTCGGCAAAGCAGTCAAAGTTACACGTGTAAATGACTATTGTATAAACAGCATGCCGATATTTCCTGCTTCGATTAAACAACAAGCCCCGATCATACAATTAGTGGATAAAATGTTTGATTTGGTTCAAAAATTCATGAACAGGGCGCAATCCATCAAAAATAACGATGAACAATCCAAGCTTGAAGCAGATATTGTGAAAACTGAAAATGAAATGAATTCGCAGATATATGGCCTGTATAAATTCGATGAGGAAGAAAGAGCGGTAATCGAAAATGCAGTCGGGATCAAATCAATCATTCTTCAATTGCTTTCACGGCAGTAGCAGAAGTACGATACCATCCCAGCGGACGACCTCGAGGTAAGCTTTTTTATCACGAAATCCCACAAAGACCACGGCCTTCAGGCCGTGGATACGACGGGAAGACATGTCGCGCCAAGGTGATCTCCAGAAATTCAGCACACCCCCGCTATCTATAAATCCATGCACGATGGAAACACGCAATGGAGATCGACCGGGCGTTCAAGATCCGCCTCTACCCGACAGCGGATCAAGCTGCATTGCTTGCCAAGACGTTTGGTTGCAAGCGGTTCATCTGGAACGCGATGCTGGCCGAACGAATGGCATG
>JAUQYW010000682.1 GCA_030587525.1 Candidatus Sigynarchaeota archaeon | reverse complement strand
AATGGATATCTCCATAGAAGCGAACCATTAATCGCAGATGCGCAATATAACCAGCAATCATACGATCCAAATAACACTTCAAATGCCCCATCATCATTCACATCGCCGACCGCGGGACATGTAAAGACGTCGTTGCCTGTTTGAAATATCCAGCGTATATTTCCGTTAACACCATTCAAACAATACATCCTATTGTCCATCGCTCCAAAGAATATCTCCATCATACCATCATTATTTACATCTGCGATAGAAGGGCTGCCACTGAAATAATCACCGGCGAGAAACGACCATTTCACGACACCTGTGGCACCCGACAAACAATAAACTCGTTTATCGCGGCAACCGATCACGATTTCCGCCACGCCGTCGCCATCGACGTCGCCGACGGCCGGACTCGAGTAGACATCATCCCCCATAGTGCGCGTCCAGAGTAGGTCGCCGGTTCGCGGGAAGTCTGCAGCGCTCAGCGGGTTTTTCCCGGCACGCACCTCCTTGCCGTCGCCCCAGCTGTCGCCGTCCGTGTCGAACCTCAACGGATCTGTGTGCCGCACGCGCAACTCGTCCTGGTTCGTCAACCCGTCATTATCCGCATCACCCGATGCGCTTAATATGGCGATATAATCCATTTTCGCCAGCGTGCTCGTTTCATTCCCTGCATCGGTTACGGTTAATGTCACGTCGAACGTCCCCGCTGCCAGATACGTATGCGTGGCATTCTCCGTCGTGAAATTCGCCGATCCGTCGCCGAAACTCCATTGGAACGTGCACGGCTCGTCGCCACGATCACCCGTGAACGTGAACGCCACGCTGCCGCCTATTAGCACGACCGTCGTGTTCGTCGTAAAATTGGCCATGAGAATCCCGCCCGATGGCACCAATGAACCAGCGCCGCGAACACCAACACTGCCCGTGCGAGCGAGCAGCCCGATCAGCGTGCCCGTCACGGCGCACGATGCCAGCACGACCATCACCAGCGGTTTCGCTATTCGTTGCGGCGGCCGTCGACCCAACATGCGCGCGGGAGCGCCGCATCCTTTGCCGCGGAAGCACATATCAACCAAGATAACAACCGCATGAACATTATTAGACCGCCTCCCACCAAAAATGGTCAGCCGCGGCGCAGCAAGATGGGCTCAACGTGCTCGACCGGGGAAGTTTCGGCAGGTAAATATATCGAACGCAACATGCTCCTTCGACAAGTGCAGCGCGATGACCAATTTAAATAGATTCATCACGTGCTAGGAGATTCACGACAATTCTAGCCTTGTTTCGCATATCAAAATCATCCACGTGTTCGCGGCGAGCATCCTTCCAAATTTCGACGCCGATGACACAACGCAGAGAGGTTGAGACACGCATGAAAATGATAACACTATTCCTGCCCGAGAAGTATCTTGAAATGCTGGACGCGCTCGTGGCGGAAAACTTGTAACCGATTCGTACTTCTTAAACATCTTCCAATGGCTCTTCGTTCTCGCTCCAGGCTCCTTCGCCCGCCTTCTTCTTGCTCTTGAGCTTCAATTGGAGCCGGCGATTCTGGATCTTGGGCCAATTCTTGTAAAGCCACACGAGAACCAGCAATGTTGGTATCCCGATCGACAAGATAATGGGGCCCAACGGTAGTGGTCCATCAAAATCACCAAAAAGCGTGATGCTTCGAGTGAACGTGACAGTGTTGCCGACTTCGTCCCTCACATATATGATAAACGAGTGTCTCCCTAAACCGAGCAAATCGGCATCGATGGACACGCTCCGTTGCTGCAAGGAAACGGACAGCGGCGTGCTATCCCACGTTACCGTGAGCGAGTTGAGATCCGACTCTACAATGGTGAAGTTCACGGTGAACGTCGGAGGCTTATTGATTGCATAGTCTCCTGGATAGTTGAGCGCCGGGGGATGGGTGATCGTGGGCATCGGCACAGTATCATCTATCTTCACGAGCCGGACTCGATAATCTATCGCATCCCGGGAGAGATATGCACAAAACAGGTCATCTTCCTTGGTCGCGACCGCGTCAAAGAAGATAGTTTCAAACGGACCAGCCTCGGTCAGGATCCGAATGCTATGACTGCCCAGACTCGTGGAATTCGGATAGGATTGCCACATCATGTTGCTGCCATTTAGTATATTAGTGCCACCGCTCGAGAATTGGCGAGTATCGGAGTAGAGGAAATGAAGCTCCCCATTCAGTAAGAACACTTGGGATTGATACGCTGATGGATTGGCAGGTGACGATCCGCTCAAGGTCAAGCTATTCGCGTCGGAGATGTTGTGCTCGGCGCTTAAAGTCCCGTTCGCGAATCGAATCTTGTAGTAGATCGCGTAGATGTTGGACCCGTTCCCGTTGTTGAAACCAGACCATGTGAGGTGCAGGTTGTCATTTTCATCAAACATGGCATCAGGTCCCGTATCTTCAAAATTACTACTCGTCAGCGCGACTGGTGTAGAGAAACTTCCCGAATTTTGCTTGGACGTCCAGAAAATCTTTTTGCTGACGGCATCGGCGATGGAAACCGCTTTCGAATACACGATGTGGATGCCACCAGTCGAATTCGTGATCATGGCAAAATCGGCCATTATCGCGCCGGAATCAACGATGACCGTCGCCGAAGAGTTGCACTTGTAGAACAAGTGCGTCCCGTTGTTCCATGCCACGTGGCGAGTGTCGTCCTCGCTGAAGAGCATCTTCCCGCAAGGTGCCCTTAACCAGAATGAATGGCAACTGCCCATCGATGTCCAGTTCGCCGTGATGCTCTGGACCAGAGCCACGGTTGTGCCGTTAATCCACAGCATGATGTCGATATTCTCGAGGCCCGCGGCGCGTCCTGTCAAGTTCGAGAACAAGACGAAAAGCGAGCCATTCTTGCTGGGCGCGCCAACAACGAATCCCTTGGTGAATGTCTGGTTCACGTTCAATAAGCTGGGGGCAATAGAACTCCAATTATGCCTTGCTCCAACTTCCGTGAGAAGGTTCCTCGCTGACCGGAAGCGCAGCGTGAGATTTTCCGACCCGATAGTCGGCGTTTCAGCCCAAATCATGTACCCGCGGCCACTCCCGCTGATTGCCATGCTTGGATACCAAGGTTTCTGAGTTGCGAGGTCGTCTAAGATATTAGGATCGTAACTAAATGGAGTCGCAGCCACCACGTTGGCCACAATACGATCAACAATCAGCATTCTACCAGAAACGCCAGCAACGGCCGTCATATTAAGAAAACATGCGGATATTATCCAGGCGAGAATAGCAGTCCTTCTAGCTGCAAAGTTTATCGAGCATTCCAAAATCCAGTCACGTGCCGTGCACTTTTGCGGCAATCCATAACTTGTGTTTTTTTTGCTAACATCAACATTACCAAACCTTCTATATGAACATGTCCCAGGCGGGTCATGCGAGATGAGGGCTTGAATATGTGCTTCCAAGGTCGAGGTAATTTTTTTAACAATGAAATGAATACAAATCCAGGAGTCGTGTATTGTGATGCCATCGGGATCAATCCATCGATCCATGCAATGACACGAAAATCTCGGAGCATTCCTCGTCGCGCCAAGGCGGATAGCATTAAACCAAGGTTCGCGAGGATCCTAATGAAAAGACAATGAAACGTGGAACCCATGCCAACCTATTACTCGTACAACTGCCAAGTGTGCGGCACGCGGATGTACATGCAATCATCCGTGCGTCGCTGCAATTTTTGCATGAAAGCATTGTGTAACGTGCATGATGTCCATGGCTTTTGCCCGGTTCATGACCGGATCTTGTTGCCGAACGAAAAATCGACCCTCAAGGCGGCGAATTTCTGGAAGCGGTCCGCGTGCTGCTGCTCGTGCGGACTCTTTCTGTTGACTATGTTCGCGCAGTTTTTATTATTAGAAAACATTATCCCGTATCAATTTAGATCCCCGGGTGTCTTTATCGGGGTAGCGATCGCCGTCGCGGTCGTGATCCCGCTCATCATCTATTTCTCGGCAAAGTCCTCGTGGAACTCGACGGCGGAGAAAGCCATCGCCAGGATCAAGAGCGAGCTCGATGCGATGCAAGGTGGCCAGCCAGGACAAGCCCCGGGGGCGCCATACTCAGTGGGAGGCTCGCAGCCCTTGTCCTTCGGGCAAGGTGGAGTCGGTCCCTTCACGGCAAGGCCTTCAAGCCCTGCGGGGTCATCGCCTGCCCCGTTCACGCTGGGGGCGGAACCGACCTTCGCCGCGGCACCAGCAGGACCAACAGCCCCGGCGGCTTCAAGCGGTGCCTCGGAAAAAAAGTTCTGCGGGAACTGCGGCGCGCCAGTCGCTGACTTGACAGCCGAGTTTTGCGCGAGTTGCGGGTCCAAGCTCGAATGAACCCGCCTGCTACTTTTTTTCAGTTCTTTCTTCCTTTCACGCCCACGGATCCTTCATGTCCCCTGATTCACGATCGGAGTTTCCCGTTCGCGAACTTGACGTGGGCATCGACCACGTCGACCGCGGGAACATTGCCTTTCACTTTCTTGAGCGTCAAGGCGTCTTTATTGCACGCCGACACGCAAACGCCACATCCAATGCACCGGTCGAGATCGAAGCTCGGGCTCTCGCCCTTGCTCCACGTTATCGCGCCGATCGGGCATCTCGCCGCGCAGGAACCGCATTGCACGCAGCGGCTGGGGATTCTTTTGGGAAGGAAATTGCTCTGCATGAAGGCACTATACTTTTGATGATGCCGCGTGAGCGTGCCAAGAATGCCGCAGCAGCACGGGCAGCAATTGCAGATGAACTCGATCTTTTCACGGGAATTGAATGTCGTGTGGACGAGCCCCGATCGTTCGCATTTCTCGAGGATCTCCATCGCTTCTTGCCTCGTCACGTGCCGCCCGCTCCACATGTTATACTCGTGCGCCTTTTCACCATCGTAGAGGAATTGCATGCACGTGCCCTCCACGGGGTGCTTGCACCGGGTGGGCTTGTCCCCGTTTTGCTTCGCGTCCGCTTCGCTTAGCAACCGATTTTTCTCCCGGCAAGAGCAATTGGTGACCACGATGTCCGATGCCTTGTCCACGTATGAGCGGATCACCTCGAACGGAAAGACCATTAGCCTTGCCGGAACGGCTTCGTTGATGGAAATGATTCTTCCCTGCGTGGTTCCGATGCTGGTCCCTGCCGCTTGGCTTTTCTTAGGTGCTGCTTGGCGAGGGCTGAATAGCGAGCTGATGCTGGTCGTTAGCGCGTTCATGATGATCGGACCATCCGACTTCAACATGCCAAGGGCGTCGTCGAGTTTCCCGGTCGCCAGTTTTTTCCCGATCTCGCTGGTCCCGTATTTCATGAGATCGACGCTCTTTTGCACGTGATCCGCGGTGCTTATTTCCGGACCCGTGGTGGAAAGGATGCCGGGATGCTCCTTCAGCAGCGATTCGATGCCCTTGATCGACGGGATGACCCTCGCCCACGGCGACGTGGAATTGGAGACTGCCTTGTAGAACACGTCGTCGAAATATGCTTGCGCGGCCCTCGCCGCGGGGACGAGAATGCCGGGATCTTGCTTTTCCCAGCTGGAAAAAAACGCCTCGAAGATGCCGACCACGAAGGGATGGATCAAGTACAATTCATTGCCCCTTGCATCGTGCTTGTACCGGATCATGCTGCGCTTGGCGAGGCCGTGGAACGTTTCCTTGACATCCGTCACGTCCAGGCCATTTTCATGTGCGAAATCATCCGCGGTCAAGAACTTGAAAAAGGACTTGAACTTGGAAAGCAGCAGCGCTTCATGCTCGCTGTAGACTATTCTCAGGAACTCCAGCACGCCCTTTCCTGGCAAAGCGGGGATGGGAAACTCTTCGAGCTTCTCTCTCAGTACCTCGTGCGCATCGACCATGAAGATGACCCGAGAGATAGGAAATAAATCTGTTTAACCATCACATTTTTGCGCCGCAACTGTTGCAAAATCGAGCATCCGGCGCGTTGTCCTTGCCACAATACGAGCAAATTACAGTACGGGGGGCACCTTCACGTGGTTGGGGTGCAGTGCTCGCCACCTGTTGCTGAGGCAGCGAGGTTTTTTGCCCGGCGGCTGCTTGTAGTGAAAATTGCGCGGGAATCCCTGCCTTTGCCGTTGCAATCGCCGAATTTATCGTCGTTTCCACGATCTTGACATCGGCATCAACAAGATGATGTCGCTGCCCGTTAATCATAAGCCACTTGTTAACGAGGCCACGACGCGACACCTTGACCACTTGCTGCAAGTACATCGATGTGCCCGGTTCATAACTCGGTTCTTTCAATGTAAGAAGCTTCTTGATGATGCTTTTCTTGCGAAAGTACAAGACGCGTCGCGAGGTGACCACGAGCATACCTTCTTCGCCTATATGCCGCCTACCTTTCCGGATATACCCGGTCCTGTATTCTCCGACGATATCTTCGAAGGGTTCCAGGTTGTATGGGATTTCGGGATTCATTGATGATCACATGAATGGAGTACTTGCTAGTTTTTAACAAGACATGGTAAATTTCATGATTTTGACGCATTACTTGATCTCGATGAGCACGGGTTCCTTTTTTTTTCTCGCCCAGTCGATGCAATAATCGAGGAAATCTTTCGCGAGACCTGTATAATCATCATCCTCGGTGATAGCTTTTTGCATCTTCACGAAAACTAGTTTCAACGCTTTACCCGCGATAGATTTGCTCGCAGGCAAAGCCATGGTTCGCCAGTCCTTGAACCCCATTTCCTCAAGCATATCGAAACCCTTGGAACACAAGTCCTCGATCGTGTCGAAGTATAGCGATATTGGAGACGCGTCCTCGCCTTTCGAGCCTTTTGCAGTCATGATCTTTGGCATAAGCATTCATCCACGCGTGCTTGTGTGTAGTCTTATTGTTTCTGTTAAATTATCCTTTCGTTAGATACCTTGAAAATGTTCATATTTTATGAAGAAGACGACACCATCTTGGATTCCCTCAAGATGGATTCCATGGCCTTTTTAGCCCAGGGCTTTTTTAGCTCTTTTTCCAAGGCCTTTTTAGCACTGTCGAGGCCAGGAATAAATCCGAACACGATCCCGCCGGTTTTCACGGGAGGATTATCGAGTATCTTGTCGAGGCGCTGGCCATCCTTGAAGAACACGAGGACAGGAATGCCGCCGAGCGCATCGACTTCCTTGAAAAAAGGCAATACGGTCTCAAATTCTATCGGATCTACCTTTGGCGCGTCCGGCTCGGTTTTCCTCCCTTTCACCACGTCTTTATCCACCTTGATGATGACCAGCTTCGCCCCGAATTTCTTGTCAACCTGCGTCAATTCCGCTGCCAACATTTCGCACGGCATGCACCAGCTGGTGGAAAAATCGACGATCACCGCCGGCGATTTCTCGATGAGCTCTTTTATCCGGCGCGGATCCTCCGTGTGCTCGATCATAGTCGATTGACGCGTGACGGGGCTTAAAAGTATTAAGGTCGAATGGGCGAATACCAAGCAATACTTCATTGGAGATAAGTATCATGCGATTTCACCTTGATTCTGGCACGGCCATCAAGAATGTAGCGGTGTTCACGATCGGCTTGAACCTGGCATTGGTCATTCTTGGCATCACGTATTACGCCATCCCGGTGTATTCCTTCGTGTGGGACATCCATGGGGCGATCTTGATCGGAACGTACATCTGGAACATGCTTTTCATCCTCGTGACTAAGCGCCCTGCAAGTGGAAAAACCCGCCTTCGTCGGTTATATTCACTTTTCTCGTATTTCTATCTCGTGTTTTTCACGTTCGTCACGTTTCTTGCCATGTTCGGTAACTTCTTGCTTTCCGCGACGTTTCCAGACAGGCAAGCCGATTACTGGTTCGGATTTGCCTTGATCGTCATCGGTTATTTCGGGCCTGCGACTTTCTGCATTCTTCTCTCGCTGCTTTGCATCAAGGTGCTTAAGGAGGACGCGAGTATCGCCCAAGCATCCGAGCTTTCCCCGCGACGCGTGCACCTCCGCCATCGCTGGTGGGTGGGCATGAAGGCCACGGCGTACATACTCCTTGCCGGAACCAGCCCGCTGATCGTCTACTTCGTTTTCGCATCGCCGACGAGCTTCGACAGCTTGATGTTCGGCGTGTTCGTGTCCCAGCTCGCAGGATTCATTGGTTTCATGTATCTTGGCCTGACATTTATGCTCCTTCGCACGAAGGACCGCAAGAAAGAGAAAGCGGCATTCATCACGATCGCGACGCTTGGCATCGTCGTTTCGGTCGGATGCTTCGCGCCCCTCTTGATGACGCCCACCATGATGGTCAATGCCGAGACCAACTTCACTGCCGCGTTCGGGTCCGATTGGCGATCGAGGATCGACGCCACGGCGAACGCGCGCTTCATGCAAACGCCATTCAGCCTCCCGGAATATTTCTTGAACCACGATATCACGGCTTATCAAGTCAAGCGGGACATCTTGTTTTACACCGGCACATCGGGTGTGGATGCAGGCATCACGCTCTATTTTGACGTGTACCTTCCGCCTAAGGGTGTAACGGGATTGCCCGGACAGAACTCGACGCTCGTGCGGATCCACGGTGGCGGGTGGCAGATCGGGGATAAAGCCCGGGGAAATATGGTGCAGATGAACCGGTACTTCGCGTCGCAAGGATACATCGTGTTCGACATCCAGAACGGGATGCGCTCTGGCGGCTGGGAGCTGCCGATCATCACGCCACCGAACGTGCTCGCGCCGAATATTACGACCGATGACATGATCAGGCACGTTGGCATCTTCTTCAAGTACATCATTGCAAACCAAACCAAGTACGGCTGCAATTTATCGAGCACGTTCATCTCCGGTGGTTCCGCTGGTGGCCAGCTCACGTGCGCGGCCGCCCTTGCAATCGTGTCGGGCAATTACACGCCATGGTTTGGCTCGGATGCCATGATCAAGGGGTTGATACCGTTCTATCCAGGGAATGGCTTGGCCCCGCCACCGCTCAATGGTACCATCCACGAGCTCTGGGAACCGACCGAGATGGTCGGCGCAACTAGCCCGCCGTGCTTGATATTCCAGGGAACAAACGACCTTCCCCACATCGTGAACGCGTCGATACGGTTCAAGGCTGCCTACGATGCCCACGGGCGCCAGTGCGCTATCATCTGGGCACCCCTGGCGGGTCACGGGAACGATCTCCATTTCGCCGGGCATTACAACCGGGTGTTCCTCTATTACATGGAACGCTTCATGTACATGTTCAAATAATTCCTTTCCAGATGATTTCTATACTTCTTTTTTTACACGGGCACGTAATGTCTTTTTATCAACCTTGCCAACGAGCGTGAGGGGCATCTGATCGATGATCTCGATGAACTTTGGCACCTCGTACGATGCACAATGCTCGCGGGCATATTTCTCGATGTTCTCCTTGAGCGCCGTAGGATCATTCTTCAAGGGGGAATCAGGCCGGACTTGTAAGAACGCTTTCACGTGCTCGGACCCCGGGCGCTCGGGATTTGGTACCCCGACCAGTGCAATCAAGTCCACTGCAGGATGCTTTGACAGCACGCTCTCCACCTTCGCGGAGAACACCTTGTACCCGCCCACGCTGATCATGTCCTTCGTCCGGTCGATGATGCGCACGTACCCCTCATCGTCCATGATGCCAACATCGCCAGTGTGCATGTACCCGTCCGCGTCGATTGCATGTGCCGTCTCATCTGGCTTGTTATAGTATCCTTGCATGACCATGGGACCCCGGGCACAAATTTCGCCTGCCTCTCCGATTGGGACCTCCTTGCCGGTCTCTGGGTCGACGATCTTGAGGTCCTCGTTGGGCAGCGGCATGCCAACCGTGCCCAGTTTCTTTTTTCCGCGCATAGGGGTCATCGTGACGACCGGTGAAAGCTCGGTCATGCCATAGAGCTCGATCAGCTTCCCTTTTCCAACCGTTGCCTCGAGCGCCTCCTGCGATTCGATCGGGAACGGAGCAGCCCCGGAAAAGCAATTATCGATGCACGACAGATCGAGTTCCTTGAATTTCGGGTAATTCAGCAACATCTGGAACAGCGCCGGAACGTTGAGCAAGGCCTTGGGCTTGTATTTCTTGACGAGCTCGCAGATATGCTTGACGTTCCGCGGGTCGGGGATCAACGGGAGCGCCCACCCGAGATAAATCGCCTGGATCAAGAAGCAGAGCCCGCCGAGGTGAAAGAATGGAAGCCCGCACACGGCATTCCCGCCCGCGGGTTTCCACTTGATCCAGTGACTGACGAGCAGCATGTCCGCAACGAGGTTTCTATGGGTTATCACGGCGCCCTTGCTCGATCCCGTCGTCCCGCCCGTGTACATGATGAGGGCAACATCATCGGGCGTGATATCGGCACTGGCACGTGGAATACCTTTTAAAGCAGATTTGAACACTTCCTTGAACTGCCGCACGGTCGTCCCCGCAACAGGCGTCACCACTCCCGAGGGAATTCTCTTGAGGGCCTTTCCCAAGACTTGCTTTATTCTGGGCAAGAAGCAAGCGATGTTGCTCACGAGCACGAGCTTGACCCGGGGAACCTCGCTGGCGATCTTCGTGAATCGCTTCTCGAAGATGATGTCTAGGGTCACGAGGCATATCTTTTTCTCGCCCGAGCCGAGATCGTTCAATTGATATTTCATTTGCTCTTCCGTGAGCAAGGGGGAGAGTCCCGAGATCACGCAGCCTGCTTTGAGCGCTCCAACAAATGATATCACGAATTGCGGGGTGTTGGGCAAGCTCAAGGCAACGATGTCCCCCTTTGTAAAGCCGTGGTCTGCCAGCGTGTTTGCAAATTGGTTCGAGCGCGTTTCAAGCTCGCCGTACGTGCACTCGACGCCGAGAAACTCGTAGGCTATCTCGCGAGGATAATCTTCGAAACTACGCCGGATCGACTTCGTGTACGTGGTTTCCCACGTGGCATCGGGCAAATCTCCCACACCCTCGTCATAATTTTTTGTCCAGAACCGTGAACCATACATCCAAATACTCCCCTCGACGCGTGAATTTCGGATTAGTCAATTTTATTCCAGCAAGATAAAAGGTTTATTTCCGGCGTGTATTGATCTTGCACGATCGAGGCTGTCGCGCGTATGAACTTCCACGAGCTCAAGGCTATGTATCTCGGCTTTCCCGTGTCGAGCAAGATGACAAGCGAGCTCCGCACGTTTTCGGAGATAATCGATCAAGAAAGCGTGAATCAAGTCATCGCGCGTATTAATGCCATCCTGCAAGAGCTCACTGCGTTCACGCTGGTGTTGGCCGAAAAAATGGACCCGGTCGTGCTGGACCCCGTAAGCTTCACGTGCAACCGGTGCGGTCGTTGTTGCGAGCAATTTACCATCGGCGTTGCCCGCGAGGACCTCACCCGCATGCTCGACGGGAAACAATATCGCATGATCCCGTTCCTCACGCTCGCGGAAAGTCGCCCCACGTTCCAGTTCATGAACAAGAAGATGTTCAAGGCGAACGATCTTATCTACCCGCCAGAGCTTATCGGCTGGATCAAGGCGCTGAATCCGAGCCTTGACAGGATCCAGCCAAATGACTTGTCAAGCTGCATTTTCTACGACTCGATGAAAAATCAGTGCACGGTCTACGATTATCGGCCCGCGGAATGTCGCTTGTACCCTGTCGGAAACAAGCTCATGGGCATGACGAATCTCTTGTGCGACGTATCGTGTTTCGAGCAAGGCACTCCGGTGGACATGGACGAATTCCAGGCCGTGTACGACGAGAACCGGCCCAGCGACGCGGCATTCGCGACGCTCTACCAGCTCAATCCTCAAGGGGGATGGCGGCTGTCGGCTTTCAAACTTGCGCTGCTCTTCGACCGGCTCGCCTACGTGGTATGATTTGCCTTGATATAGTCGCGTTCGCTGCCGGAGGACGTGGCAGGACGATCAAACCTTCAACATCTGCTTGGCCCACGCCACGACCCGCTGTGTTTGGCCGCTGGTGTCGTTTTTCAACGGCTCTATGGTCTCGAACTCGCCAAGAATTTCGTTGCCGGCCAGCTGTGCTTTCATATGCTCGAAGGTTTTTCGCCGGTCGCCACCGCACGAGCAGAACAGCGCGATCTTCTTGCCCGACAGCTTCACGGTCGAGAAAAATGTCCGCAACGCGGGCGAGAAAGTATATGCCCACACGGGTGTGCCGATGAATAAGGTATCATACTCCGTGGGACTTTTGTCCAAGGGCTTGATCCTTGGCTTGCTTTTCATGACGACTTGCCGGCCGCCCCAGAGGTATTTCGCAAACCCGTGCGATTTCAATTCTCTTTCCACTTCCAAGCGGAGGATATCGGCACCGACCGCCGTGGCGATGCTGTCCGCGATGAGCTTCGTGTTCCCTTCGAATGAGTAATACACCACGAGAATTTTTGCCATGTGCAACGATCATCTCCCGTGGCCTTTTATAACCATGGAAGGCGAGTCTAGCATAGGGATCTCGGTTCACACATCGGGTGCAGCGTGCCATGAAGACGTCGTGGGAAGTCCAAACTTGCGATCGGGTCGATTATCTCGACATCACGCACAATGAGGTCGTGATCGGCGGGCATTACGGCAGCCCGTTCACCGATATCGCGGGATCATGCAGCCATGAGGAGTTTCTGGCTGGCAAGTTCCAGGATCTCGTCCTGGAACGGTTCGGCAACCAAGTCCTGCAAGAAGCGATCAAGGTAGTGCAAAATGCCGGGGATCACGAGCCGTTCAAGGAGCGCCGGGCCACTCTCGAATGGATCAAGAGCAACATCGAGCTGCTGGCGGTCAACGACGCCCTGAAGGATGTCTTGTACGATGCGTCCACGATTAACGGGTACCTCGCCTACGGGAACGCCGGCGGGTACAAGACCACCGTCAAGTCCGACACGTTCACGCTGTTCGTTGAACGAACAAGTGGATACACGGAAGGGCCCGACCAGCGCCGGCATCCATTTTCTTTGCGCGGCCATTGCTCCGCCGCGGTCGAGCTGCACGACCGGTTTTTCGTGATCCATTCCGACAATTTCGGGGCCATCTCTTCCACGGGGACGATCGATTTCGACACGACGAGCAATCGGCGAACGCCCTTGTTCGGCGAGGACCTCCGCCTCACGAACGTATTCCGGACCGGTACCAGGATCCTCGTCGCGTATGCCTGGCTTAACACGCGCAATGGCAATCCCGGGATTTTCGAATACGTGCACGGGACGGGCTTCACCAGCCGGTGCAGCCTCCTCGATGACTAGCCGTGCGCGCCACGGCGAATTCCATCCCGTTTGCACGCGGTTCGGTCCCGTGCAAAAATGAAATCTATAACCAAGATCGCGGCATCATGCAGCCTTGATATCTTATTTCGAGGCTTTTTTCGTCTTCACTACTTTTTTCAACAAATTTACAAGGCCATTTGCCGCTTCTGCTGGCAAATGATACCCAAGATCGTTGATTAGGAGCACGAAATGGTCATCGACGCTGCTTTCCGCCTTGATCACGAGGCGGCTGCCAAGATCGGAGGTCAAGATGATTTGTTCCACGTCTTTTCAACCTGGAGTTAACGATTTTATATGCAAAATAATAATTGATACAACACATGTCGGTTTAAAAAGGTATATTTCTTGAATCTTCCTATAGAAACTTCGCCGCCCTGGTCGTTGCCGGGGCATTATGAACGAGCGCCGCCTTGACGAAAAATTATTCCAAAAGCCACGATGGATCGTTGAAATTTTCAGCTTTTTATCGTGGATAACCTCGCCGTTCGCTGTCGGATGATGCAAGTGCTGACTTACCGTGGGATTTGGCAAACCAAGTACGGTCACAACGCTAGAATTATTGCATTTTGCGATTTCAACATGGCATCCATGATCAAGAGCGCGGCATCCTTTATTTCGGTAGCATTGTCTGGAATGCAAGCTCGCGCGTTTACCGCAGCCAAGAGCAGCTCGTTTAGCCCTCGAATTATCATATCCCTGGAATACCACGGCCTTTTGGAAGCCCACCATGTCTGACAAGAATAAATCGCTCTATCCAGAAAGTTTCGAGCATTTTTCAAGCTTTCACGTTTTTCATCATTCATACTCTCTTGAAACTTTTGCGCGAGGTTCACGAGCACGACAGCAAACATCATGAAGCGATATTGCTCGACGTGAACTACGTTGCTAGGATCGAACCAGAGCGGGTAAGGTATGTCTCGCTGCAGGTCGTACGACATGGTCGACCATGACGATGCGCGAGGCACCTGTACATCGCCACGCGGATATTTCGCTATGATTTCAGACACCGTGCAGAGCTTGATGTCGTCGCGGTGAGGAAGATTATCGAACAAGGGAACGAGAAAATTCCTGAATGCGTGCTTGATGTGGTGGCCAAACGTCTCGCCATCCATGGCCAGGATCACGTAATAATCTTTCTTCGAGTCCTGGTATTTTAACCGGTTTGCGAATGCCTCCACGTTGTTGACCTTATCAAACGCGCAATCGATCGAGATCAAGTCGTCGCGGAACGCAAGGATGAGGCCGTTTGGGTGGTGGGTGAACGTTCTTGTTGGCCATTGCACCGTGTTCGCGATGCCCCCCATAATCATCCAATCAAACCCGAGGTTTTTCACAGGGCCGTAGATGTCATCCGAAACGGCCATCTCTGGCGGGAAGAATCCTCGCGGGCGGTACGCTTTACCGAAGAAAAACTTGTTGGTTGCATTGTTGAGCTCGATCTGGCGTATAATTTCAGGCTCTGGGATCAAGGGAAGCAATGGATGAAATTTAGCACTGCCCGTGAACTCAATTTGTCCCTTGTTGCCCAGCTCTGCGATGCCTTCTATCACATCATTGAATCCATAATCATGCAATTGTTCCGTGAGTGTTCCGTTAATATTAAGCGTGATCTTCACGCCGGGATGCATTTTTATTGCATCAATAAGTGGCCGGTAACATTCACTCGTGATCTGTCTTATTACGCTTGGGATTTGCGTTGGAGGCTGATATACGTGCAAAAGAAAGGCAAAATGCACGACCATGCGTCATTATTCGCGTCGCTAGCATATAACTTTTTAATGATTTCAATATCTGCCAGAACATCCCGATCCACGTTGAGCAGCACAAGTTCATGATGTGCGACGTGGTGCTCGTGAACCTTACGCAGAAGTGCGTGAAGGGCTTCCTGACAAGGCACCGGACATAAAAAGCGCGGCGTTCATGATCAACGATGATATTTTCAAGGCGCAGAACAATATCATTTAGTCCCTGTGAATATTTGCCATAAACCCATCTTTTTTTCACGGATCCGGCGTTTTTAGGCACGCTAATTTCGTTTCCATTTCTGGATGATATGCATTTATGAGTCGGCGACACGAATATTATAAATAGGAGTGTGACCCTGGTTAATCCGTGGGAAAGGAACCAGGATCATCGACCCCCGAAAGTCCGGATGCCGAATCCGTTACGAGTACCAGCGGCGAAACGGCAGCCGGCGAGCCGTCCAGAGGCGCTAGCATGGGCCACATCGAGGAAAAACTGGCTGAAAGGGCCATGACCGCACCCCGCGCGGGTGCGGGGCAAGTAGGTCTCACGGCGAAGCAGATCACGGGCCCGAAAGGGAAAGGCGATGAAATCTCGTCGAGGCCGGCCTATATCTCGTGCCCCGTGTGCCACGCTGCCTACAAGTGTCACTTCAGCACGTCGGTCATCGAGAAGGTGACCGACGGTATGGCACGCATCCTGGTGAAAGGCCCGTGCGAGCACAAATTCTTGGTGTTCGTGGACAGCAATTTGCGCGTGCGGAGCATCGAGCGCATCGATCACGAAGGCGTCGTGTGCGAACATGCAGATACCGAGTTTCTGGAGCGTCATATCAAGCAATTGGAAGAACGACATGCGCAAATGGCGAAGGACAAGGAATACAACGAGGCCTTCGAGTTGATGCAGCAGATCAAGTCTGCCAAGAAGGAACTCGAAGCGCTCAAGAACAAGATCGTCGTGAAGTAATCTTTTTTTTATCTTACGGGATATTTGCGTGGAATAACTATTGTATCCAAGATTTGAAGATTGAAATTCGAGAAAAAATGAAAAATGAAGGTAAATTAAGAAAGATTGAAAGGTTTACTTCTTTTTCTTTCCTGCTGCTGGTTTTTCAGCAGCAGCTTTCGCTGGCTTTGCAGCAGCAGGTTTTTCAGCAGCAGCCTTCGCTGGTTTTGCAGCCACCGTTTCTTTTTTCTCGGCAGCAGGTTTTTCAGCGGGTTTCTTGGCAGGTTTCTCCGCGGGCTTTGCTTCGGCAGCGGGTTTCTTGGCAGGTTTATCCGCGGGCTTTTCTTCTGCAGGCTTCTTAGTCACTTCTGCCTTCTTTGCAGCCTCGTCCTTGGCTTTCTTGTCCGCATCGTCCTTGGCTTTCTTGTCCGCATCGGCCTTCTTCTTATCCGCCTCGGTTTTTTCGGCCTCTTTCTTTTTCGCTTCCTCAGCCTTCTTTGCATCCTCGGCCTTCTTCTTGTCAGCCTCGGCCTTTTCAGCTGCCTTCTTCTTGTCAGCCTCGACCTTTTCAGCTGCCTTCTTCTTGTCAGCCTCGGCCTTTTCAGCCTCTTTCTTCTTCGCATCTTCGGCCTTCTTCTTGTCAGCCTCGGCCTTTTCAGCGGCCTTCTTCTTGTCAGCCTCGGCCTTTTCAGCTGCCTTCTTCTTGTCAGCCTCGGCCTTTTCAGCTGCCTTCTTCTCGTCGGCAGCTTTCTTCGCTGCTTCCTCCTCAGGGGTCAAAGGTTTTTTCTTGAAAATTGCGCCAATATTCTTCAAATTGAACGGCATGATCTCATCTTCTTTCGTTTGTTGATAGTCTCTTAATAGACCGTTATATCATCATTTAAAAGTTGTTAATAATAGTCTCTTATTCCCGATATTAAGGTATTCGGATCATCCTTGCATCACGCGGGGAATATGCTGGGTCCCGGTGGCTCGTCGGTTCCCGGGCAGTCCCGGTTTCGCGGACATTTTCTCGCAACGTGCGATACGGGAAGACCGAGCTTTTTTTCGTCCTTTCGTGGAGTTTGATCGGTAATAATTGCTCGTTCACGGGATCACGAGCTGTCACGGGCAAGAAAGGGCAGCGCTCGCTGAAATGCCCCCCGGCCCTTCCAGCGCCCGTGAATCTATTTAATGTCCGAGGTCGAGAATGCATTGACGGAGGGAAAAACACCCCCGAAAAGTGCCACGATCATGGTCAAGGACGATAAGGACAACATTGTTGACGAGCTCGAGGATTCGAGGCGTGTCTACGACTATTACGAAAAGACGTTCAAGGAAAAAATAGCGATCATGCCTGCCGTTGTCGATACCGATGAAATTGAGATCGACCTCATCATTGGCGAGGATTCCTTCCGGGTCCTGGGCATGCGGTGCTTTCAATTCTTCCAGGTCGATGATAATGGAGAAGTAACCGAGGAAAGTGACGGGGACGACGAAGCAAAGGAAGAAAGCGCCGGGGACAGCAAAGAGGCCGTTAAAGAGGGCAAGGACAATGCTGCAGAAGGCGATGCCGCTGGCGGCAAGTCGACCGATGACCAGGTCTCCGAGGATGATGCAAGTAAAGACGAGACCATCGAAGACGAGGTGTATGATATGATCGTGACCGACTTATCGAGGAGCGAGGCCGGACAGGTGAAGGGCAAGCAGATGCTCAAGGTGCAGATCGCCAAGCCGAAGTCCATCGACGATGATGAAGCGGGTGACGAGGGTGAAAGTTGCAAGGATGACGAGGATGATGCCGAGGGCGAGCATAAGGCCGACGTCAAGAAAGGCAGCAAGGGAAAGGTGAAACCCGCGGCCACCAAGCCCGACGGGAACAAGAAGTACTGGCTCACCTTTACCGTGTATTATTCGGAGACCGATGAAGGCTTGCCCGAGATCACCGGCGCCGTGCTCGCCTATGACAACGCGCCCCAGAAGAAGATTGCCTTCTTGCCAAACGACGAGCTTGGATGAACGAATTTTTACTGATTTATTGCAATTTCCCGGGATTTAGTTCTTGCGCGGGACGCGCATGCCTTTCCCGTCGCACAAGATCGACTCGCCCAGGCCTTTCTTTGCCAGCACCACGAGGTCGTTGCTAGTCGCCGGGTCGAAGGGGCCGCGTGCATGATCCGACCACGCCTCCACGCGGGCGAACCCGTGCCGCGCGAGCGACGCCTTGATGTCCGCAAGCGGTACGAGCGGCCAGCCATACGATTCGGCCTCGATCCCGTATTTCAGGTCGCCGGGGCCGCGCCTGAAGGTCAAGAACTCCACGATCATGGCCCGGTGCGTTGTATCTGGCATGTAATGCTTGACCGTGAATGCTTCCACGTCGTTGTCCAGCTGTACAACCCGAGAGGCCGCGTACCCGCGCTTGGGGTGCTCGTTGTTCTGGATCTGGAAGTATAAGTACCCGCCGGGAGCTAGCATACTCGATATTGCCGCGATCGTGGCGTCCACGCCACCGGTATCCCAGATCAACGCGATGGAATTGCCTATCGCGTAGATGATGTCATACTTGCCGAGTTCCCCCGCGTGTTGCCCCAGCCATACCGGGAAATCGCCCTCGACGAACGTGATCGCCAGTCCCTCCCGCGTGGCCGAAGCGCGGGCACGTTTCACCCTATCCGCGTCCTTGTCCAGGCCGAAAAACGCGTGCTCGGGATGATTCTTCGCTAAAACCTGCAAATGCTGCCCGGTACCGCAACCCAGGTCCAATATTTGTAACTTGCCCTTGCCCGCATGCAAGCGGATCACGTTCTCGAGCGCGGGCAACTCCTCGGCAAGGCGTTCGCTCCAATCGTTGATGCGGAGAAAAATATCTGCGTCGCCGGGCACGGCTCTTGCCTCGATCTAGGTGTCTAGAAGTGGACAATAGGAAGATGAAACGAATCCTAATAACATGGAAAAAAACGAGGTGAATGAAAAACCTTTCACGCGCTGGACTGGGTGGTACCCGTCCCTTCCTCGGATTGGAATGCCTGCCAGATGAGCACGTCGACCAGGTAGAGGATCGTCTCGTCGATATTGATGCCCCATTTCGCCGACGTCGCGATAAACGCGGTTAAATTGTATTGCTTGACGAGCTCTTGGGCACTGGCCGTCATTCTCGCTAGCATTGCCTCGTCCACGAGGTCCATCTTCGAACCCACGAGCACGATCGGGATGGTTGGGTTTGCGTTATTTCGTAGAAGCGGTATCCACTCGTCCGCGACATTGGAGAACGTGACGGGATCGGACAAATCAAACAGTATAAAGGCCCCAACGGCGCCCTTGACATACTCTGGCTGGATGAACCGGAACCGCGATTGACCGCCCAGGTCCCACATGACCATCGAAATCTTCCGGTTTTGGCGTTCGAGGGTTTGATTGTGGAATTGGCAGCCGATCGTCATTTTTGATTTTTCGTCAAAACTTCTTGTTAAGTATCTGTGCAATAGCGAGGTCTTTCCTACGCCTCCCGCACCCCCTAGCACTATTTTCC
>JAUQYW010000668.1 GCA_030587525.1 Candidatus Sigynarchaeota archaeon | reverse complement strand
TCACGTCAAAATAATCCCTCACCTTGGCACAGAATTTCTTGGTCTTGTCGCCGTTCACGTAGAACAGCTCGCCGGAATCGATGACCTCGCCAAGGTATTTCTTTTCGGATTCCCCGAATTTCTTGAACTCGCCTGCAGGTTTTTTCTTGAACATTAGACCAATCCTTTGTGCTATTGCTCGCTGCCCAGTAAAGGAGAGGGGCCAGGCAGATTTAACCATGTGGATCGCTCGCGGACCTGGATGACCGCGTCCTTCAACGTCACGAGCCCCGCCGCGACCATGTGTTTCCGCTCGAATGTCCATTCCCCGATTTCTTTGCTAGTGAGAAATATTGCACCCATCTGCCGTGCCTTGTTGATGAACTCGTGCATCGCCTTGTTGACATCGGGTCTCTTGGAATGTGCAGGGTGGAATATAACGTGCGCGACGCCGTTCGCTTGTTTGACGGCGACCAGGAGGTCGTCGATGGTGTCCGGCGGACCTTGGAGACCGAAATCCTGGCTCTGGAATCCGATTTCCAGGCACCCGATCAACTCGCCGGCGCCGTTCATCGCCTGCCACGGGTGGCATGTCCCGAACGGAAAGCCGAAGGTGCCGCATTTGCTCGGGCCCTTCGATTGATCCACGCGGATGCCGAGTTGCTCGCACCATTCGAAGAACTGCACCCGTCCCGACCAGCGCGTGTAGTGGTTCTTGTTGCTGTAAATATCATGATACCCCGAGTGATCTATAACGCCGTTCAACTGTCGTTCAAGCATCTCACGCGAAAACAAGGCAGCCATGCCGATCTCGTCATGTTGCTTGCCCCCGGGATAGGCAATGGCATCGAAATGGAGGGCCAGCTCGTGGCCTGCCTGTAAAATCTTCGCGCACGTGCCAGGGGAGTAGCCTGGGGCTTCCAGGCACCACGTCGTCTTGATTCCGGCCTTGCCGATCTCGGCAAGGAGATGGCTTGCCATCTCCTCGGAGTTCCCGTCGCTGTCGTGGCTGAGCAAGGTAACGAATTCGGCACCCGTGGGCCAGTACCAGCAGCGTTTCAAAGGAATTTTGCATTTATCGGCAATTTGCTCGATGCACGCCACGAATAACTTACGCCATGCATCGGCTACAGGTATCGTGAAAGCCGGCACGTGGGATGAAGGTGAAACGGCGCGTCTATCCCGGGTCCAATCGAGGACGAGACCATCCTCGCATTTCAAGATACCATCATCGATCGGGGCCATGCCGTCTGGCGGGGGTATGCCATCCTTGTCGACATACCGGCCTTCTTGCACGTGGCGAATCGTCTTGGCAAGTTCGATGCCTATCTGGATCGCGACGCCAGATGCGACTTCGATGCTCGTAATGGCTGCCCATCGCTCCCCGCTCTCGTGCACGGTCTCGTAGTCCGCGATGACGCTCGCACCATCGACGAGAACAGGAGCACACCCAAAACCATGGAGGGGAAACCACGTGCTTGGATATTGCTTGGCAAAGCTCTCGTCCTTGAGCTGTAAATATCCTTCCCCGATGGAATTGTCCCGGATGCCGCCCACGGGAAAGGAAAACACGGGAATCTTGTACATGATCCCGAGAACATCTTCAAGCGCTTCGATCATGCCCACGACGATGAGACCGTTGCCAGCCTTGACGTGATCCTTGATCCGGGACGCTTGGCGCGCATCCAACTTTGCCGGGCCAATTAAGATGATGAGCCGGGGCCATTTCGTCAGCTTAAAGAAGGCCTGGAACGTGAACGCATCGTGGAAGATTCCCTCGTGCCGGAGCATGTCGATCGTGTACAAGGTCATTCCCCTCGTTTGTTCCACGACGACCCCGACTTGCTCCTTGAGAGCTGCGCATTCGATGTATGTCCCGCTGTGCTTGACACGGGCATTCGCGGGATTGCTCTCAGCTCGTTCCTTTTTTCGCGGGGGGAACCCTTTACCGATTGGCATGTCACGACACGTTCCATGTTGATCTATTAGTTAATACTTGGACACACGCTTATTTATACGCGGGCGCTTCAAGATTCAACTATGCAGAACTTGAACGGCATCATCCGCCACGGATTCGCCGACGTCGGCGGAACCAAGCTCCACTACGTCGAAGCGGGGTGGAATAACGAGAGATCGATCGTGTTTTTGCACGGCTTTCCCGATTTCTGGTTCAGCTGGCGGCACCAGATTCCTTTCTTTGCCGGTGATTACCACGTCATTGCCATCGATCAGCGAGGATGCAATTTGTCGGGCAAGCCCGCCCGTGTTTCCGATTATTCCGTAGATTTCCTTGTTCTCGACGTGAAAAAACTCGCGGATCATCTGGGCTTGCATAAGTTCGTGCTCGCGGGCCACGACTGGGGCGGCGCGGTTGCATGGGAATTTGCAAATCGGCATCCGAACTGTCTGGATAGCTTGATCATTTTGAACTGCCCGCCTGTGCAGCTGCTTATGGCAGAGCAGCTGAAAAATGCTCGCCAATTGAAAAGCTCCTATTACATCTATCTGTTCCAGGTGCCGTGGCTACCTGAACGCGTACTCACCCTAAACAATGCCAACATGCTGGCTCGGATGCTTTCCTACATGATCCCCTCGATCACCCCGCAAGAGCTTGCCATATACCGCGATGGCTTGGGGCAAATTAGAACGCTGCGATCGGCCATCAATTATTATCGCTGTGCGTTCCGCCGTTTTTTACCGCGGCTCTTGAGCGGGAACATGGAATCCGTCGATATTCGCTGCCCGGTCTTCGTGATCTGGGGCGTGGAAGACATCGCTCTGCAAACCTCGCTGACGACCCGCTTTCCCAAGGTTTGCAGTGCGGGATATAAGATTAGCTATGTCAATGCGGGGCATTTCGTTCACCAGGACAAGCCAGCGCTCGTGAACCGGTTGATCGATGCGTATATAAAAAATCAGCCTTCATAAATGGATATAGCCCGTGGCACGAGAAGCCTAATAGGTATATCCCGTGGCACGAGAAGCCGAATAGATATAGCCCGTGGCACGAGAAGCCTAACGGCTATATGCCGCTCTAGTTCTTTCCATAGCTATTATTGCGAAAACAAAGGACTAAAGTTAAATACATTAAAATCTATGTATTCGAAAAACCATATAAAAAAGTCCAGCCATGAATAACACGGAATTACACGACCTTGCATTGATCAAGGGGACCCCCTTGATGGTCATCGATCACGCGAGAATACGACAGAACTTCCAGGACTTCCGGCGCATGTTGCCTCGTGTATTTCCATACTTCGCGATCAAGGCCAATCCAGAGGTGCAGATTGCCCGCACGCTTGCCCGCGAGGGATCGGGATTCGACATCGCTTCGTGGGAGGAATTTACGATCCTTCGCCGCGCGTTGCAAGGTAATAAGAGCCAAAAATGGCGATTCTTAAATTCCAAGGTGATCTACGCCAATACCATCAAAAACATAGAATCCTTGGACAAGATGCGGGAGTACTCGATCCCCATGACCTTCGACAATCCCGCCGAGCTTGACAAGATCGCCGCCCATTGCAACAACTTGCCATTGATTTTGCGTATCGATGTCCCGAACCATGGTTCCGTCGTGGAATTGTCGTCCAAATTCGGCGCGCGGTACGAGGACTGTCAATCTCTCTTGAAGCATGCGGACCAATTGCACTTGCATGTCATCGGCGTGAGCTTCCACGTGGGAAGTCAATGCGAGGACCCGCATAACTTCGTGGCCGCCTTTGAAAGGGCGCGCCAGGTCTTCGACGATGCAAAGCATGCAGGACACGAGCTTTCTTTGCTCGATATCGGTGGCGGCTTTCCCGCGCCGTACAGCCCGGGCATCCAGCCTTTCGCGGCATACGCGGCGATGATAAACTCGCTCATTGACAAGTATTTCCCCTCAGATACCATTAGCATCGTCGCCGAGCCGGGACGCTATTTCGTCGCGACAGCGGCAACATCCATCGCCTCGGTCATTGGTAAATCAATACGAGATGGAAAGCCCTATTACTACATAAATGATGGCGTATACCACACGTTCTCGGGCTTCATCTATGATCACATCCAATATCATTTCAAGGCTTTCCACAATGGTAAAGCGGTGCCGAGTGTCGTTGCCGGGCCGACATGCGACGCGCTGGATACCATTTCGCGTGATGAATTGCTCCCGGATCTCGCGATCGGGGATCTCGTCTATTCTGACTACACGGGGGCATACACGAATGCATCTGCATCTAATTTTAATGGCTTTCCACCAGCAAAAATCGCCCATATCAACGTGAATAATTGAAAAAAGTGTGGAAGTCTTTCTTTATAGAAAAAAAAGTAGTATTAATGCCTTCTTGCACGGATTACACCACAAGCGATGCCAACAACAGCTATTCCACCACCCGCTATACCAATAACGGTGATCGTGGCAGGATCAAGAAAAGGATTGGGTGGTGTTGTCGGATTGCAGTCTCCTCCTACTTGTGGACCATTACGGAGACCCGAAGACCATGTCACGAGGTTGACATCGGCGACATTGAAACTATAGTTATGGATTCCTGCTAGTAAACTTGTCGAATAAACGAATTCATTCCCCGTGCTCCACCAACTAACTGTGGATTGAGTCATGGGATGCGCCGTGCCATCGATCGTGATGTTTGCCGTGCAGGAGAGGTTCTCATCTTGCGTGACATCAAGCTGGAACTGGAAGGTGTAATTCACGTCAGCGGTGCAATTTAGGTTGATACTACCCCATCCATGAATGTTCTCATCATAGTATTGCCCGCTCCCCTTGCTCGAATAAATGAAGATCCCACCGTAACCGTCGACACCGCTCGCGACAGCGAAGTCATTGACGCCATCATTATCACGATCGTCGAGCAAGGTGATGTCATAGACATTTAACGAATTCGCTCCATTCCAATACCCTTCATTAACACCAAGAACCCATCGCCATGTAGCGTTATTGCCGTACAGCACGCCAACCATCCCGCTTCCACCAATGGCAAAATCGGGTTTTGTATCACCATCCACGTCCCCGATATTTAAAATGCTCCAGATCTGCTGAGCATTCCGGAATGACGTGCCGTTAATGACCTTCTGGAACGTTGGAGACGTCGAGTTCGCGTCAAGAATGAGGATACGGCCTTGCGAATTCCCTGTTATGATGTCTGGCACGCCGTCACCGTTAATATCATTTATCGGAGCAGCCATCCTGAAGTGATTGCCAAGACCAGTGAAGCTCGCGATTATAGCCCCTGTCGCTCCGTTGAGCAAATACAACGCATTGGAGGTTGCCGCGATTACCTCTTGCTTCCCGTCGCCGGTGATATCCGGAAAAACCACAACGCTTTCAATATACGAGTTGGAAAATTCCCGCTCCCAGATGACTTGATTCGACGTGTTAGTTGACAACGCCGTCACGTTCTTGATGTGTCCGACGATGATGTCTTGCCATACATGTTGGCTTGTCAAGGCATCGATCGGCGTGATCAAGTCCTTGCGATACCGGAGATTCTCCCACCATGAAGAGACTGTCCATGGGTAGTCGTAATCGTGCCAGATGCCGAAGCTGCTGATGCCGACGTTTGCAATGTTATACACATGCCCGCCCGATGCCACCGCTGCCATCTCCGGTGCTGCATCGTTGTCAAAGTTTCCGACACACATGCTCTCCGGGGCATCTTCATTCTGTCCCGTCAATGTCCAGGTGTTTTCCGGGTAAATCTCTACCCCATCACCCGTGTAAGACGGGTTAACGCCTCGTAACCGGACAAATCGACTGTATTCGCCAGCATCCTCGTTTCGTTCAGCATAGATGATATCCATGTTATGATCATTCGGGTCCTCGAATTTTACCATGTCGACGACTAGGTCGTCATCATCGCTCTGGATCATGCCCCATTGGGGAAAAATTGACGCGTTATAGCCCATAACGCCGCGCATACTTCCGAAACCGCTATTTCCCATCATCAAGATATCTGTCGTCGCGGTCTGGCCGTTCTGGCTATTTATTCCTTGGATGCAAGTAGGAACTCCATCACCTATCCCTTGCCAGAATAAAACCTCGCCGTTTGCATAATATCGCCCAGCGCTCGAATCCCGTATCCTTGCATCATCCCGGGCAGAAGTTGGAAGCCTTGATTGATGCACGGCCAAGGACATGGCGGTGCACGCGAGGACGAAGAGCATGATCAAGCTTATCCTAGCTCCATTTTTTCGAATAATTTTCCCACACAAGTGCATAGTATTCACCTAGTAAAAACAAAGCCACTCAATTTATCTACCGGCAAGCAAAATAAAAGGTTTTACTTGCCTTTGAACACGGAAGCCACGTTTTATGCTCGAAATAGATCTCCACTTTTCCATTATGTTTTCGTCTTGGATCCGATTTCAAAAGAGAAGAAGGTGGACGGATCTTCCATTAAGACTTTTGGGGGCACGCCATGGATTGCCGTGATCCCCGATCATGAAACCCTTTCCGCTGACCCAATCATTATCGCCAGAGAAACGACTGTTCTTGATGAAAATCGAGGCGTATATGGATTACGGTTTCTCGGTCATCGGGATGAATTTCAACGGCATGCTCATGGCAAAGATGGGACTTCCCGTTGAATACTTTTTCTTCTTATCAGTGCTGTCCGTGATCACGGTGCTGATCGCGCAGAACCTCGTGTCGCGAAAATCAGACAAGAAGGGGGAACGGTTCACGTTCATCATTCTTGCCAAGCTCTTTTATGCCGCGTCGACATTCTTGATAGCTTTCTTCCAGCGCTTCGAGGTCATCGTGTTCACCACGGTCCTCAACGGCCTCATCTCCGGGGAATCGACGGCGAACGTCATCGTCTACGAGATCATCGATCAGCGGCAGCGGGCACTGGACCCGTCGTCCAAGGCGTTCCTCTCGTTTAACAAGTCCCGGGAATTCGCGAAGTACCGGCTGTTCGGGTCGATCGGGTTCGCGTGGACGGCGCCGTTCGGCGGGCTTGGCATAGAGACCTTGAACGGCATAAACGGGAATCCATTTTTCGGGTACACGGTCATGTATTGCATTTCCGGCGCCGGGGTGCTGGCAACGACCATTTTCTTGTCGATCATCTTAAAGGGCTACCAGCGCCAGAACGCGACAGCGCTTGCGCAGCAAAACCAAGGCCTTGCAGCAACGGGATCACGGTTTTACCTGTCGATCGCGTTCTTGATGCTGACGAGCACGTCGTTCTTGTCATCCGTCGCGTCAGCCATCCAATCGAACCCGTTTTCAAAATACTTGAACGCGCTCGGCGAGGGTGAATTCTTCTACGGGATACTGGCGTTCATCTGGGCCACCTCGGAAGTGCCGTTATTTTACCTTTCGAGCCACCTCGTGAAGAAATACGATTGGAAAGTGCTCATCTTGGCCTCCTACTTGTTCCAAGAGATAAAGTTCATCGTGTATTTTCTCGTGGCCAGTCCCGAATATGCAGCCTATATCATACTGGTCCAAGTACTCAACCCCTTCGGCATCTCCTTTCCCGCGAAGACCTATGCACTCACGAACGAGATCGCGAAGGATCACAAGGCGCTGGGTATGACGCTCCACGACAGCTTCAATTCGCTAGGCAGTTTCACGGGCGGCATCGTGGGCATGCTCGTGGCGGGGATGCTCGGTGCCGTGGCTAACACTATCCCTGGTTACCAATTCTTCTACGCTATCTCCCTCGTTGTGACCGCTATAGCCATCTTGCTCTTCATCGTACTAGCGCTGGTTGAAAAAAAGAAATCTGCGAAAAAGCCAAAGATTTAGACCTTGATGGGTTTCCGGCAGGTCCAACACCGCTCTTTCCGCTCGGATAAAGCTTTTGCACAGCGGATGCAATACTTGGTGTCGCACGTGGGACAGATATACGCGGTTCCCTTGAGCGCGACGTTGCAAACGATGCAAAATTGCTTCACCTTTTGCACGGCCAGCTCTTTCTCGACCTTCTTGTCGACTTGCCGCACGATGGCCTCCTCTTCCTCCTCTTTCTTCTTCGGAGATTTCCCGCCGTCCAACGAATCGCGTGCCATTCCAGCGGGCATTTGCGATTTCTCTGCATCGGAAGGCTCGTGGGGGTATATCGCTCCTGCCAAGTTACTCCTTTCATAAACCGCATCCACGCCCTCGACGTTCCTCAAGTGCTCCGATGCCCGGCGCTGTTTTTCCTTGCTTGCTTCTGGAACGTTTCCTGCCTCGCGTGCCTTTGCTTGTAACTCGGAGGTGGTTTGGGGCTCGTACATGCGGGCAAGCATATCATGCTTCTTCCGTGCTATTTCCTCGAGCGATTGCTGGACTTGGGTCTTTCCGGCATCGCTCGCGGGAGGCGCGGGGGCGCGCGATGGTTCAGCGGGTAGTTTTACCGTGCTTGATGGAGGTGGCGGTGCTTGCGGATAAATTGTAGCCGTGTGGCCTGGCCCGGTGTCATCGTCGACATCGTCAACGTCGTCGTTAACACTAGGCGCGAAGTCTCTCGCAATGTAGTCAGCAGCGGTCAATGGTCGAATACCTGTTGGAGTTGATGGGGAACTTGTTGGCACGGGATTTGATGGAGGCCGAATGGCCACAGACGCGCTCTGGGAAGCCTGCGGGAGGCGGATCGCCCGCATAAATTCATCGATGAATTTATTGGCGTGGTTCATGTTCATGCTGGCATACAACAAGTGCCGAGCACCGGCGGTCGTGACGACCATAAATCGCCGCTTCGAGCCGGTTTCCGAGGTTTCCGACACGATCTCCTTGATAATGGCATAGTTGATCGAGATTGTGTGTTTCTGCTGCGCGTTGAATTTGTGCCAGCGAATGATGTACAGCGTGTCGTGAGCGTTGTCAATCTCGATTAACCATTGCTTTTTCAGCGTGTAAATGGGGGTACACACGAAAAAGAGGAGGATGATGACGATTGCAACCGTTGCGCCGGGTGGTATCGTGAACCCGAGAGGCACAGCCACGACAAGTGAAAGAATCAACGCCAAGTACAAGCAACAAGTCGCATCGCTTTCCTGGCTTCGCTTTTCAATGCGAACGCGGCCTCCCGAGAGTGTAGAGACCGTGAATGGCACTGGTGTTGCCATCGAAAAGCTTCCCGACATCGCCGATCAAACCTCTGATGGGAGTTCTGTCTTAAAAATCAATGGCTCTTGCACCATAAAAAATAGCAAGGTTCCTGCTCGAACCACGGCAACCAGGAAAAATACGAGGGAAAAGGAGGGGATTTCTACCTTTTTGCAGTCCACGTCATGGATCCGACGATCTTTTTCCCTTCAGCCTGATAATCAACGGGGATTTCATCGATCTCGGAGATTTCCGTCACCTTGTCGAGGGGAAGGAGATCTTCTTGCTGGCCGGGAATGACATCGGCATTCACGAAGAGGGTGATTTCCCGTCCCTTGCCGAAGGAAGCACCGCGCATGAATTCCAAGATAGCGGGGAGACCCATACTGGTGATGTAGATCTCCTCGATCTGCGGGCAATAAAGCATTTCCCCGAGGAACTGGAAGATGGACGTGATGGGCGCTTGTGGCTTTTTGCGTTCGAGCAGCGCGCTCATCATCTGGTTAATTTCGATGGAGAGCCGCTTCACGTGACCGTTGTCGATCTCGATGAAGAACCGGTGCACGAGCTCTTCAAGGAATGGTGCAGGTCCCTTGTCGACATTCCAATCATAATTTTCGAAGAGAAATGCAAAGGATTCAAATCCCACGTTGTCACCGAATTCATCAACAAGACTATCAATGGATTCAATGCTCTCGCGCTCCCTTGGATCTGCGATTTCTCTCATGTCGGGATATGCCTCTGGAGATTTCTCTTGCGGTTCGAGCGCCTTCACGTGGACGTCATCGAAGGTGACCTTGTCTTTTTCGGAGGCCTGGATTTCGACAAGCCGGTCAAGTGAGATCTCTCCTTTCAAGTAATTGATGATCCCGGCGACGATTTCCATACTCGCGCCGCTCAAGCTGCTCACCATGGCCTTCTCCATGCCGCAAAAGTCGTAGTCGACCCCGCGAAAGTCATTGTCGGGATCGGAATCGCTCTCGATGCCCTGGAAATAGGCAATGAACTGGTCCAGCGTATCCAGCGCGTTCACGAGCTTTTTCTCGAGGAAAAAGAGCAAGATGCAAAATGCCCAGGCAACAGCAACGTCATCGGTTCCCTCGGCGGTGTCCAATGCGTCCTGAGCCAGGTTCGACGCCTCTTGAAAATCGCCGGTGAGCAAGCAAGTCTCGGTGATCGAGAACGCGTAGTCGATGTTCTCGGGATCGATGTCGTATGCACACTCGAAGCATACTCGCGCCTTGGTATAATCGCCGAGATGATAGAGGGCATTTCCCTTGCCGTTCCAGATCAGCTCGTTTTCATCGTCGATATCCAATGCCTTGTCATACCACGTGATAGATTCCGATTCGAGCTTTTGACTTTCCTCGGGAGACAGCGTTTCACTCTGCCCGAGATTTGCCAAGCATTCCGCTTTGAAGAAAAGGGGGTCGGCACCCAGCTTTTTTGCGGCGATTAATTCTTCATACAAGGGCAAGGCTTCCTCATATTTGCCTTGATCAAATAACGCATTTGCTCTATCGAATACCTCGTCATGTTCCTCGGACATGATCTTCTGATCACCGCATCAAGCATAAAAAAATGATCATTCTGGAGGGAAAGGATCGCGGGTTCGTCGATGCGCTCACAATTTCACGATACAAAAATAGTAGTGGTGCGTCCCTTATTTTTTCTTTTTCAACTTCATGCTGCATGCCATACAGATGCTCTTCATCTGTCCACCGATATTTACCAGGTGAGATGCACCGGTGAGTTTCGAACCACAAATGCCACATTTTGACCTGTCAATGTTGCCTAACCCGGCGAGAGGGTCGAATGCTGGGGCGGGAGGTTTTTCTGACATGATATCCATCTTGGTCCAAGCATATTTAAATCCGTTTATTCAGTAGAGATCGATGTTCGGGTTGTGGTCACATCGTGAAACCACGTTCAAAAACATAAGAAGGATGGGAAAGAGAATTTAGATTCATTTTTGCATCCGTGCCGCGACCAGCGATGCCGTAACCGCGAGCTTGTCAAAGAAAGGGACGTGCGCAAGGATCGATCCGAACAATCCAATCTCGAATCGACCCATGTTGCTGAATTCCAGGTATTGGACCCGCATGGCATCGGCGACGACCTTGTCGTGCTCGTTGAATGCCTTCAAGTACGCTTCCAGCGCGATTTGTCCGTTGGTGCCGCCGTGATACATAGCATAGTGCTGCATCCGGGCCATCTTCAAGAAATAATCGTCCAGCACCTTCACGTCAGCCTCGTATCGCTTGTATCGCGAGTAATCTGCCCACGCATCGTTTTTAGATATGTCCACCAGTATCTTGGCCGCGATCTTCCCCTCATACCGTGCCGCAAACAAGCCCTCATAGATGTATGACCCGATCTGGCCGGTCGCTTCCCCGATTGAGATGACGCGGGGCGCCGTGCGTGCCACAGGCCAAGCATCCTTCAAGTGCGGGACAACGCCGAGGCGCCCGCTTTGGATATCGAGATCCTTCGGGACATTCCCTTTCAGCTCAGGAATGATGCCCGTGTTCGCGAACCGGAAGATGAGATCCTTCGGCGCGTGCTTCGACTCGTCCATGATGCCGATCGAAACGCGCTTGGCTTTCCGGGCATAGGCACACCAGAAATAGCCCGTCACCAGCTCCAGGTTGAACAAGAAGCACAGCTCAGGACTTTCCCATTCGCCGTCGTATGTGTAATCGCCGAAGATGCCGTTCACGGCTGGTGGCACGCCAAGTCCAAGCTTTTGGGCGAGGCCCGAGTTGCCGCGTATGCCAGCCGCGTAGATCACGGCCTTGGCATGTATCTCCTCGTGCTCCGTCTTGACGACCATCCCTGCTTGTTCCCGGGAAACATCGGTGACCGTCGATCTCATAACCTTGGCACCTGCATGCTTCACCCCGTCGAGCATCAGCCCCCAAAACACCTTCCGGGTGAAATTGTAGCCGAGCAAGTCGTCCCAGTGCATCTTTCCGATTGTCTTGCGGCCAGCCATCAACATATCATGCAACGGAGATTCGGCCTTATCGCTCCAATCTGCAACCCCCGCGGGGTTGCCGCAATTGCCTTGACCGAAGATATAACTCCGGCGCGGGATGGTGACGATTCCGTCGGGCGCTTCGGGATGACCGGGGTTCGGATCGATCACGACGGTGTCGATCCCCGATGAACCGAGATCGATCGCTGCCTGCATGCCGCCAGGCCCTGCCCCGATGATTGCGATGTCCGTTTGCATGGTCTTGTCCTCCATCATGACACAATCGGCACCACGACGCAGAAAGATGAAGGTCACGACTTGATCCCGAGGCGATCAAGCCGCTGGAACAGTGCCGTGACGACAATAGGAAATGCAATGGTCGAATCGACCCAAACGGATGCATATTTCGCGTCGTGCTGGTATTTCCCCCACGAAACTCCCTCGGACAAGGTGCAACCGCTCAGCCCACCATCTTCCGCGACTGCCGTGTGGAAACGGACAGAATAATCAAAACCCGTAAAGGTTTGCACCTCTTTCAAACCCTTCCGTTCCGCGATGTTTTCCAGGTAGGGAAATATCTGCTGGGTCCAGTTCCTCGGAACACCACCGCCAAGGATGATCGTTCCAAACTTCCTATACTTCATGAGCAATTCGGCATACTTATCGATGTCACCGACGTCATCAATGACGAGTTTCACGCCGCTGAACTTCCTGAACCGTGCCGCGTCCAAGCCAAGCTCGCTGTCGCTGAAGGCGGGATTGAACACGGACACGCCGTGATCGGCGGCAACCTTCACGAAACTGCGACCGGACAAGTATTTCGACATCCACGCGAAGAATTCGGACGCGGTCATCATAATTGGCTTGTCTTTGCCGAAATCTTTCACGAGCTTGTCAAGGATCAAGTCTTCCGACTTCCAATAATCTGGTTCACGCAAATAGGTGTCATACACGCGGTCGATCTGGTACTTGTTCAGGTCGCGATCATCGACGCTCGGGGAACCGATGTAATGCACTTGCTTGTCCTTGGGTTCTAACGTGTTGATGATGCTGTGGATGATGTTCGCGCCGGTCGAAACGATGGCGTGGACGATCTTGCGCTCGATGAGCTGGCAGATGATCTCTTCCATGCCTGCAGGAACCATGGCCCCGGCGAGCGTGAGGACCCGGAAGCACTTGTCCGTGATCATGCTCGTCAAGACTTCCAAAGCTTGCCCAAGGTTGCGCCCTTGAAAGGAACACGTCTGGAGGCCCACGAGGACATCCTCGACGGTCTTTGCCTTGCTCGGGTCGAACGGCTTGATCTTCTTGACGAGATATTTTTCCATCTTTTTACGTCCTCAATCCGTGAACACGGCGGCTGCGACGACACAAGTCCATTCTTCTTGTTTTTCGACAACGGCAGTCGCGGTGATGCTCTTGGTCTCAACGATCTTCCCGCTCATGATGAACGCGTTCTTCCGCGCGTCCCAATCATGGTCAATGTCAAAACTGGAGATCCCGAGGGTCGTGGCCAACATCACGGCGGCAAGGTCCTCCGCGTAGTCACCGGCTACTTGTTCGGTTTGACCGAAGGAATGGTGTTCGGAAAGATATCCATAATGCGATGAATCTGCCGGCTTTGCAGCACCGATCGATGCGCTAACCATACGATTGAATTCATCGGATTCTCCCCTGCTCATGACGCAAAACACGATTTGACCTGGTTTTAATCGCTTGAGGCCCTCGTCGATGGAGAGTTCAACTGCTTGGGGAGGTAAGATTGACGAGACATTGACGATATTGTACGGCTGGATTCGAGCAGCACGCAACGCTTTTTCAAAAGAAATCAGTTTGTTTTTATCACGACCTATTCCCCGCGTGAAAAAAACGTGCCTCGGTACAAAACTATCAGCTGGATCCATTTTATCATCTTTCCTTCTCGAATTTTTCTTTAGATGTCGATCGGGTGAGCATCGCTCACGAGGACATGATAAAGAATAATGGCAAGAATTTGATTTTCAATAATGATCTCTAAGTTTTAAATAAAAAGGTTTTTGTTGGGCATAAAATATCTCGCCCTTATCGTGCACAAGATGTCGCACATCGAATGATTCGAGGTAGTTCGTGGCGCTCATTCGCGTTCACGGCTCGAACATAAAGCCAGGTCTTGCTAAGGATCGACCTTCCACCACCATCAATCACCCGAGGCGCATGATGGCATCCTTCGGGATCCTGGATGGTTATTATTCAACAACGGTATGATAATACTCGTCGATCGCAGGGATCATTGCACGCACGGATCTTGCCGTTGAAGCGAGGCTTGCACGAGATGCCAAGCTCGCGAGCACCTTGTATATTTTTTTCAATTGATCGCAAGTCCCGAGACCGCCGAGATTGATGCAGGCTTTGCATTGCAAGGCGAAGGGTTGCTTGCCGCTTTCTTCTTTTTTTGCTGCAGATTGCACGGAATCCATAGATTGAATGAGCCAGGCGCGTAGTTCTTCGTCTTTTCGCCCGGGTTCGAAGCTCCCTTCAATTTGGGCGAGGGCCCAGGCGCGCATGCTTCCCACGATTTGATCGAATCCTGCCCCTTTCTCGAACCTGAGCTTGATATCGAAGGTTCTCGTTCCCATCGTGACGATCTCCTCCCAACAATGCAAATAATTCACGAGATAGGGGAACATGATCATATTAATCTCGATGCTCAAGTAACCGTGAAATTCCTTGTCGGGCGCATTGCGATGCCGTTCCGAGGCTGCGAGAATGGGCGCCGGATCGAAAAACTTCAAAGTCGATTTCGTGAAGCGCCCATCGGGAATTGTCAACACGGGCAGGATGGGAGCGCCCGTCGCCTTATGAAGCGCGATGGCGCCTTGCGGGAGATTTACGAGAAAATCTTTTTCACCAGGCAAGAAAGGGACCTTCAAGTTGTGAGCACCGGCAATGTCGTGCATCAAGAAGACAATCTTGTTCATTTTCAAGTAGTTTGCAAGTTTTTCCTTGATCTGCTTGAAACTTGCACTGCCAACGACCCGGAGTCTCTTATACTGTGGTATTTGCATGAGGTTTTCGAAAATCATTTGGTTCTTCATGTTAGCGACGACCACGAGCTCGTAACCACGCGGGTCCAGGACGAGGCCCCCGACCTCGTGAAAGAATTGACCAATGTGCAAGCTGGTCATGATAACACCCTTGCCCTTTGCCAAGGCCGCTTGCAAGTACTCGTCACCTTCGATCTTGACCAATCGCCGGTAATTCCCCG
>JAUQYW010000645.1 GCA_030587525.1 Candidatus Sigynarchaeota archaeon | reverse complement strand
AAATGTACCTCTGGCGCATCAAAAGGCATTCGGTGAGTGGCTAAAAAACGAAGCGACCCGGTTGAGACAAGGATGATAGCATTTCCCTCAAAGCTCTGTTCCGTGGAATATGGGCACCCCGCGGAAATTCGGGTCGCTTTAAAATTTGTTACCCCCGAAATGGTGATTAGGTGGCGGTGCGAGGGAGACATCAAGGTGATGGAAATGGCAAAACGCGCCAAAAAGTTCGCTCCCCCCGAGGCCCGCGCATCGTGCTCGATATGCAGCGCCATCCCGCCGAAGACCGGCGAGTTCTGGAAGGGCGGCGATCTCCAAGGCAGCAGCATGCCCGCCGCCACCGCGAAGCTGGAGATCGTCGGGTGGCCGTACTTCACGGACAGCACGTCGTCGTCCAATCGCTGCATCAAGCGCTGCCCCGAGTGCGGCGGCGTGTACCTCTGGGAAACGGAATATGATTATCTCGTGAACGGGTCTGAGGACGACATCACCATGACACGGCTGAGCGACGCGGAAGTGAAGAAAGCGGTGAAAAACGTGCTCGCAGCGGTGGAGGCCGCGAAGAAGCATTTCCTCGAGGAGAGCCAGGTCCACGTGATGGTGCTCGAGCAAAGCACCGATGCTGATTTGTTGTACAAGGCAGCTTTTTTTTTCGATTATCACCAGCGAGTTTTGTACGAGGACATCTCATTTGCCGTGCCCGCCCTCGTCACGGCATTGCTCGCTCACATCCACAAGGCCGAAAAATGCCTCGCAGGGAGTTTCTTGCAGATGCCGTTGCGCGCGTTCATGGAGATAAGCGCGGGCAACGAGGACCAAATCAAGGCTATGCTCGCGGCGCATCTCGAAGCGGATTTACCCCCCGAGGCGTCCGAGCTTTACCATTACTTGCCGTCGAGCAAGTCACGCGACTATTGGGCTGGAAAGATGAATAAATCGTGATCCCGTGGCTATTATATCAATAGTGACATAGAGGTGCTTGCGTTTTTTTATTTTTCGCTTCGGGTGAAACGAGAAATTGAAAGCATTGATTGAATTTATCCGCTCTCGAAAACGGGATAATTTCCCGGCAAGTTACGGAACTTCGTGGCGATCCGCCTTGCTACCGAAGGGAGCCTTGCCCAGCAGTCCCAGAGCATGAGGGATAGCGAGCCCACGCAGAAAATGGTCATGATCCACACGTGGTCGAGGCGATCGAAATTCGATGCAGAATCTTCCCAGACATTCCTGAAATCGCCGATCACGCCCCACTCGTAAATGATAAATGGGATGGTCCCGTTCGGGCCGTTGACGATCGTCATCAATCGATCCAGGGCATCCTGGCCGTATTGTTGGAAGAACCCCCACCGCCGGCCACTGTCCGGGTCCACCTCTTCGTTACAGATGAATATCGTGAACGACTTGAACTGGAAATGCTTGAGGATCAGCACGTCGCGGGCGAAGATGTCGAATGGCGTTGGGATGCTCGTCCACGGGACGTCTTCAGCACCCCGCGGTGTTGTTGGAATGCTGGTGTTGAGATAGGGACCGCACCCCGTGCAACCAACATAGGCACCGCACCGCGACGAGTTTCCGTCCACGGCAGCGAGTTGCAGGTTAGCATAATCGAATATTGCCCCTGCAGGCGTGTACTTGGTGAAGTGCGGATTTTCAGTGCTGAAATCCGTGGAACGGTAAAGCATAGGCGTGTATTCGTCCCATATCGGGTTATAGATGTTCTTGTGGGCCAGGTATTGCATGTCCGGATCGCCGTCGAACGGGTCGATGATCAAGTCCCCGTCCTCGCAACACACGAACGTCCAGTTCGGGAAATAGGATTTCGCGTATGCCATGGTATCGATCCACCTGGCCACGCTCATCCCCGTTCGCGTTTCGTTGGAATCGCGCGGGCCATCGGCACCAGGCCCTTCCCAATCGCTGTACACGCCGACGACGTTACTCGTGTTCCCGGGAAAGAGACGGCACACGTCCACGAACCGTTTCACTGCTGCCGGGGTGTAGATCGAGCTGTCAGAGACGCCGGCGGATCCCAGCCCGATGCCGGGCGCCGACGCACGGAATCGCACGTTGGGATAGTTGGCTTTCCACCAGCCCAGCATGTCTGACAATCCCTGTGCTTCGGACATATTAAGGGTAGGAGCATAACTCTCGTAGTTCCCGTCGGCATCCGGCAAGCATCCACCCAGGTTTTCGAGCGTCATATTCCACCGGTCGTATTGTGCCGCGAGATCGAGACGTTCGGGGTAAGAGCTGTTCATGTACCATGACGGGTCAATTTCCGCCCACGTGCGTACCTCTATATCGTAATCTTTGGGCTGCACCTGGATGGGCTCTGAATAATACCTGCTCGTCAGCACGGTATATGCGGAACTGACGAGAACTGTTCCCACCAGGAGAGATATAACTATCCCACGCTGCCACCGGCGCATGTTTCTGAACTCGTGCCGCACCCGGTCTTTCCATTTTTGGCCGCTTCGTATCCGGAGGATCGTGATGGCGATGAAACGAGCTATGGCGATATAGAAGGCTATCCAGCCGACCACCACGATCATTTGCCACCAGGCAAACTGCAATGTCAAGCTTGTCGGATTTACTATGGTGCGCCTGAAAAGATCCTCCGTTTCCCAGTACAAGTAGGCAAACAAGAGGTTCCCGTGCCGATGCCGCACCTGCGTCGCGCCAAAGCTGTATCCAATCACGTTGAATAGCACCTCGAACCAGATTCTCCCCGCGACCTGGCTACGAACGTTCCCGAACTGCCCGAAGATGTACGCGCCTGGTGCTAGGCATAGCAAATATCCTGCGATGATGAGGCCACTAGCCAGCAGCATGACGCGCTCGCTCAAGGCCAGGAAGAATTGAATACCTTGCCGAACTGGGAAGCCTCTTCCCCATACTCTTTCCGACGGTGGTGGTCCACTCCTCTTTGCAGCGAGCTCGCTTGAACTCGCAAGATTAACAGGGTGAATGCTCGTTTTCATCTCTATCACGCCGGTTATCTCTTGGCGAGTAGGTTTAAATATGTTGTGCTCGGTCTAGGCTGGATTGCACGCATTCTGGACAACATTCGATATTTCCATGAGCGATATTCACTTTCTCTTTGGCTGGAAAGGTTTTTTCCCGATGGCGATCCAGTGCGCGTTGTGGTATGGCAGCGTCTTCTTGGGTATGCTCTGCGAGGTTGCGCTCGCGAAGACGTCGTCTTGCCGCTCGATCAAGTGTATAACGTTTAAAGGGACCAACAACGCTTTCAATTCCTCGCGGCTGAAAAAATGGTGGGGAACGCCAGCTTCTGGCCCTTCTGCCATG